>CAJUEU010000012.1 GCA_910585735.1 uncultured Oscillospiraceae bacterium | reverse complement strand
GCGGAGTTTTGAGAACTTATGCACCGTTATGTTATGTAATAGTGCATTTCCCCACGATGAAGCCCCTCGAAAAGTAAAACTCAGTGATACCAATGCTTTCCGGCCAAAGACAGTTCAAATTTTCTCAATTTTACGACACATTTACCACAATTGCCAAAAAGTGGAGAGAGTGGGAATGGATGAAGAGCGAATAAATATGCAGGTATTTTTGCATAAATGACGAGAGCCAGGAATTGTCTTGGCTCCTCATTTTGAGGATAGAAGATAGATCGCTCATTCAAAAACGGTTATTTTTTCTAGTTGTATTGACAAAACACAAAAATATTGTAAAATATAAGTATAAGTAGAAGAGTTGAATGCATGTAATAGTAGAAGGAGGCGAGTGAGTTTATGAGTACTGAGTTTAAGTCTCCAATTACTATGGCAAAAAAGTTAATAAAAGAAAATCAATTAAAAAGTACCCCAATAGATGTAGATATGCTTTGCAGGAAAGAAAATATACAAGTGCGTTACATAAATTTTGGAGAGATAGAGGATTTAGTAAAAAAGAAAATCTCTGGGGCAATACAAAAATCTCCTGACGGAAGGGTTACGATACTTGTTAATGAGAAAGATATAGAGACACGGGCCCGATTTACAATTGCGCATGAACTTGGGCACTATTATTTACATATGGATGATTGCGATGCTGGTAAGTTAATAACCAGTTTTCGGATGGATCAATCTCCGACTGAAACCCAGGCAAATCAATTTGCTGCAGAATTACTGATGCCGGAAGAGTTGCTTAAAGAAGAATATAGAAAAATGATAATTCCTGTTAGCGATTCATTGGCAAAGATATTTAATGTATCCAAACAGGCAATGAAAGTGCGTTTGGATAGTTTGGAGTTAATGTATGTCTAAAAGTGCTGTGGTTGATAAAGAAGAGCTTGATGCGGATAGTCAGGCTCAAACCATAGAGCAAGCAAAGGCGGCGGGAGTTGAGCCTCCAAAAGTTTGTGATGATGAAGAAGGGCTTGATGCGGATATCCAAGCCCAAATCATAGAACAAGCAAAAGTAGCGGAGATTAAGTCTCCAAAAGTATGCACCGATGAAGAGCGTGCCAAATGTGCGGTTATGTATGGAGACCATGCAGTAGAGAATAAAATACTGATTTCAATTTCTGAGAATATTAATATAATGGCTACCGCAATTAATAATAGTGAGGCGCAGAAGCAAAAGGAAAGAGAAGGGTATGTAAAGTTCTTTAAAGGATTATTGCGTGTTTTGGTGTTTGTCGTAATTGCTTTGGTTTCTGCAGATACTTTTTTGGGTTGCAAAGTTCGCGTAGAATTTTTGATATCTGTGATGGTAGCTATCCTTGCTGATATATTTGCCATTGTACATACAATTGTCAAGTACATGACTAATGTTGAACATTATGATGCATATAACAAGTTAATTGATAGTTTACTAAAGCATATTGATTATGGGAAAAATGGAAAAAATAGCTAATCATGACCCTCTTCAGGCAATATCTTGGAGAGGGTCATAGCATAATTAGGTTTAAGTGTCTTTTTCCTTTTTTGCTAAACTGCATATTCAAAAATATAGTAGATGTAAACGGATTTGACAAAGTTGGGCTCAGCATATAAAATATAAACAGGTCAATCGTGCTTTACAAAAGGGGAGAAGAGAATGAGCCAACATGAAAAAATGATGCTTGCCATCCTAAGTGGTACGCAAGACAAAAACATTTCATTCTCTGATTTTCAGCGTGTGCTTGAACGCTTGGGCTTCCAGTGCCGGGTTAAAGGCGACCATTTTATTTATACTAAGGATGGTATCGAAGAGATCATCAATATCCAGCCAGTTGGGAAACTGGCAAAGTCGTATCAAGTGAAGCAGGTACGACAGACCATTCTAAAATATCGGTTAGGAGGGGCTATCAATGAAGTATGAGATCATTCTCTACTGGAGCGAAGACGACAATGCCTATATTGCCGAAGTGCCGGAACTGGCTGGGTGTATGGCAGACGGAGCCTCGGCCAAGGATGCCCTTCATAATGTGGAACAGATCATCAAAGAGTGGATTGAAACCGCTCAGGAGCTTGGTCGGGAGATCCCGGAGCCGAAGGGCCGTCTGCGGTACGCATAATAATGGGGGAATGGCACTTGGCAAGTCATTTACCAGGTGCCTTTTCTTTTGCCTGCCAGAAAGATTTGACAAAGCTATGCATACAGTATATTATAACTAAGGTATGCCGCTGGAAAAATAAAGAAGGAGGACTTGGCATGGATAAAAAATTGAACGTAGTGGTGGAGAACTGCCCGCAGAACCACCCATGTCCCTCCGTCCGGGTCTGCCCGGTGGGAGCCTTGCTCCAGGAGGGCTTCCATGCGCCTACTGTGGATCATGACAAATGCATCCGCTGTGGCAAGTGCGCCAATTTCTGCCCCAAGAAGGCATTGGTGCTGGAATAAGAAAAACCTGATGGCATACCGGCGGGAAGCCGCCGGTATGCCTTTGCCCTTGTCATACAAGGAAGTGAAAGAAAGGGGGACAAGCCATGCTGGAAAAACTGAGCCGTTTTGTACAGGACCGCTTTATCCGCTCCCGGAAGCTGAATTCTACCCGGCTGGTGGTGGTCTCCTTCCTGGTGATGATCCTGGTGGGAGCCTTACTTTTGACCCTGCCCATCTCCAGCCGTACAGGAGAAAGCGTAGGATTCTTTACCGCGCTTTTTACCGCCACATCCTCCACCTGTGTTACCGGGCTGGTGGTTGCCGATACCTTCCTTACCTGGTCGCCTTTCGGCCAGGGGGTGATCCTCCTGCTCATTCAGCTGGGGGGGCTGGGCTTTATGACGGTGATCACCCTGCTCTCCTTTGCCTTTCACCGCCGTATCGGCCTTTCCGAGCGGCTCATTATGGTCTCCACCCTGAATCTGGACGACCTGGACGGGGTGGTACGGGTGGTGCGTCATGCCCTGATGGGCACCGCCTTCTTTGAGCTGTGCGGGGCGGCCCTGCTGTCCCTGCGGATGATCCCCAAATACGGCCTTATCCGGGGGCTGTGGCATGCCCTGTTTCATTCGGTATCCGCCTTTTGCAACGCCGGCTTTGACCTGCAGGGAGGCGACACGGGAGCCTTCTCCAGCCTGTCCGGCTTTGCTGACGACCCGGTGGTGCTGCTCACCACCTCCGCGCTGGTGATCGTCGGCGGTCTGGGCTTTTTTGTGTGGGAGGACATATATCGGAACCGCGCCTGGAAAAAGCTGACCCTGTATTCCAAGCTGGTGCTGGCCATCACCGCTTTTCTGCTTTTGGGTGGAACGCTCTTTTTCTTCTTTGCCGAGGGAAACAATCCGGCAACCCTGGGGAGTATGCCCCTGGGGGAGAAGTGGCTCAACGCCTTCTTCCAGTCCATGACCCTGCGGACCGCCGGCTTTAACGTCATTGACCAGGGGGCCATGACCGACAATTCCCTGGTGATGAGCTGCATTTTGATGCTCATCGGCGGCTCCTCGGGCTCCACCGCCGGCGGCATGAAGACTGTGACCATCTGGGTGCTGTTTATGGTCCTCTTCACCAGTCTCCACGGCCGGGAGACCATCACCTTCCATGGGCGGTCGGTGTCGGCCCGACGGGCCATGAACGCCGTGACGTTGTTCCTCATGGTGCTGTTTCTTTTCCTAGGAGGCTCCATGCTCATCTCCATGACCCACCAGACCACCTTCCTCCACGCCGCCTATGAGACCGCTTCAGCGCTGGGGACCGTGGGGCTTACCGCCGGATTGACGCCTATCCTGGCACGGCCGGCCCAGATTTTGCTCATTGCTCTTATGTACACAGGGCGTGTAGGGGTGCTGTCCTTCTCCATCGCCTTCCTCACCCGGCGGCAGGACAGCTTAAAGATCCAGTACCCGGAATGTCGAATCATGATCGGTTAAGGAAAGGGAGCTGATA
Organism: uncultured Oscillospiraceae bacterium; assembly: GCA_910585735.1. Classification (GTDB taxonomy): domain Bacteria; phylum Bacillota; class Clostridia; order Oscillospirales; family Oscillospiraceae; genus Vermiculatibacterium. The sequence continues at coordinate 43,816 of CAJUEU010000012.1, read as the reverse complement.
CCATGAAAACCTTTGTTGTGATCGGACTTGGCCGCTTTGGGACCTCCGTGGCCCTGGAGCTCTCCGCCCTGGGACACGAGGTCCTGGCGGTAGGAAACGACCAGGAGAGCGTTCAGGCGGTGGCCGACCAGGTGACCCACGCCGTCACCGCCGACGCCCGGGACCCCAGTGTGCTCAAGGCCCTGGGGGTCCACAACTATGATTGCGCCATTGTGGCTACCGCCGAGGATGTGGGCTCCTCCGCCCTCATCACCCTCAACCTGAAGGAGCTGGGGATGGCCGAGGTCATCTGCAAGGCACGGAGCCACACCCATCGCAAGGTGCTGGAGAAGATCGGGGCCGACCGGGTGGTCTTCCCCGAGCATGAGATGGGGACCAAGCTGGCCCAGGGGCTTTCCTCCTCCAACGTACTCAACTTTATCGAGGTGTCCGAGGACTATGGAATCCTGGAGCTTTCCGCACCCAGATCCTGGTTGGGGAAGAGCCTGCGGGAGCTTGACGTGCGGAAAAAGAACCAGGTAAATATCATCGCCATTCGCAAGGATGGGACGCTGAATGTGGCGCCCGACCCCAATGCTCCCCTGGAGCAGGGGGACCAGGTGGTGGCTCTGGGCCGCAGCGAGGATATCAACCTGCTCCATGAGGTGAGGTGAGGGGATGGAGACCATCACCAGCCGCCAAAATCCCCTCTTTCAGAAAATTCGTAAGCTGAATTCCTCCGCCTCATTCCGCCGCCAGCAAGGGTTGTTTCTTTGCGAGGGGCCGAAGCTGTTGGGAGAGGCGGTAAAGTGGGATGCTTCCGTTCAATTGGCGGTCAAAACCTCGGAATTTTCTTTTCCAGAGGGGTTGAGCTGCCGAAAGGTGGAGACTCCCGCCGATGTTTTGCGCTCTCTCTGCGATACTGAGACCCCCCAGGGGGTGCTCTTTGCCTGTGGGCTGCCCGATACCGCCCTGCCGGACAGGCTGGAAAAGGGCCGCTATCTGGTGCTGGACGGGGTACAGGACCCCGGCAACGTAGGAACTATCTGGCGCACTGCCGACGCCTTTGGGGCGTCCGGGCTTATTCTGACGGGAGAGTGCGCCGATCCATTCTCTCCCAAGGTGGTCCGGGCTTCCATGGGGGCCTGTTTCCGGCTCCCGGTCTGGCAGGGGAACCGCCAGGCTGTAGCAGGGCTTTTGAAGGAGAGCGGGATCCCGCTGTACGCTACCGCGCTCCGGATCGACACCGTGGACGTCCGTCAGACCGACCTGCGGTGTGCCGCTGTCGTCATCGGCAGCGAGGGGCGGGGCATTTCGGAGGAACTGCTGGGCCTGTGCGGGAAGACTCTGAAGATCCCCATGGAGGACAAATGCGAGTCCCTCAACGCCGCCGTAGCGGCTGCCGTTGTTCTCTGGGAGGGCTGCCGGTAGTTGGAATGTCCGGCTATTGATAGGAGTATGCCGTAATGCTGACCACTGTGACTCCATTTTGAGAGGAGGCCCCACCCATGGCAAACCTGAAATATTTCCTCTGGCTCACTACCCGGAAGGGCCTTCAGCCGGAAGACCCCGGGGTCCTTCTGGCCCACTTCGGAACGCCGGAGGCCGCCTATTTTGCCCCTGAGGAGGAGTACGACCTGCTGGGGCTGTCTGGAGGGAAAAAGGCCGCCCTGCTGGATAAGAAGCTGGACGGAGCGGAGAAGATCCTGGCTGACTGCGACCGGGAGGGCATCCACATCATGACCATCCAGGACGCCGACTATCCCGAGCGGCTGGGGCAGATCTATGACCCACCCTGTGTCCTTTACTGGAAGGGCAAGCCTCTGAATCTGGACGAAAGGCTGGCCGTCTCGGTGGTGGGTACCCGGAAATGTACCCCCTATGGCCAGGACCTGGCAGGCAAGCTGGGCCTGGAGCTGGCCCGGTCGGGCGCTGTGCTGGTCTCGGGTATGGCGGAGGGGATCGACGCCGCCGGCATCAAGGGAGCCCTCCAGGGGGAGGGGACGGTGGTGAGCGTACTGGGCGGCGGCCTGGACGTTATCTATCCCCGGCAGCACCGCTGGCTTTATGAGGACGTGACGGCCCGGGGTACCCTGGTCAGTGAATATCCCCCGGGGACCGAGCACGCCGGCCATCATTTTCCCATTCGAAACCGTATTATTTCAGGCCTTTCTATGGGAGCCGTGGTGGTGGAGGCGGGAGAGCCCAGCGGGGCCCTCATCACCGCCCGCCTGGCTCTGGAGCAGAACCGGGAGGTCTTTGCCTTCCCTGGTCCGGCGGGGGCTCCGGCAAGCCTGGGCTGCAACCGGCTGATCCAGCGGGGCGAGGCCAAGCTCATCCTCTCAGCCGCCGACATTATCAGCGAATTCGCGCCCCTTTTTCCCGGCCGGGTGGTCCGGGTGCCTCCTCTGGAAGAGGAAGCCGCCCGGGAACGGCTGGAGATCCTGCGGGAGACGCCAAAAAAACGGGCAAAAGCGGAAAAAGAGGTTGACAAGGAGCCGGAACGGGAATATATTTCTTTCACAGATACTCCCGAGGCCTTTACCGACGACGAGCGGGACATTCTCCTTGCCATCGAGAAGCGAAGCCTTACCGCCGACGACATAGCGGAGGCGGCTCAGATCCCCGCCCGGCGGGTCCTGTCCGCCCTTACCATGCTCCAACTGCGGGACATGGTGGAGGAAAAGCCCGGAAAGCGTTTTTACGCCAAAGTGATTTTGAAACCCTGATTTGGAGGAAACCCGACTGTGGCAACTGCAAACAAACAAAATTTAGTGATTGTGGAGTCTCCGGCCAAGGCCAAGACCATCACAAAATACCTGGGCCCCGGCTACGAGGTCAAGGCGTCCATGGGACATGTCCGGGATCTGCCCAAGAGCAAGATCGGCGTGGACGTGGACCATGGCTTCGCGGTGGATTATCAGCCCATCGCGGGCAAGAACGACGTCATCAACGACCTGAAGCGCTCGGCCAAGAAGAGCGACAAGATTTTTCTGGCCACCGACCCTGACCGTGAGGGGGAGGCCATCTCCTGGCACTTAAAGGAGCTTTTGGACCTCCCTGACGACAAGACCTACCGGGTCACCTTCAACGAGATCACCAAGAAGGTGGTCAACGAGTCCATCGCCGCGCCCCGGCAGATCGATATGGACCTGGTGGACGCCCAGCAGGCCCGCCGTGTGCTGGACCGGGTGGTGGGCTACCAGATCTCTCCCTTCCTGTGGAAGAAGATCAAGCGGGGCCTCAGCGCCGGACGGGTCCAGTCTGTGGCCACCCGCCTGGTGTGCGAGAGGGAGGAGGAGATACGGGCCTTCCAGGCCCAGGAGTACTGGTCCCTGGACGCCGACCTGGAGCGGGTCAGGCCCAATATCGGCCGCTTTACCGCCCAGTTCTATGGAAAAGAGAAGAAGGAGGAGCTGAAGAGCGAGGCGGAGGTCAACGCCATCATGGCCGCTGTGAAGACCGCCCCCTTCCAGGTATCCAACGTAAAGCGCCAGGATAAGCAGCGCAACCCGGCCCCTCCCTTCACCACCTCCGCCCTCCAGCAGGAGGCCAGCCGCAAGCTGGGCATGTCCCCCCGTAAGACCATGGCGGTGGCCCAGCAGCTTTACGAGGGCGTGGACATCACCGGGGAAGGCACCGTGGGCCTCATCACCTATATGCGTACCGACTCTCTCCGCCTTTCCGACGAGGCCACCGCCGCCGCCGGACGGTTCATTACGGCCCGCTACGGCAGGGAGTATTATCCTGGTAAGCCCCGGGTCTACAAGGCCCGGGAAGGGGCTCAGGACGCCCACGAGGCCATCCGGCCCTCCAGCGTGGACCTGACCCCTGAGGACATTAAAAAGGATCTGACAAGTGAGCAATATCGGCTCTATAGGCTGATCTGGAGCCGCTTCCTGGCCTGCCAGATGTCCTCCGCCGTCTATGACAGCGTTACCATTGAGGCCGTCAGCGCCGGTTACCGTTTCCGAGCGACCCATTCCGCCGTGAAATTCGCGGGCTACATGGCGGTCTATGTGGAGGGAAAGGATGAGGAGGACGAGGAGTTCCAGTCCCCTCTGCCCGACCTGAAGGAGGGGGAGAGCCTGGACCTGCGGGACCTGAAGCCCCAGCAGCACTTCACACAGCCCCCCGCCCGGTATACCGAGGCCAGCCTCATCAAGGCCCTGGAGGAAAAGGGCATTGGCCGGCCCTCCACCTACGCCCCCACCATCTCTACCATCGAGAGCCGGGAGTATGTGGTGAAGGAGGGGAAATACCTTCGCTCCACCCCTCTGGGAGAGACCGTCAATATGGTCATGAAGGACAAATTCCCTGACATTGTGGACTATACCTTCACCGCCCAGATGGAGGAGAAGCTGGACCACGTGGAGCAGGGGGAGGAGAACTGGAAAAACCTGATGAAGGGCTTTTATGGAGATTTCTCCAAGGAGTTGACCGCCGCAGAGGCCGACGTGGGGGAGCGGATCAAGGTCCCCGACGAGGTGAGCGAGGAGCCCTGCCCCCTGTGCGGGCGGAAGCTGGTTTTCAAGTCGGGCAAATTTGGCCGGTTCCTGGCCTGCCCCGGCTGGCCTGAGTGCGGCCACACCCAGCCCATCGTGGAGCAGATGCCCGGCAAATGTCCCAAGTGCGGCGGCCGCCTTCTCAAGCGCACGGGCACCAGCAAGAAGAACGGCAAGCCGTATACCTACTATGCCTGTGAGTTCGTCACCCGGCGGGAGGACGCCCCCCGCCAGTGTGACTTTATGACCTTTGACGTGCCCGTGGAGCAGAACTGCCCCACCTGCGGCCAGACCATGTTCAAGCTTTCCGGCAAGGGGGCCCGTAAGCCCTTCTGCATCAACGAGAGCTGCCCCAGCTTCCTCCCCGAGGACAAGCGGGGCTATTATAAGAAAAAGGACGAGGCCGCCGGAGAGAAGAAGACCGCCGCCAAGAAGACTACGGCGAAGAAAACAGCGGCCAAAAAGCCTGCGGCGAAAAAGACCGCAAAGAAATAAGCCTCCCTCTTTGAGGGAGGTGACCCGGCGAAGCCGGGGCGGAGGGAGTTCTTACGAGTGAGTAGGTTGCACTCCCTCAGTCACCGCCGCAGGCGGTGACAGCTCCCTCAGGGAGGGAGCCTATACAGAAAGGAGGGAAATACCCCATGGAGAGCGTCACCATCATCGGCGCCGGCCTGGCCGGCTGTGAGGCTGCATGGCAGCTTGCCCGGCGGGGGATCCCTGTGACCCTCTGTGAGATGAAGCCTCAAAAATCCACCCCCGCCCACCACAGCCCGGATTTCGCGGAGCTGGTCTGCTCCAACTCTCTCCGCTCCGACCAGCTGGAAAACGCCGTGGGGCTTCTGAAGGAGGAGCTTCGCCGCCTGGACAGCCTGATCCTATCCTGTGCCGACGCCCACCGGGTGGAGGCGGGAGCCGCCCTGGCGGTGGACCGGGAGGGCTTTTCCCGGGCGGTGACCGAGACGGTCAAAAACCACCCTCTTGTGACCGTGGCGGAGGGGGAGGCCGCATCCATCCCGGAGGGCCAGGTCATCATTGCCGCCGGGCCTCTGGCCTCGGAGGCGCTCACCGGGGCCATCCAGCTGGAGTTCCCCCAAAGTGGTACGCTCAATTTCTTTGACGCCGCCGCGCCCCTCATCTCCTTTGAGTCCATTGACATGGAGAAGGCCTGGTTTGCCTCCCGCTACGACAAGGGGACCCCGGATTACATCAACTGCGCCCTCAGCCAGGAGGAGTACCTGGCCTTCTGGCAGGAGCTCCGCACGGCCCAGGAGGCCGAGGTCCACGGCTTTGAGGATACGCATGTTTTTGAGGGCTGTATGCCCGTGGAGGTCATGGCCCGCCGGGGGGAGGACACCCTTCGGTATGGTCCCTTGAAGCCCAAAGGCCTCCGGGACCCCAAAACGGGAAAGATCCCTTACGCCGTGGTCCAGCTCCGCAAGGACAACGCACAGGGCAGCGTTTACAATCTGGTGGGCTTCCAGACCCATCTCAAATGGGGGGAGCAGAAGCGTGTCTTTTCCATGATCCCCGCCCTCCGAAACGCTGAGTTCCTCCGTTACGGGGTCATGCACCGCAACACCTATTTGAAGTCCCCTGGCTTTTTGAACCGCTATTACCAGGTGATGGAGCGGCCCAATGTGATGTTCGCCGGGCAGATCACCGGGGTGGAGGGCTATGTGGAGTCGGCCGCCAGCGGGTGCCTGTGCGCCATTGAGCTGGCCAACCGGCTCCAGGGCAAGTCCCCCGTGGATTTCCCCCGGGAGACCGCCATCGGGGCCCTGGCCCTCTATATTTCCGACGAGAGCGTCACCGATTTCCAGCCCATGAACGTGAACTTTGGTATCATGCCCCCCTGGCCCGAGCGGGTGAAGGGGAAGCGGGAGAAAAACGCCCTCATTGCCCAGCGGGCCCTGGAGGCGTTAGCCTCACGGAATGTATAGCCCCAGCTTTAGAAGGCGGAAGAACAGTTGAAGCCGGTCCTTGTTCTCCTTGTCAGCGGCTTCCATGACATAGGCGTCAAACAGCTTTTCCTGTTCGGGCGTGAAGGTGGCGCAAAGGGCCCGCTCTGCCGGGTCAGGATAATGCCGTACAGGAAGGCTTTCGTCGATCAGATAGTAGATCTGCTCCAGAAGGTCCTGGTCGAACATGATTATCACCTCGTACTTTTAGTGTTAATTGCATTATAACACTAAAAGTGTCAATGCCAAGGGGGAAAATAAAAAAGTGGAGATTTTTGCGAAAAGGCTCCGGGAAGTCCGCATAGAAGCGGGGGAGAGCCGGGAAGATTTGGGCCAACTTTTGGATGTGGGCGTCAGTCAAATCAGTGAATTGGAAAACAACAGAAAAGGGACGACTCTGGAAAAATTGGCTACTATCTGCCGCCACTATAAGGTATCGGCGGATTATCTGCTGGGGCTGAGCGACGAACGTTGACTGTTGTTTATTGACCTTTGTAGGGCGGGGGCTTGCCCCCGCCGCCCAGCATGGGAGCAGGTTCCGGCGGGGGCAAGCCCCCGCCCTACGGCCTTCCCCGTAAACGGGGAAGCCAGATAGAGGAAGCGGTCCTTAAAGCCTTCCCCGTTTACGGGGAAGGTGGCGCGGGCGAAGCCCGTGACGGATGAGGGGACCCAAGTTCCACGGAAAAAGAAGGGAGAACGCTATGAAAATCATCGTTGACGCCATGGGCGGAGACAACGCCCCCCGCTCCAATGTGGAGGGGGCCCTGGAGGCGGTCCGGGAGATCCAGCTCAGTAATGACGGGAAGGGTGTGGAGGTGGCTCTGGTGGGCCGTGGGGACGAGATCCTTTCGGTCCTCCGGGATCTGGGCTGTGACGCTCCCCCGCCCGGGCTGGAGATCGTCCATGCCTCCGAGGTGGTCACCATGGAGGACAATCCCGCCACCGCCTTTAAGGAGAAGAAGGATTCCTCCCTCACTGTGGGGCTGAACCTGCTGAAGGAGGGGAAGGGGGACGCTTTTGTCTCCGCGGGCTCCACCGGGGCCCTGCTGGCCGGGGCCACCTTGGTGACCAAGCGGATCCGGGGCATCCGCCGGGCGGCCATGGCTCCCGTGATCCCCGGTCCCAACGGCGGCAGTATTCTTATTGACGCCGGAGCCACCGCCGAGGGAACACCTGAATATCTTCTTCAGTATGCTTTTATGGGGTCCTATTACGCCGAGCATGTCCTGGGCCGTCCAGAGCCCCGTGTGGGCCTTCTGAACATCGGGGCGGAGGCGGGTAAGGGCACCGATCTTCAGCGGGAGACCTATACCCTTCTGAAGGAGGCTGACGCTGCCGGAAGGCTTCATTTTGTGGGCAATGTGGAGGGCAGAGAGGCCGCGCAGGGAGCGGTGGATGTGATCGTGGCCGATGGATACTCCGGCAATATCTTCCTCAAAACGGTGGAGGGGACCGCCCTCTTTCTCTCCAAAGAGATGAAGAAGATGTTTACGAAAAACCCACTCTCCAAGCTGGCGGCGGTCCTGGTGTCCGGGGGGATCAAGGACTTTAAGAAGCTCATGGATTCCCGGGAGGTGGGGGGCGTGCCTCTGCTGGGCATCTCCAAGCCGGTCATCAAGGCCCACGGCTCCTCGGACGGCTACGCCATCCGAAACGCCATTGCGCAGGCCGCCCGCTTTGCCTCCTCCGGCATTACGGAGAGCATTACCGAAAATATAGACGTCATGCGTCTCCCGGTGCCCGGAAAGACGGAGGAGGAAGGCTGAAGGCCTTTGGGACGCAGGGCTTCTGCGAAGGGGTAGAGCATTTTTTTCGCCTTGGCCAAAGAAAAATTTTTCTTCCCTCTTGACAGAAGCCCCCGGATTGCCTATTATCATAGAAGAACCTATCGCCCCGGTGGGGGAAAAGAAATGAGATTGGAGCGATCGATTATGATTTATAAGCGTTTGGTAAACCTTCTGGCCGAGCAGTTTGGGCTGGAGCCTGAGGAGATCAGCGAGGACACCGACCTGGAGGAGCTGGGCGCCGATTCAGTGGACCTGGTGGAGCTCTCCATGAATCTGGAGGAAGAGTTTGGCATTGAGGAGATGGGGGAGGAGGATATCGCCTCTATCCACACTGTGGGGGATCTGGTGAACTACCTCCGTACCCAGCTCGACCAGTGATGGAAACCCTGGAAGCCAAGCTGGGTTATGTTTTTCGGGACCGGGCCCTTTTGGAAAATGCCCTGACCCACTCTTCCTACGCCAATGAAAAGCACTCCCCTTTGGGGAGCAACGAGCGGCTGGAATTTTTGGGGGATTCCGTACTGGGTATGGTCACCGCTGATTTTCTCTACACTGCCCATGGTCAGCTCCCTGAGGGAGATCTGACCCGCCTCCGGGCGAATCTGGTTTGTGAGGAAAGCCTGGCCGAGGTGGCCGACCGGCTGGAGCTGGGGAGTTATCTGAAGCTGGGCCGTGGGGAGGCCGCCGGCGGCGGCAGCCAGCGGCCCTCCATCCGGGCCGACGCCGTGGAGGCCATTCTGGCCGCCGTCTATCTGGACGGCGGGCTGGAGGAGGCCCGGAGCCTGATCCGCAGGCTCATTCTGGACCGGGAGAAGGAAAAAGCCGTCCACCGGGATTACAAGACCGCTCTCCAGGAGCTGGTGCAACGGGAGGCCGGACAGGTGCTGACCTACCGTCTGGTGGGAGAATCGGGCCCTGACCACGCCAAGGAGTTCACCATGGAGGTGGCTCTGAACGGCGCCAGGGTGGGGAGCGGTACCGGCCACAGCAAGAAGGAGGCCGAGCAGATGGCCGCCCGAGCCGCCATTGAAAAACTGCAGTAAAAAGCTCCCGCGGCATTTTTAGCCGCGGGAGCTTTTTTGTTTAACGGCGGAGCCTTTTCAGCTCTTCATAGACGGTGGGCTTGGGCTGGCGGCGTTTCCAAAGCCATTCCCCCAACAGGAGAAGCAGGCTGAGTCCTACGGCCAGCCCTGCTGTCAGGGCTGCTGCCCGAGCCCAGAAGGCCTCGGGCAGGATTAGAATGATCTGGTCGAGGTTGGGATCAAAGAGCCAGTTGGTCTTGCCGGGGAAGAACAGGGTGTGGAAGGCCACAAAGAGGGACTCGAAATCCACGAGGCCCCAGATGCCCAGCCCCAAAAGGGCGGCCAGCAGGAGGGTCACGCCGCCCCGGACGGGGGAGAAGGCGAACCGCTTGACCAGGCCGGGAGAGCGGAGGACCCAGACCAGCAGGACCAGTAGCAACAGGGCGGTGACCGCAAAGATCACCAGGTCAGCCCTAAACCAGAACCTGCAATCAGCAAAGTGGGCCATGCCCTCGGGGGACCACTTCAGCTGTCCGGTGCCGAAGGGGGCATCCAGCAGCAGGTAATCCATCACCTGGTCAAAGGCCTCCCGGATAATCTCCGGGGAGAAACCCGTCCGGGCGGGGAGGGCCAGGGCCTCGATCTGGCTGTAATAAAAGCCCCGCCAGAGGATGGGGACGGATAAGCTCCCGGTGAGGATGAAAAGAGTCACCGGGACGGAGGTGAGCAAGGAAAGAAGCTTAGAACCTTTTTTCATAAAAGATCCCCCTTTTCCTTTTTATCATACCACGCGCCAGGCAAAAAGACAAGGGGAGGCCCGGAGAACAAAAACCAACCGTCCGGCACTGCCGGACGGCTGGAGGTTTTTCAAAGGGTTATGCCCGGTCCGCTTTCCAAGCGGCCAGGGCGTTCTTGATGTGTCCGTGCTCCCGGTCCAGCAGGCTTTCCGCCTCATCCTGGGGGCAGCCGGTCAGGAGCATGAAGATGGTGAGGGGCACGTTCCGGCCGGTCTGGGCAAAGAGGGCCTCGATCTCCTGGTGCTGGGCGCCGGTGATCTGGGCCACAATGCCTTTGGCCCGCTCCACCAGCTTTTCGTTGCTCAGGCGGAGGTTCACCATCAGGTTGGAGTAGACCTTGCCGCTCTTCACCATGACCCCGGTGGAGAGCATGTTGAGCACCAGCTTCTGGACGGTGCCCGCCTTCATGCGGGTGGAGCCCGTGATGGACTCGGGCCCGGCATAAATGCCGATGGGATAGTCGGCCAGGCGGTTCACAGGGGAGTCCAGGTCCTCGTTGCAGGTGACCGAGACCGTCACCGCACCCAGGGACTTTGCGTACTCCATGGCGCCGATGACGTAGGGGGTCCGGCCGCTGGCGGCAAGACCCACCAGCACATCGTCCTTGGTGAAGGAGATGCCCTTCATGTCCTCCACGCCGTACTCAGGATGGTCCTCGGCGTCCTCCTTGGCCTGGCTGACGGCGTCCTTGCCGCCCGCCATGAGGGAGACCACCCGGTCCTTTGGGACCCCATAGGTGGGGGGGCACTCGGCTGAGTCCATAAAGCCCATGCGGCCCGAGGTGCCCGCGCCGCAGTAGACGATACGGCCCCCGGCAATGAACTTTTCAGCGATGGCGTCGATGGCGGCGGCGATCTGGGGCAGGTGGGCCTCCACACAGAGGGCCACCTTTTTGTCCTCGTTGTTGATCATTTGCAGCATTTCCAGGGTGCTGACCTCGTCAATGCTGACGGTATCCGGGTTTCGCTGCTCGGTAGGCAGTTTTTTCAAATCCATAGTCAAATTACTCCCTTAAGAGATTGACCACCCGGGAGGTATTCACCAGCATTTCTTCATGCTGCTCAAAGTCCTTTTGCAGCAGACTCATGTAGAGCACATCCACCAAAAACATCTCCGAGGTGATGGAGGCCACGGCGGCCACCCGCACCCGCTTTTCGGTGACCGGAATGGTGAGGAGCACCGAGGCGCTGGCGGCCAGGGTGCTGGCCTTGTTCCGGGTCACCGCGATGACCTCCACCCCCCGTTCCCGGGCGTGCTGGGCGGCCAGATAGACCTCCCTTGTCTCGCCGCTGTAGGAGAAGCAGATCATCAGGTCCTTGGGCCCGGCCACAGCGGCGTACTCCAGGGCGGTGTGGCCATCCATGAGGAAGATGCAGGTCTCGCCGATGCAGTTGAGCCGGTGGCAGAGCTCCTGGGCCACCAGACCCGAGCTGCCCAGGCCGAAGAGATAGACCCGGCGGGCCTTCTGGAGAAGGGCCACCGCCTTCTTGAGGGCATCGTAGTCCATAAGAGAGAGGGTCTCCTGCATGGTGGTGGTCTGGACTTGATAAAGCTTCTGGGCAATGTCCGGGATAGAGTCCCCTTGGGCGATGATGGGGTCGATGGGGGAATTGAGCTCCTCGTGGCTGATGTACCGGGCCAGGCTGAGCTTGAGCTGCTCCAGGCCGGAAAAACCCAGCTGTTGGCAAAGGCGCACTACAGCGGCGGCGGAGGTGCCGCTTTCCTCTCCAAGGGCCTTGGCGGTCATGTGGATCACCTGGGAGGGGTTCTCCCGGATGTAATCGGCCAGCCGCTTGCTCTGCTTGGTCAGGGCGTTATAGTGGATGGAAAGGTTTTTGAAGAAATCCATGGTGTCCGCTCCTTTGCGGTGGGATGGGTCAGGCGAGGAAGGTCTCGATGGAGGCGTCGGACTCGTCGGGGATCATCTGGGCGGTGACCTTGACCCCCTTGGCCAGGATCTCCCGGATGAGGGAAATGTCGGCGTCGGAGAGGCTCACCGATTTCTTGATCTTTTGGTAGCCGTCGTGATGGGCCAGGTTGCCCACGTTGACCCCGGGGAGGGGCACGCCAGCGTCCACCAGGCGCTTGGCGTCGGGGACGTTGCGGGTGATGAGGAAGACCTTGTCCTCGTCATACTTCCCGGAGAGGATGTTGGCGGCGGCCTTGTCCACCGAGAGAATGGAGAGCTTGACCCCGGTGGGGCAGGCCAGCTTCAGGGCCGCGATCTGCATCTCGCTCTTGGGGGCCTCGTCGTTGGCCACGATGATACGGGAGCAGCCCAGGAAGTTGGTCCAGACGCTGGCCACCTGGCCGTGGATGAGGCGTTCATCAATACGCATGTGCTTGATCATAAAGAGTTCGCTTCCTTTCTGGAATGGGCCCCGCGGCGTCAGAGTGCCCGGGGCCCATGTCCGTTTGAATGATAGATCAGGCGACGGGGGCGAAGAAGGTAGTAAGCAGGCCCAGGCCAACGCCTACCACCATCAGGATCAGGATGAGCTTCACGGTGGTCATCTTTTTCTTGCCCAGCAGCCAGTAGGACAGAAGCACGATGGCCAGGGGCAGGGCAGCGGGCATGATCTTGTCCAGCATGCTCTGGAGGTTGATGGGGTTGGTATCACCGATGACAATGCTGATGTTCATAGGAGCCTTGACCACCGAGGGAACCAGAGCGCCCACCACGGTAAGGCCCAGGACGGAGGCGGCGTCGGTAAGCCGTTTGAGCTGTCCGCCCAAGCCCGAGGCCAGCTTACGGCCCTGCTCGTAGCCCATGAAGGTGAATTTATAACGGATGGCCAGCATGGCGATGCCGCAGACGATGGGGATCAGCAGAGCCACGGCCTGGCCGCTCATGGCCATGTAGGCGGCGATGGAGAAGACCAGGGCCCGGTAAATGGTGATGAAGATGGTGTCGCCCACGCCGGCGAAGGGGCCCATGAGGCCGGTCTTCACGCCGATGATGGCGTCCTTGGCCTCCTCAATGCCCAGCTCCTCCTGAAGGGCGGCGTCGGTGCCTACGATCAGGTGGGACATGGGCTGGGAGGTGTTGAAGTAGCCAATCTCGGTCTTGAGGGCGGCCTTCATTTTTTCAGGGTCGTTCTTGTAAAGGCGGCGCAGGATGGGCATGATCACGTAGCAGTAGCCCAGGCCCTGCATGGTCTCGTAGTTCCAGCCCCACTGGAGGCCGAACAGGTTGCGGATATAGACCTTCTGAAGGTCCTTCTTGGTCAGCTTGGTATTCGGATTACTCATCGATCTCCACCTCCAGGTCGTTGTTGGCGGCAGCCGCGGCGGCGGTACCGGCGGAATCGGAATGGGACATATAGATGGCAGCCAGGGCCAGACCAACCAGGGACACGCCCAGGATGGTGAAGTTGGCGGGCAGGAAGGCCATCAGTACAAAACCGATGATGTAGTAGGGGAAGAACTTCTTCATGGGCAGGTAGCGCATCAGCAGGGCGATACCCATGGCGGGGAGCAGGCCGCCGGCGTACTTCAGGCCGCTCATGAGCCAGGCGGGGATGTACTCGTTGATGGCGGTAACCACGGCCTCACCGAAGAAGAGACCCACAAACACGGGGATCATACGGGTGAGGGTCCAGGGAAGGATACCCAGAATGTTGGAGAACTCCACGCCCTTGTCATCGCCCTTCTCGGCGCAGCGCTCAGCCCGGTGCTGGAAGACCACGTTGGCCATACGGCCGAACACGTCCAGTTGGGTGAGAAGCAGACCGATGGGCACAGCGAGGGCTACGCCGTACTCGGCGCCCTGGCCGGACATGATGGCGAAGGCGGTGCCCATGATGGACCCGGACAGGAAGTCAGGAACGGTGGCGCCGCCGTAGGTGGCCACGCCCAGGGTCATCAGCTGCATGGAAGCGCCGATGGAGAGGCCCATGGTCACGTCGCCCATGAGAAGGCCGGTGACCGTGGCGGCAAACAGCGGGGAGTAGAAGCCCAGCTGTACCGAGATCTGGTCCAGCTGCGCGAAGCCCACGTACAGGGTGAGCAGCAGGACGATGAGAATGGGGATACTGTTCATAATGCTTTCCTCCTATTATAAATCATTTCTTCTTGCTCTGCAAGGGGCCCGTCAGTCTTCATACCCCTCCTCTCCTTCGGAGGCCTGGGGCCGCTCCACCAGCCGAACGCCGGTTTGCCCCACCTCCTGGAGATAGTCCGCCAGCTCGTCCACGTCCTCCAGGTCGGAGACCGCGTACTCGATGGCCATAGCCAGGTTGAGGCCGGTGAGGACCCGCAGGTTGGGACGCTGATACATGGCCTGGACCGCCACATTGCAGGGAGTGCCTGAGAGCAGGTCGGCGCATACCAGAACGGGAGCGTCGGGCCCGATCTCCTCCAGAACGGCATTGAGCTTGCTCTGGGTGCCTTCCAGACCGTCGCTTTCCCGCATGGAGACGGTGTAAAGTCCCTTGGTCTCGCCAATGATCATTTGGGCCGAGCGGGAAAGCTCCAGAGCCAGGTGGCCGTGGGACATGAGGATCAGCTTTGGCTTCATGGGATTTCCTCCTTTCTCGTTTCACTTTTGACAGAGTGAGCATACTACAAATGAAATATCATTTCAAGAGTTTTTGAATAAATAAATTTATTTCGGCGTTTTGTATCAAAAATGGGATGGATTTTTGTGCATAATGACAGTAGGAAGGGGAGAAAGGAGGAGAGAGTTTCCTGAATCGGCAAAGAATGAATATTTATTCTTTTTATATTGACATATATGAATAAATATGCAATAATAATGAATATCTCAAGAGAGGAAGGGTTGATTCCCATGAAACAGCAGTTCAAAAAATTTCTTGTGACCTCCCTGATCGCCGCCATGGCCGTGAGCAATGTCAGCGCATTGGCCTGCACCGGCGCCTATGTGGGCAAAGCTGTGAGCCAGGACGGCTCCATCATCATTGCCCGAAGCGAGGACATCTCGGCGGCTTACGATAAGCTTCAGACCGTAGTGCCCGCCTCGGATGAGCCGGGGCGGATGATGGAGGACATCAACGGCTTTGCCTATCCTCTGCCCGACCATACCTATCAGTATACCCAGATGGAGGATTACTCCACCGCGGGAGACGGCCTTTATGCCGCGGTGTGCGTCAACGAGCTGGGCGTGGCCATTACGGGTACCGTGTCGGCCTCGGGCTGCGCCGAGTATAAGGCGGTGGATCCCACCGTGAAGACCGGCCTGCGGGAGGCAGTGCTTCCCGCCCTGGCTGCCGCCACTGCCTCAACCGCCAGGGAGGCGGTGAAGGTTCTGACAGAAGCGGTGGATGAGTATGGTTCCGCCGAAGGCAACGTGATCCTCTTGGCTGACCAGGAGGAGGCCTGGATCCTGGAGATTTACGGTGGTAAACAATATGCGGCCATGAGGCTCGCTGATGACCAGGTGGCTGTCTTTGGCAACCATTTTATGCTGGGCGCCATTGACCCGGAGGATACCGAAAGCTTTGTGGTGTCCCAGGGACTGCTCTCCACCCTGGAGACCGCTGGGCTCACCGTGACGGATGACAGCGGAAAGGTCCTGGCGGCTCAGTCGGTCTGCGGCGGCCAGCGTTCCGCCGGAAACAACCTTCGGAACTGGGGCGGCATGCACATCCTGGCCCCTTCCCTGGCAGGGGAGACCTTTGATGTGGATACCTTCTACCCACTTCTGTATACTCCCGATGAGAAGGTAAGCCTGGAGGATGTGTTTGAGGTGTTCCGCTGCCGGTATGAAGACACCGCTTACGACCTTAGCCTGGAGGGCCAGGAGGGCAACCGGGCCATTGCCGTCTCAGGCACCCCGGAGACTCACGTGGTCCAGATCTACGGCGATATGCCAGCCAAATACAGCGCCGTGACCTGGCTGGCTCTGGCTGGTGGCGAGCATAGCCTTTTCCTGCCCCAATTTTCCGGGGTGTCCCAACTGCCCCAGGCCCTTGGGATGGACGCCCCCACCTATCAGGCGGGCAGCGCCTACTGGGCATTCAAGCGGATCTGTGGCCTGGCGGACACAGACCGGGCGCTGTATACCTCTGGGGTCCAGAGCTTCTGGAAGCTTCAGGAGGACTCTCTCATCAGCCAGATGGCCGAGGCCAAGGCCCAGCTCAAGACCCTGGCCGAGACCGACCCCGCCGCCGCGGAGGCCTATGTGAACACCAAATTGGAGCAGGATATGGCGGACGCCCTGACCAAATCTGACGTGCTTTATGGAGAACTGCTGACCCTGGTGTGCCGGAATTCCGGCACCTCGGCCAGCCGGGCCAAGGCCTTCCAGCCCAGTGTTCCCCTGCGGACGGTGGCTGAGGCAAAAGGCTACACCGTGACCTGGGATGACGAGGCCAAGGCGGTCATCCTTACCAAGGACGGGGCGAGCCAGACCGTGGACATTGCGGCT
This sequence comes from uncultured Oscillospiraceae bacterium, assembly GCA_910585735.1. Taxonomy (GTDB): domain Bacteria; phylum Bacillota; class Clostridia; order Oscillospirales; family Oscillospiraceae; genus Vermiculatibacterium. Next base: position 27,380 of record CAJUEU010000012.1, on the reverse strand, counting down.
GGGGACGGCTTCCTGGTGAACGGCGTGACCTATGTGCCCTTCTCCTTTGTGGAAGAGCTGTAACAAAACAAAAAGGGAGGCCCATCCGGTTGGGATGGGCCTCCTTTTATATCATTTAAGATGGATCAACCACGTTTTTTGAGCCAACGGTCCAGGAGGGCGCTGACGAGGATACAGCTCAGGAGAAGCCCCACAAAAATAGCCACCAGAGACATGCCGGACTGAATGCTCCCGGTTCCCTCGGCCACAAAGCCTACCAGGGCGGGGGTAAGAATGCCGCCTACGCTGCCGGTGAGGGTCATGACGCTGCTGCACAGGTCGTTGCCCTTGGTGTACTGGCTGCCGAAGGCGAAAGAGGTGGGGAAAATGGTGGCCATAAAGAAGCCGGAGCCCATCAGCCCCAGGATCACAAGGCCGGGGGTGCGGCTGACGAGAAGGAGGAGGAAAAAGGAGAAAAAGCCAATGCCGTCAGCCACAAGGATAGCGCTTTTGGAGATCCGGCCGGTGATGGCCGCTCCTATCATCCGGCCCAGGAAGATCACCAGCCAGAGCAGGCTGTTCATGATTTGGGACTGGCTGGCGGAAAGAACGCCGATGTCTTGAAAATAAGTGACCAGCCAGCCGGTGATGGCGTATTCCGAAGAGACGTAGAAGAAAAGCATCATAGCGCCCATCCAGAACTGGGGGATCTTCAGAAAGCTGAGGTTCAGGGCTTTTCTGCCCTTGTCCCGGGGCTCGGCGGGAAGCTCCATCCGAAGGTAGACGGCGATCTGGCAGAGGCACAAAAGGAAAACAAACCCGGTCATGATCCGCCAGCCACCCTGAGGCCGCCAGGCGGAGAAGGCCACCAGCAGCAGGGGGGAGAGGAGAGCCCCGGTGGCAAAAGCGCCGTGAAGCAGGTTAAAGCCACGGGCGGCCTTATCTCCGGGAAGGGTGGAGACCATGGTATTGGAGAAGTTCCCGCTTCCGCCCCGGGAAAAGCCTACCATCAGGCAGGCGCACAGAAGAAGGGCGGGAGACCCCAGACCCAGGGTAAAGATGAGATAGGCCACGGCCATCCAGATCCCGGTGGTGAGGATGGTCCGCCTCCGACCCAACAGGGCAGGAAGGAAGCCGCTGAGGAGGATGCCCAGCAGGTTTCCCAGAGAGTTGGCCGAGAGGAGGAGCCCGGAAAGCTCATAGCTCAGGCCGTAGGAGGAGCGAAGGAAGGGGATCAGAGAACCCAGGGGCTGGGCGGCGGCGCCGCTGATGCCGAAGATGAGCAGTACATTGCGCAGAAGCTTGTCCTGGCGGACGGCTTCCTCTGTCTGAACAGCAGGCATAGAACAGTCTCCTTTCACACAAAAGGAGAGACGGTCCTTCTGTCCGCGCCGGGCAGGGGGAACCGTCCCTCAGGGGTCATTGCGCCGTGCTCTGAAGCAGGGCGGCTTCCATTTTTTGATTGGCCCGCCTGCGGACCACCAAGAGGCAGCAGAGGTGGATCAGAGCGGTGGCGGTCCAACTGATGGGATAGGAAATGTAAAGACATTCCGGGGTACGGATGGACTGAAAGACCGTGAAGATCCAGACCAGCCGGAAGCCGCATACCCCCACCACAGAGACGCACATGGGAACCAGGGAAGCGCCCAAACCACGAAGGGCGCCCACCAGGGTGTCCATCAATCCGCAGAGGAAGTAGGGAACGCAAACGTAGGTCATACGGAGGATGCCCTGAGCCACCACCTCGCTGCTGGGGGAGTAAATGTGGAGAAGCTGAGGGGCAAAGAGATAGGCCAGATTGCTGAAAATGAGGCCAAAGAAGGTGACATACCCCAAGCAGAGCAGGATCACCCGGTTCACCCGCTTGGGCTTGCCGGCGCCGTAATTCTGCCCGGTAAAGGTGAGGCAGGTCTGGTAAAAAGCGTTCATGGACACATAGACAAAGCCTTCGATGTTGGCGGCAGCCCCAGAGCCGGCCATGACGATGTCTCCGAAGGAGTTGATGGAGGACTGGATCACCATGTTGGAGATGGAGAACACCATGCCCTGCAATCCGGCAGGAAGACCGATGACCGCAATGTTTTTCAAGGTGTTGGGATCAATGGAGAGCGCCTTCAGATCCAGGTGAAGGGCTCCGGTCTCCAGGGTGAGGCAGCGGATCACCAGGAAGCAGGAGATATACTGGGAGAGAATGGTGGCGATGGCCACGCCAGCCACGTCCAGATGGAACACGATGACCAGGATCAGGTTGAGGACCACATTGATCACACCGGCGATGGCCAGATAGATCATGGGCCGGCGGGTATCTCCCCGGGCCCGGAGCAGGGAGGAACCAAAGTTATAGACCAGCATGGCGGGCATACCCAGAAAGTAGATCTTCAAATAAAGGGTGGAAAGGTCAATGACGTTCTCAGGAGACTCCATGAGCTCCAGGAAAAAACGGACGGAAAAAAAGCCTACCACAGCCAGGATCACACCGCCGATCAAGCCCACCAGGATGGCGGTGTGAGTGACTTTTTGGAGTGCTTCATCATCCCCGCGGCCGAAGCCATGGGCGGCAATGACGTTTGTGCCGATAGACAGGCCCATAAAGAGATTGACCAGCAGGTTCACCAGAGAGCCGGTAGAGGTGACGGCGGCCAGAGAGGCGTCTCCCGCGTAGCGGCCTACCACAATGACGTCGGCGGCGTTGAACAAAAGCTGGAGCAGGCTGGAGGCCATCAGGGGCAGGGCAAAGAGCAGGAGCTTGGACCAGAGAGGTCCGTTGAGCATATCAATATCGTGTCGTTTCATGTCAGCACATTACCTCTTTTCCGGGGGATAGGATAGCACTTTTCCCTTTGAATTGCAAGGGATGAGCGGCAGGTTTCCTCTTTTTGGCGTTCTGCCATGGAAAGATAGCGGAGGAAAGGAAAAACTGTATAGAATGTATATGTATGCAGAAAGGGGAAGGAATGGGGCCGAAAGGAGCGTAGACACACTAAGAATTGAGGCCTGACGCTCTGTAAAATAGGACATCCCCCCGGATCAAAATCCGGGGGGATGTCCTATTTCCCGGCCTGGATGGGAAAAACTGTATAAAACAAGGGGACGAACGGACGGATTTTCTTCGATTTCAGCAGGGAAAAAGGATTTGCAAAGTGGAGAAAAAATTGGTATAATAAATCATCTATAGACTTTTTTACTTTTCCGGGAAAGGAGGAAGCGTTTTGTACCTGCGAAGACTGGAAATTCAGGGCTTTAAGAGCTTCCCGGATAAGACCGTTCTGTCCTTTGGAGAAGATATTACGGCCATTGTGGGCCCCAACGGCTCCGGAAAATCCAATATTTCAGACGCCATCCGCTGGGTCATGGGGGAGCAATCCACCCGGGCTCTGCGGGGTGGCAAGATGGAGGACGTGATCTTCGGCGGTACCGCCAAGCGTAAGCAGGTGGGCTTTGCCGAGGTCTCTCTTGTGCTGGACAACACGGAACATATTTTTCCCAACGTGGAGGAGAGCGAGGTCATGGTCACCCGGCGGTATTACCGCTCGGGGGAGAGCGAATATTACATCAACCGGCGTTCCGTGCGGCTCAAGGACGTGAACGAGCTTTTTATGGACACCGGCCTGGGCCGGGAGGGCTACTCCATTATCGGCCAGGGTAAGATCGACGAGATCCTGTCCATCCGCAGCGAGGACCGGCGGGAGATCTTTGAGGAGGCGGCGGGCATTTCCCGGTATCGCCACCGCAAGGAGGAGGCTGAGCGGAAGCTGGAGCGCACGGAGGAGAATCTGGTACGGGTCAACGACAAGATCGACGAGTTGGAGCTCCAGGTGGAGCCCCTGCGCCAGTCTGCCGAAAAGGCCAAGAAATACCTGATCCTCCGGGATGAGCTGCGGGGCTTGGAGATCTCCCTGTGGATGGAGCAGCTGGACCGGATCCGAACGGGGAACATCAAGATCCAGTCGGATTACGAAAACGCCGTCCGGCAGAAGGCCGAGGCCCAGGCCGAGGTGGAGCGGCTGTATGCCGCCGCCGAGACCATTGCCCAGCAGATGCGGCAGAAGGAGCTGGATGCCGAGGGGGTCCGATTCGAGATCCAGCGGCGGCAGGCCGACGCCAACGAGTGCGAGAGCGCCATTGCGGTCATCAAGACCAATATCCAGAACAACCTGGAAAATACCGACCGACTCCAGCGGGAGCTGGAGGCCCAGGCGGGCCGGGCCGGATCCATTGAGGGACAGATCACCCAGCGCCGGGAGCGGCTGGAGGCCATCCAGGCCGAAAGCGAGGCTCTGGAGGCCCAAATTGCCCAAAAGCAGGCTCAGGCAGATGAGTTGGGCAAGAGCGCTGGTACCCTGGCCCAGGAGATGGAGGCTCTGCGGCAGAAGGAAGCGGTAGAGACCGCTTCGGCCGCCGAGGCCAAGGCGCTGCTGTCCGCGTTGGCTGCCGCGGCTCAGGAGGTGCTGGACCGGGACAGCAGTCTCCGCCAGGAGCTTTCCGCCGGGGAGGAGCGGTTGGAGGCCGCCCGGGACGAGGTCAAAGAGGCCGGGAAGGAACTGGAGCAGGCCAGGGAGGACCGGGATTCCATCAAGAATATCATCAATGGCTATGCTCTTCGGCTTTCCAGCCGGAACAAGAAGGCCCAAGAGACCGAGGAGAAATACGTAAAGCTCCAGATGGAGGAAAATACCCTCCAGTCCCGGATCCATATGCTCTCCGAGATGGAAAAGCTCTTTGAGGGTTATTCCAAGGCGGTGAAAATGGTGATGGGAGAGTCCGAGCGGGGCCAGATGAAGGGCATTCTGGGCCCAGTGGCCGGGCTTCTCCGGGTGGAGAGCGCTTATACAGTGGCCATTGAGACCGCTCTGGGCTCCGCCATGCAGAATATCGTAGTGGAACGGGAGGAGGACGGCAAGGCCGCGATCCAATATTTGAAACGCCGGGATGGGGGCAGGTGTACCTTCCTGCCTCTGGACGCCGTTCAGCCCTCCGAGTTCAAGGAAACCGGCGTGGTGGACGAGCCCGGCTTTGTGGGGCTGGGCGACGAGCTCATCTCCTGTGAGAAGAAATTTGAGAAGGTTTTTTCCAGCCTGTTGGGCCGGACTGTGATCGCGGAGGATATGGACTCGGCCATTGCCATGGCCCGGAAGTACCACCACAAGCTGAAAATCGTCACTCTGGACGGCCAGGTGCTCAATCCCGGCGGCTCTATGACAGGCGGTTCCACCTCCAAGACGGCGGGCATCCTTTCCCGGCAGGGGGAGCTGGAGCGGCTTCGGGAGCAGAAGGAGGACATTGAGGCCAAGCTTTCCGCCGCCCAGAAGGAACGGGACGAAGCCCGCCGGGAGGTCACCGGGGCACAGTATGAGATGGAGACCGCCCAGGCGCAGCAGCGGACGCATGAGGACGACATTCTGAAGCTGGAGGAGCGGGTGGGCCATCTGACTCAGGCTGTGGCCGACCTGGAGCGTCAGCAGGAGGATTGTAAGAACGAGCTTTCCCAACTCTCTCAGCGGGCCCAGCGTACTGAGGAGGACACCGCCAACGCCCGCAAGCGTATTGAGGAGCTGGAGGGCTCAGCCGCCGCCCTCCGGGCCGAGGCCGAGGCCAAAGCCCAGGGCCAGAATGAGGCCAGGCAGAAGGGAGAGGCGGTGAGTGCCGAGATCGCCCTTCTGGGAGCCCAGAAGGCGGCGCTGGAGGCCGAGACTCTGGCGGCCCGCCAGTCCCTCCGGGAGCTGGAGGACCTGCGTCAGGATATGGCTGGGGACCGGGAGGACCGTGCCCGGCGCATTGAGGAGCTGAAGGTTCAGAATGAGGAGCTGAACGCCGCCATCCGGGACAAGGAGGCTCGGCTTCTGAACATCAAGGCGGAGAACGACCAGCGGAGCGAGGCGGTAGCCCGGCTCAACAAGGAACGTCTGGAGCTGGAAGGGGAGCGTACCCGGGCGGACAAGGCCAGCCGGGACAAGAACAACGAGCTTTTGATGATGGAGCGGGAGGTCTCGGTCCTGGAGCAGAAAAAGACCACCGCCGAGATGGAGGAAAAGCAGATCCTGGACCGGCTGTGGGAGACCTACGAGCTTACCCACGAGGCGGCCAAGGCCCAACGGGTAGAGCTGGAAAGCGTCCCCAAGGCCCAACGCCGGGTGGGAGATCTGAAGCGGTCCATCTCCAATTTGGGCAACATCAATCTGGATGCCATTGACGAATTCCAGAGGGTAAACGAGCGGTATACCTATTTTACCGATCAGCGGGACGATGTGCAGAAGGCAAAAAGCGAGCTTTTGAAGATCATTGCCGAGGTCACCGGGGAGATGGAGCATATCTTTGCCGAGCAATTCACCAAGATCAACGAGGCCTTCCAGGGCACCTTTCTGGAGCTCTTTGGCGGCGGCAAGGCTACCCTGGAGCTGGAGGACCCGGAAGACATCCTGAACTGCGGCATTGAGATCAAGGTCCAGCCCCCAGGGAAGAGCCTGAAGATCATCACCCTCCTCTCAGGCGGCGAGAAGGCCTTTGTGGCCATCGCCCTCTACTTCGCCATTTTAAAGGTCCGGCCCACTCCCTTCGTGGTGATGGACGAGATCGAAGCGGCCTTGGACGACGCAAACGTGACCCGGTTTGCCCGGTACATGCGAGGGATGGCGGATAACACCCAGTTTATCGTCATCACCCACCGCCGGGGCACCATGGAGGAGGCCGACACCCTCTACGGCGTCACCATGCAGGAGCAGGGTGTTACAAGAGTATTGACTATCAATCTCAATGATGTGGAGAAAGAGTTGAACATTAAATAGGGGTCCCCGCAAAGCCGTGAGGTTTTGTGGGGGGAGGAGGGACAGCAAAATGACTGAGCCCTGGTCCGCGGGCCGGGGCGAAGGATATGGCGCTTGTCCCGACGAAATGATGTGGAGAAGGAATTGAATATTAAGTAAAAGGGGCAAAATTATGGGCTTTTTTGAAAAGATCAAACAGGGCTTGTCCCGTACCAAGGAGAATATTGGCCATTCATTTAGCCAGCTTTTCGCCGGGGAGCTGGACGATGACTTTTACGACTTGCTGGAGGAGACTCTGATCCTCTCCGACATGGGGGTGGATGCCGCCCTGGAGGTGAGTGGAGAGCTCCGCCGCCGGTGCAAGCTGGACGGGGTGAAGGAGGCCGCCCAGGCCCGGGAGATGCTCAAGGACATTCTGGTGGGGCTGATGAACATCGGCCTTCCCCAGATCGACATGGAGCGCAAGCCTGCCGTTTGCCTTTTCATTGGGGTGAATGGGGTGGGCAAGACCACTACCATCGGCAAGCTTGCCGCCCGGCTGAAGGGGGAGGGTAAGCGGGTCCTTCTCTGCGCCGGGGATACCTTCCGGGCCGCCGCTGCCGACCAGCTCACCATCTGGTCGGAGCGTTCGGGGGTGGAGATCGTGAAGCAGCACGAGGGGGCCGACCCGGCCGCCGTGGTTTTTGACGCCCTTACCGCCGCCAAGGCCCGAAAGGCCGACGCGGTGCTGGTGGACACTGCCGGACGGCTCCACAACAAGCAGAACCTGATGAACGAGCTGAATAAGATATCCCGGGTCATTGACCGGGAATGTCCTGATGTGAGCCGGGAGACCCTGCTGGTACTGGACGCCACCACCGGGCAGAACGGCCTCATCCAGGCCAAGCAGTTCATGGAGTCCGCTGGGCTCACTGGTGTGATCCTCACGAAGCTGGACGGCACCGCCAAGGGAGGTATCGTCATCGCCATCTCCCGGGAGCTGGGCGTGCCGGTGAAGTTCATCGGCGTGGGCGAGGGCGTAGACGACCTGATGCCCTTTGAGGGAGAGGCCTTTGTAGATGCTCTGTTAGGGGAATGACGGACTGGGCGGATGTGATCCGCCGGATAAAATCAAATGGATAGGATCGAGGTAATCAATATGTCCCGTATTGACGGAAGAAGAAACGACCAGCTCCGGGCGGTGGAGATCATTCCCGGGATCAACAAATTTGCCGAGGGCTCCTGCCTGATCCGCTGCGGAAACACCCACGTGCTCTGCTGCGCCAGCGTGGAGGAGGGGGCGCCCCGTCATGTGCCCGAAGGCACGGGTTGGGTCACTGCCGAATATTCCATGCTGCCCCGGGCCAACCGGGAGCGCTCCCGCCGGGATATTTCCAAGCTGAAGCTCTCCCCCCGCTCCGCTGAGATACAGCGCTTGGTGGGCCGTTCCCTCCGGGCCTGTGTGGATATGGCCAAGCTGGGGGACCGCACGGTTACCATTGACTGCGATGTTTTGCAGGGGGACGGGGGAACCCGTACTGCCAGCGTTACCGGGGGGTATGTGGCTCTTGCCCTGGCGGTAAAGAAGCTGCTGGCCGATGGACTGCTGGATGAAACTCCTCTGGTGGGCCAGGTGGCCGCCGTGTCGGCGGGCATTGTGGAGGATGCGCTGCTGTTGGACCTCTGCTATGAGGAGGATTCCTCCGCGCAGGTGGACCTGAACTGTGTGATGACAGACAAAGGGGAGCTGGTGGAGCTACAGGGAACCGGGGAAGGCCGCTCCTTTACCCTGAATGAGCAGCGGGCCTTGGTGGACCTCTGCGCCGGAGGTGTTCGGGAGCTGATGGAGCTGCAAAAGAAAGTGCTGGAGGGATAAGGATGAAGATGGTATTGGCCAGTAAGAACCCTCACAAGCTGACAGAGCTGGAGGCGATCCTGTCCCGGCTGGGCATTGAGGTAGTTCTGGAATCCCAGGTGGGCGTAGATGTGGAGGTGGAGGAGACTGGAACCACCTTCGAGGAGAACGCTGCCCTGAAGGCAACCGCGGTGATGCGGGCCAGCGGTCTGCCCGCCATTGCCGACGACTCAGGGCTCTGTGTTACTGCCCTGGCTGGTGGCCCCGGGGTCTATTCCGCCCGCTATGGCGGAGAGGGGCTCAATGATAAACAGCGGTATGAGCTGGTGCTCAAGGGCCTTTCCGGGCAGATGGACCGAAGCGCCAAATTTGTTTCCTGTATCTGCTGTGCTTTCCCCAATGGGGACAAGGTGGAGGCAAGAGGGGAGTGCGCCGGCATGATCGCCTATTCTCCCCAGGGAGCGGACGGTTTTGGGTACGATCCCATCTTCCTGGTGCCTGAGGCAAAAAAGACCTTTGCCCAGATGGACGCAGACGAAAAGAACGCGATCTCCCACCGGGGGGTGGCCCTGCAAAAATTCAAAGTAGAATTGGAGAAATATCTGAATGGAACTCACCAGTAAGCAGCGGGCTCAACTTCGGGCCATGGCAAATCCCTTGGAGCCTATTCTCCACATCGGCAAGGGGGACATCGGAGAGAACCTGATCCAACAGGCGGACGAGGCGCTGGAGGCCCGGGAGCTCATTAAGTGCCGGGTACTGGAGACCTCTCTCCTCAACGCCCGGGAGGCAGCCGACGCTTTGGCTCCCGCCGTGCGGGCCGAGGTGGTCCAGGTCATTGGAACAAAATTTGTTTTGTATCGTCAAAGCCATAAGAAGGAAAAAGCTGACAGGATCGTTTTGGTCCCGAATCGGAAAAAATAAAGGGCCCGGCCCTTGTTCACTGCGGTAAAATTTCATTCCACATCAGAAGACCCAAAGAGAAAGGGGAAATCTGCGTGAAAATCGGAATTTACGGGGGGACCTTCAACCCGCCCCACCTGGGGCACCTGGTTTCGGCCCGATTCGCCATGGATCATTTGGGTCTGGACCGATTGATTTTTGTGCCGGCGGGAGACCCGCCCCACAAGGAGCTGCCCCGGAACGCTCCGCCGGCCCAAACCCGGCTGGAGTTGGTGAAGCTGGCGGCCGATTCCCTCCTGCTGCGGGAGAAAATTGAAGTTTCGGACCTGGAGGTGCGCCGGGAGGGGAAAAGCTACACCGCCGATACCCTGCGGGTATTCCGGGAGCGGTATCCTGGGGACGAGCTTTGGCTTCTGATGGGCGCTGATATGTTTCTGACCCTCCAGAATTGGAAAAGGCCGGAAGAGATCTGCTCCCTGGCCCACTTGGCGGCCTTTGCCCGGACCGAGCGGGACACGGGCGAGATGCTGGAGATACAGGGAAAGTATCTGGATAAGGCATTTGGGGCCAGATCGGTTGTGATCCAGCTTCCTCAGATCATCCCGGTTTCCTCCACACAGATTAGGGAAATGCTGGCGGAGGGAGAAGGAAGAAAATATCTGCCCCCCGCTGTATATGGCTATATTCTTCGCAATAAGCTTTATGGCACCCATGCCGATTTGCGAGCCCTCAGCGACAGTGACCTGCGTGCCTGCTCTCTTTCTATGGTTTACGCAAAGCGTCACGCTCACATCCTGGGTGTGGAGGAGGAGGCGGTGAAGCTGGCACGCCGCTGGGGCGGGGATGAGACCGGCGCCCGCCGGGCCGGGATCCTCCACGACTGCACCAAATACTGGACCCGGGAGGAGCACCTGGCCTGCTGTGAAGCATACGGCATGGCCTTGGATCCCCAGGAGCGGGAGAATGAAAAGCTCCTGCACGCCAAGACCGGGGCCCTGCTGGCGCGGCATCTCTTTGGGGAGAAGGAGGCTGTCTGCCAGGCGATCCTGTGGCATACTACAGGGAAGGCGGATATGAGCCTGCTGGAAAAAATCATTTACATTGCTGACTATATGGAACCAAACCGGGCCTTCGATGGGGTGGAAAAGCTGCGGAAGCTGGCTTACACCGACCTGGACCGGGCGGTGGCCCTGGGGCTGCGAATGAGCATAGAGGATTTGAAACGCCGGGGCTGCGTGATCCATGGAGACACCCAGGGAGCCCTGGATTGGCTGATCCAATATGGGAAAGGAAACTGACGCATGAGCCAATTTTATGAAAAGCCCGACGGGCCGGAGGGGAAGCCCAAGACAGCTCCTCCCAAAAGAATTGCCGGCGGGGGAAGAACGAAAAAGAAAGGAACCTGGTTTTTCCCTGAGATCGTGGGAAAGAAACGGATCGGCCTCTACGCTTATACGGCCCTGACTGTGGTGGCCGCCATGATCGTGGCGGGCTATCTGGTCTTTCAGATGTTTTCCGCGCCGCCGGTGATCGAGGGCTCGGAGAATACCCGCCCGCCCCGCCCCTCCTCTGAGGGCGTTCTTGACCCGGATAATCCAGAGTTTATTGAAAACCCGGAACTGAGCAGCGACCGAAAGGATCAGTTTTATACGGTGCTTTTGGTTGGACAAGACGTGTTTGGCGGCGGCCTGACCGACACCATGATGCTGGCGGCCTATGACGTGCCCAATCAGACGGTCAGCGTAATGAGTCTGCCCCGGGACACTTATATCCGGCGGAACGGCCGGAGGATGCTTCTCAACTCTGTTTACAACTGGGGAGGCGGCGCTTCGGGGGATGGTATCCAGACCTTGAAGGAGGAGGTCCGAGAGCTCACCGGGGTGCCGGTGGATTACTACGCCATCGTCCAGTGGAAGGCCTTCGGCGAGCTGGTGGACGCCATCGGCGGGGTATATTACGATGTGCCCCGAAACATGAACTATGACGACAACATTCAGGACCTGCATATCCATGTTTCCAAAGGGTATCAGCTTTTGGACGGAGACAAGGCTATGCAGGTAGTTCGGTTCCGAGAAGGGGCCAACGGCTACATTGACGGAGACCTGGGCCGGATCCGTACCCAGCAGGGCTTCATGAAGGCCGTAGTAAAAAAATGTCTGGAGCCCGGAGTGCTGCTGAGCAACCTGACGGAATATATCGCCATTTTTCAGGAGAACGTGAATACCGACCTGTCGGTAAATGCTCTGACCTACTTTACAAAGTCGGCGGTGGGCGGGTTGGATATGGAAAATGTGGAGTTTATTACTATGCCCAACAAGTCGGCGGGAGACGGCCATCTGCTGCCCGATGGGGAAAAGCTGGTAGAGCTGGTCAATGAGCGGTTTAACCCCTATCTGGAGGATATAGAGCTTTGGGAGCTGGACCTGGAGACTGAGATGGTCCAGCGGCCGACGCCCAAGCCGACTTCTACCCCCATGCCTGAGGAAAGCGAGGAGCCGGCCCCCGGTGAAAGCGGGACGCCTGGGGAGTCTCCCGCTCCCTCGGGGGATCCCTCCGGCCCGGTGGTCCCCCCCACCCGGCCCACAGCGCCCCCCACAGGGGTCCCTGCCACGAAGCCAACCGAAACTCCGGCGGGATCCTCCCCGGAGCCTTCGCCCGAGAGCGAGCCCCCTGTGGAAAATACCCCGGAACCCCCTGTAGAACCCACCCCCGAGCCTACCCCTGAGGAGGCTCCGCCCCTGCTCCCTGGGGGATAAGAAGGAAGGAGAATGATCCAATGACACCCAAAGAGACCGCGCTGTTTCTGGCCAAAGCGCTGGACAGCAAGAAAGGGATCGACATCAAGGTACTGGAGACAGGGCACCTGACCACTCTGGCCGATTATTTCGTCCTTTGCTCAGGCACCTCCTCCACCCAGATCAAGGCGTTGGGCGACGCCTGTGAGAAGGCCATGAAGGAGGAGCACGACGAGCTGGCCCACCATGTGGAGGGCCACCGGGACGGTACCTGGGTACTCATCGACTTTTCCAGTGTGGTGGTCCATATCTTCAACGAGGAAGCGCGGGAGTTCTACGACCTGGAGCGCCTCTGGAGCGACGCTACCCCGGTGGACCTCACCGATGTGCTTTCGCCCAACGGATAGAGACAGCGAAAAGGGAGCGGAGACCCACTGGGTCTCCGCTCCCTTTTGTCTTATGCGTTACTCATCGGTGCGCACGGCGGCGGGGTAGATCTGGTTCAGCCGCGCGTCGTCAAAATGCTCGTCCAAATATTCCTCCACCACGTTCCGGGGCGGAAGCCCCTGGGCTCTGCCCTGCTGGCGGGCCAAGGCCAAAGAGCTGACGGCGGTGTTGCAGACCATAAAGACCACCGTGATCCAGGTAAGGAGCTTGCCCGGTTTCATGGGGATCTTCTCAATGAGCGTTGAGAGCCGGGGATAGCACACCCGGATCCATACCACGGCGGCAATGCCCCAGAAGAAACAGTAGAGCAGGTTGACCCGTCCCCCCAGATTGAAGGGGATGTGGCTGTAATCCCAAAAGACCACTCCAAATACGATCTCGGTGAACACGCTGCAAAAGTATTCGTAAGCGCCTCCCAGAAGGGTGCCCGCCATAAAGAGGAAGGTGTCCGAGCGCTCCCGGTAACGATAGAGAAGGAGACTGGCCAGGGCCAGGGCGAAGCCCCAGACGAAGGAGAAAGGCCCCCAGACCACACTGGAGCGGGACATCCATACCCCAGCGGTGGCCCGGCAGAACAGGGTCTCTACAATGTCGCCCAGAAACGCGCCGATGAGGAAGATCCAAAAGAGCTTATAAAAACCGCAGCCTGCGGCGAATACCGTGGCTTTTTCCCGCTTTCGGTGCTGAAAATCCGCCTTGGGGTGCGCTTTCTGGATCCGTTTTTCAGTGCGCCGCAGGATCCAGGAGCCCAGACGGACCGAGAAGGTAGCCAGGCGGTTGCCCAACTCCTCCACCCGGGGCAGATAGTGGACTATACCGGCCAGGGTGAGCAGGGTAGCCAAACAGTCCAGAGCGAAAATGGTCAGCAGGCCCCAAAGCAGGATGTGGGAGAGGCTGTCGGGGAGCCACTCTCCCAGATGCCCCACCAGGGGGATAAACCATTTGACGGCAGCGGCCCCCAAAAGGCCCCAGAGCAGGGAGGAAACAGGGCTTATCATGCCGTCCAGGTTGCCCCAGTGGTCGGAGTAGTCCCACCAACGGGTATGTGTGATGTTTTCCAGCAGGTGTCCGGCGATCCATTCAATGACCGTGGCATAGATGGCCGAGCCTAGGATCAGGAAAAACCAATTCCCGGCAAGGTCCTCCAGGGTGACGGTGATAAAAACACCGGCCACACCGTAAAGAATACACAGCGGGCCAAAGAGCAGGCTTCGGTCCACATATTTTTTCTCCTTGACGGCGGCCACAGCGGTTTCGAAAAGCCAGCCCAGGAAGGAATAGACGAAAAAGAGCCAGATAATATTATAAAAGGCTTGGGTCATGGAAATTCTCCTTATCTCTAAAAAATAACAAAGGGGAGGGGCTCCGGCCCCTCCCATGATGTCGCGAGTTTTGCGGGGAAATCAGGCTTCTTTCAAGTGCTGGGGAAGGGAATCGTCCTCCTCCACCCACTCCTTCTGCACGTCCACCACCCGGTATTCTGTAGGGGTGTCCCGGATCACCAGGCGGGTGATACCGGCGTTGATGATAAGGCGGCGGCACATGGAGCAGGAGGTGGAGCCGGGGATCAGCTCCCCGGACTTGGGATCCTTGCAGACCATATAGAGGGTGGCCCCCAAGGTTTCGCTCCGGGCGGCCGAAATGATGGCGTTGGCCTCGGCATGGACGCTGCGGCACAGCTCATACCGTTCTCCCGAGGGGATGCGCATGGCTTCCCTGGTGCAATAGCCCAGGTCGGCGCAGTTTTTCCGCCCCCGGGGCGCGCCGTTGTAGCCGGTGGAAATGATCTCGTCATTCTGGACGATGATGGCCCCATAGCACCGCCGCAGGCAGGTGGAACGCTCCAGAGCGGCTTGGGCAATGTCGAGGTAGTAATTTTCTTTGTCGATACGGGACATGATGATTCCCCCTTTTCCAGCAGTATACCTGATTTTTCGACAGATGGCAAGTAAATTTTCTGTTACAGGACCATGAGCAGCGTTCCGGCGGTGATCAGGATACAGCCGGCGATGGACTTGAAGCTGGCTTTTTCGTGGAGAAAGATGAAGGCCAGCACCAGGGTAATGACGACGCTGAGTTTGTCAATGGGCACCACCTTGGTGACCTCCCCCAACTGAAGAGCCCGGTAATAGCATAGCCAAGAGGCGCCGGTGGCCAGACCGGACAGGATGAGAAAGATCCAGCTTTTTCGGTCGACCTGGGCAAGGCTACCCTGGGAGTTGGTGAGAAACACCATGCCCCAGGCCAGGACCAGAGCCACCATAGTGCGGATGGCGGTGCCCAGGTGGGAGTTCACGTTCTGGATGCCCACCTTACCCAAAATGGAGGTGAGGGCGGCAAAGACAGCCGAGAGAAGCGCCAGAACAAACCACATAAAAATCCTTCTTTCCTGTCAATGGAGGTCGCATTCCGGGCGGAACCCATAGAAAGGAGCCTTGCCGGTGAGAACCGCCCACTGGCGTTCTCCATAGGCATAGTGCCACCATTCACACTGGTAGTTTACAAAGCCCACCGAAACCATGAGATTGTATAGAAGCCGCCGGTTGTCCCGGGCCTCCTCCAGCGCCGGGGGACAACGATGCTCCAGTGCGTCCGTGTGGGCCAGAGGGGTAAGCTCGTCAAAGCCGGTGCCCATGTTCAGAGGGACCCCGCCCTTGCAAAGGGTCAGGTCTACCGCCCCGCCTGTGGTGTGGGGGGCGGGACGCTCCGGCCGCTTTACCGGCTTGGCCACAAAGTCGTCCAGCAGGGCCTCCAGCTCAGGCTCCGAAATGCCAGGTCTTTCTTGGAGGAAGCGGGCCCGGAACTGCGCATAGATGGCCTGTTGGACGCTGAGGGGCCGGAGAGCGTCAAACATAAGGATGGCATAGCCCTGGGGCAGCTGGTCTGCCGCCAGGGCCAATTTGCGTGCCACGGTCTCCCGGAGAAGGCAGGTCTCCAGACCGGGCAGCCCCTGCCGCCGATAGGAGGCGTCATACAGGAGCTTCCCAGAGAGGGCGGTAGGGTCGGCCAGGGGCTCCCCGCAGTCTACAGGAGGAGGTACCCGGCTCCAGTCCTCAAGCATGGGGGCGGGAATAGGGGAGCGGTAGTCCCGGGGGAACATCCTCAGACCACCTCGTACCAGTCTGAGACCTTCCCGGTCTGCGCAAAGCCCTCCGCCTGGTAAAGCGCCAGGGCGGGCAGGTTGGTGGAGGCCACCGTCAGGGTGCAGGCCGGGGGCTTGGAGCCCAGGGACTCCAGCACGGCCCGCAAAAGGGCGCGGCCATAGCCCTTCCGCCAAAGCGCGGGGTCGATGGCCAGGGAACAGAGCTCGGCGTTTTTCTCGCTCAGGTCCAGTTCATAGGTTCCCACCAGGGTATCTCCCTGGTAGGCCAAACCGTAACGGTGGTTTTGCCGCCGCAGGTCGGTGGGACGCTGGGTGGCGGCGTTGGGCACCTGGGCAAAGGCCTTGTTGGTAAGGGTCAGGTAAAGGGTCTCCTCCTGGCCCCGGCGGGGGGAGCGAAGGTTCAGCTTGATACCGGGCTTTTCAGCGGGGAGAGTCCGCTCCATGGCCACGATGTCGTGGGCATGGGTGAGCCGCCAGACTCCAACGGGTCCGGCGTGCAGGGGCTCGCCCTCGGGAAGGGAGGTGGCCAGAACGGTCTGGGCTCCGGCCCGCTTCAGCTTCTCCATGCCCTTGCCCAGGGCCTCGCCCAGACGCTCCTCCGGGCAGTCCCGGAGAATGATGTAGCCCACGCCCCGGGTGGGGATCTCTCTTTGGATGATTTCGATGACCATGATAGGTCCTCCTTCTGTGACGTTTTCACTGGCCCCCTTAATTTGGTTTCCCCATTTATGGGGAAGCAGTCAGCCCAATGGGCTGACTGATGAGGCCATTATAAGGGCCCCTCATCCGTCACGGCCTTCGGCCGTGCCACCTTCCCCGTAAACGGGGAAGGCATAGGGGAATTTCAATTACAAAATGATCAATTCCTTGGGGGAGTGGGTAATGTCGGTGACCCCACCCTCCTCCATTCGGACCACGTCCTCAATGCGGACGCCGAACTGGCCGGGGATATAGATGCCAGGCTCGGCGGACACCATGGCGCCCACAGGCATGGGCTCCTCGTTCCGGGCATTGGCGTTGGGGGCCTCGTGGATCTCGATGCCCACGCTGTGGCCGTAGCCGTGGCCGAAGAAGCGGCCATACCCCGCGTCGGCAATGACCTTTCGGGCGGCGCCGTCGATGTCCTTGCCGCTGACTCCGGCCCGGGAGGCGGCGATGCCGGCAAGCTGAGCCTTGAGAACAGTCTCATAGACCTTTTTCTTGTCGTCGTCGATCTCCCCCAGGGCTACGGTGCGGGTCATATCGGAGCAGTAGCCCTCGTAAACACAGCCGAAGTCCATGGTGATGAACTCACCCTTCTGGACTCTCCGCTCTCCAGGGACGGCGTGGGGGCGGGAGCCGTTGGGGCCCGAGGCCACGATGGGGTCGAAGGAGACCCGCTGGGCCCCCCGGCGGAGCATCTCGTAGACCAGCCGGGCGGCGATCTCGGCCTCGGTCATGCCGGGCTGGATGAACTTGCAAATCTCTGTAAAGGCGGCGTCGGTGATCTCCTGGGCCTTCACCATGCGGGTAAATTCCTCCTCGTCCTTGGTGGCCCGGAGGGAGGTGATAAGGCCGTTGGCGTAGCAGAGGTCGGCCTTCAGTTTTTCCTTCATGGAGTCGTACTGGCCCAGGGACATGTAACCGTCCTCAATACCCAGCTTCTTCACATTGTGCTGTTCCAGAAACTCGTTGATAAGGGTGAAGTAGCCCTTCTCGCCCACGATGCATACCTCAGCGTAGGGTCCAACGGTCTCCTGGGCCGCCTCGGTGTAGCGGGAGTCGGTGATGTAGCGGGTGCCGCCCGGCGTGACCACAGCGTAACCCTCCCCGTGGAGCCCGGTGGCGTAGAACTCGCCGGGGGCGGAGGAGACCAGCATAGCGTCCAGGTGGTATTCGGGAAGCTTGGCGGCGATCTGAGAGAGATGATTCATAATGATGACTTCCTTTCAAAATTGAAGTTTGTATTATTTTGCTATTTTATTTTTTCTTTCCAAGGGGCCATCTTTTCGTGAAAAGAATTGGCCCCTTGGAACCCCAAGAAAAGCCCTTGCCAATCTTATTTCCGGCTTATCAGGAGGATTAGAATAGATCCTCCTGCCTCGCTGCCGCTACAAACAGCAAACCCAATCAAACTCTACCGCCCGATTGGAAGCGCCTGGGCTCATCAGCTTTGTTGTGTGGGCGGCGGGGCCGCCCTGAGCCGAGACCTGCTACGGAGTGCAGGTCGAAGGCCACAAACTGATAGGAGAACAACCTGGGGAGGTTTCCAAAGAGAGGGGGACCGCAGTCCCCCTCCTTTGGTCGTTGGGGGAGGGGGTCCAGGGGGAGGGCGAATCGAAACGCCCTCCCCTTGGGGCTTTCGGGGGTTCCAAGGGGGCCGCTTTGGCCTCAAAGCGGTCCCTTTGGAAGAATCTGAAAAACTATTTTACATCGCTTCTTCCTAGCAGGTAATCCGCTGAGACATTGAAGTAGTCGCAGAGCTTGCAAAGCCGTGCCATGGTAGTGGCAGTTTTGCCATTTTCCATGTCACTGATTTGTGTGGGTGTAACCTCGAGCAAATCTGCGATGTCAGCCTGAGTTACCCCGATTTTCTGTTTCCGAAGGGAAAAAAGGCGTTGTCCAAATATTTTTGGGTCAAACATAAAAATCCCCCTTGACAAACTTAGTAATAATCTATATAATAGAACTTAGAATAAATCTACGAAAGGTGATCTTATGAACTATATAGAAAAACTGTACCGCGAATATGAGGAGGAACCGACGCCCAAAACGCGGGAATATTTGGACAATCGGGCCTTGCGGGACAAACTGGAGGACAAGGTGGAGAAACTGGTGGGCGAAGAGCTGATGGACAAGTTTATGGAGGCTCAGTGGGAATATCTGGATCTGGAATGTCAGCGGTTTTTTCGCTATGGCCTCCGCTTCGGCCTGGAATTACTGCGCCTGTAAATAGAGCTCCTTCATGGTCTTGGCGTCCTCCGCCTGGGTGCCTGCCGACTCGCAGATGAAGGTGGGTTCCCACCCCCGGCGGGCGATCTCGGCCATGAGGGGGGCCGGGTCGGGGCCGTAGCCCCCGTTGTCGGCGAAGGTACGGTGACATTTCTCCCCGCCGTTGGGCGTAAACTCGATCTGGGAGAAGTGGCTGTGGAAGGTCCTGACCCGCTCCGGGCCAAGGGCCTTTTCCATCTCATCCAGCATAGCCCTGCAGGCCTCCGGCCCGGTAAGCTCTCCCAGGGTGCGGGCGTAGAGGTGGCCGAAGTCCACACAGGGGATGAGCCGCCCGTCCAGCGAGCAGAGCTCCAGCACCTCGGTGAGGTCTCCCAACTGGCCGATCTTGCCCATGGTCTCGGGGCAGAGATGGACATGGGCGAAGCCCTCACCCTCCCAGGCCTTCAGGACTTCGGCCATGGAACGCAGGGCAATATCCAAAGCCTCCCGGCGCTTCCGCTTCATGAGGGCCCCGGTGTGGACTACCACCCGGGTAGCCCCCATCCAGTCGGCCGCCTTGCAAGCTTCCAAAATGTAGCCAATGGTTTTGCGGAGGCTTTCCGGGTCCGGGTTGGCCAGGTTGATAAAGTAAGGGGCGTGAAGGGAGAGGGAAATACCCGCCTCCCGGGCGGCCTCCCCCAGCTTTCTGGCGGTGGCCTCCCCCACGTTTACTCCCTTGCCGCATTGGTATTCATAGCAGTCCAGCCCCAGAGAGGCCAGCCACTTTGGGGCGTCTACCGAGGACTTATAGGGATAGTTGTCGGGGTTCCCCGCGGGACCGAATTTTGCGGGCATAGAATCACTTCCTTTCGTTAGGAGGTCGTAGGGCGGGGGGCAAACCCCGCCCTACAGTTATAAATGGTGTTTGCTACATAAGAGCCGGAAGGGAGTTTCAATGGCGTAGCGGAGCCGCCGGCCCGGATTTTGTCCCCAGGCTATGGGCTTCACCAGCACGGTGGTGATGCCTGCCCGGTTGCCCCCCAAAATGTCGGTAAAGATCTGGTCCCCTACCATAATGGCCGCGTGGGCCGGAATGCCAGTCTGGGCAAGGGCTTCCGCAAAGCCTTTGGTGCTGGGCTTGCCCGCGTGGCGGACGTAGCCGATCCCCAGGGCCTCGCAGAAGTCGGGGCACCGGCGGCTTTTTCGGGAGTTGGAGACCACGAAGAGCGTAATGCCGTTTTGCTCCAGCTCCTCCTTCCATGCCCGGAGACCGGGAGAGGGAAGGGCTTCCTCATAGGGGGTCAGGGTGTTGTCCAGGTCAGCCAGAACCAGCTTGATCTCCCGTGCTTTCAGGCCGGCCGGGGTCAGCCGATAAATGCTTTCTGCCAGATAGCTGGGAACCAGGGGACAGGACAAGGGGATCACCTCACGGAAAAGACTTCTGTTTCGAGAAATAGGGCATATATTGTATCAAATTATTATAGCATAGACTGGCTGATTTGGACAAGAGGAAAATGAGGGGGAAAGGCATGGAAAATATTATTTTGACAGTGGGGCCCGGGGAGGCAACTTCAGGAAATATATGGGGCCGGCCTCTGGCCCATCTGGTCTACCGCATGGGCGGGGGAGGGGGAGAGGGTCCGCATCTGTTCCGGGCTAACGCCCCGGTGGCCCCCCGGGGTGGAACGATGGTCATTGAGGATATTCGCTTTTCGGGCGGCGGGGAGGCCGAACCCTTCTGCGGCGAGGTATTGCGGGAGTGCGCCGCCCGGCGGTTCAACGGGGTGACGTGTCGCTTTCTGGGAAAACCCAGGCCGGTGCTTCATCAGATCACCGCCCGGCTGGGAGAGCTGTGCCGGGGGCGGGGGATCGCCCTCTACGTGACGGAGCCCTATGCCGGGGCTTCCGGGGGAAAGGCCCTGGTCTCCACCGCTGTCTCGGGCGGGTCCCTTCGTGGGCGGCTCACCGAGATGATAGAGACCTATGGGGCAGACCGGGTGGCACTTTGGGTGGAGCCGGTGGCCGAGGACTTTCTGCTGCCTTCCCCCACAGGGGCGGGGGCCCCTCTGACCCGCGAGGAGCTGGAACGGCGGCGGGAGGAGCAGGGCTCCGGGGTGTTCTTCTCCCCGGAACTGTGCGCCCACTATTTTACTTATATGGCGGGGGAGAAGGGGCATTTCGTGCTTTTTGACGACGCTGTGAGCATCCGAAAGAAGCTGTGGCTGGGCCGTGAGCTGGGGCTCCGCACCGCTTTTCTCCCATACCGGGAGGAACTGACCCGGGAGGTACTGCGGGAAGAGGAACGGTAATGGATAAGAAAAATCCCCTGTGTTTTTACACAGGGGATTTTTGTCACTTAATAGAACTTTTTCCGATTTCTCCGGGCAGCCTCAGACTTCTTGCGGCGCTTAACGCTGGGGCTCTCGTAATGCTCACGCTTACGAACCTCGGCCAGCACACCAGACTTGGCACAGCTGCGCTTAAAACGCTTCAGCGCGTTGTCCAGGGACTCGCCCTCTTTGACATGGATCTCCGACATTGTATTTCCCCTCCCTCCGAAGCGGCAGTTTCGTGACCACCGCAAAAGGGCCACATAGCTATGGCTTTAACAGTGGTATTATACGTGATTTGCGGCAAAATGTCAAGGAACATTTTTCTTGACTTTTCGTTCCGGGGAAAAGGCCGTTTTTTTCGCTCTTTGGGCGGCGGAAAGCGAATTGTCAAGGTGAAAATTAAGTATTGCTTGATTTTGTGTGAGAGTCCGCTCATTGAACTTAAGCAAAACTTGTGATATGCTGTAAGCAACACTCAAGCGCGGGGGAGGATATGCCATGGGCTATACCATCGTGGGGGAACAGATCCAAAAATTCAGAAAGGAAAAGGCCCTTACTCAGCGGGAGCTGGGGGAGAGGATCGGAGTGAGCGGTTCGGCCGTTTCCCAGTGGGAGAGCGGGGGCACCCCGGACATCTCCCTGCTCCCCGCCCTCTCGGATGTGCTGGGGGTGACGGTGGACGCCCTGTTCGGCAGGACAGGGGCGGCACGGGAGGATATGGCCCAGGCGGTGGAGGGCTACATCGACTCCCTGCCCGAAGACAGGCGGTGGGGGGAGATGGTCTCTCTGGTCCACAGCGCCATAGTGTCCGGCTGCATGGGGAAAAACGGGGAGATCGTGAATATAGGGAGCCGGGATTTTGAGGAGACCTATCTCTCCCCGGAGGGGGTCATTACGGCGATTTCTACGGGAGGACGCTCCTTCCTGTCGGTCATCCACAACGGGGAGAATGAGGCCGACGACCTGCTCTCCTGTGATGAGAAGGTCTGTCGGCTCTTTGCCGCCCTGTCCGAGCCCCATGCCCTGGCCCTGCTGGTGAGGCTCTACCGGGAGCCGCCTAAATTCCACACGGCGGGGGCGCTGGCGCTCCTGATGGGTATGGCCCGGGAGGAGCTCCAGGAAATTTTGGCGGAGTTCACCCGCCTCCGGCTCACCGAGGAGCTCTCTCTGGAGACCGAGGAGGGCAGCGTCAAGGCCTATAAGGTCAACCTCACAGGGGCTACGGTGCCCTTTCTCGCCGCGGCCCGGCTTGTGGCGGGACCCACGGCGGAGGTGCGGCTGGTTTTGGACAAGCGGAGTCCCGAAGAGGCGGCCACAACAGAGAAGGAGGAGTAGACCATGCTGCGTTATTACAAAAGGCATATCGGGTGGGTAATAGCCGCTCTCCTGTTCGGCGTCGCCACCCAGCTGCTCACCCCCTTTTCCGCCATCATGGAGCAGCGGATGATCGACCTGATCATTTCCGGGAATATGGAGGGTTTCCGCAGGGACCTGTGGATGGCCGGGGCAGTGGTCTTTGCCGTAGCTCTGAGCTACTTTTTCAGCGGCGTGGCCCGGAAATGCTTTGAGGCCAGGCTGGCTGAATCGCTGCGCGGCGATCTGTACGACGGCATTATGGGGCGGAGCACAGTCCGTTTCGAGGAGAAGGATACGGCGGAATATATGTCCTATGTGACCAGCAACGCCGCCGCCCTGGCCGGCAATCTGAGCACCCCGGTATTCTATCTGATCTGCTACGGTGTTTCCGCCCTGGCGGTGTTGGGTATCATGTTCTATTACAGCCCACTGCTGGCGTGTGTTTCAATCCTCTGCGGCTTTCTTTCCATGGCCCTGCCCCTGCGCTTCAACAAAAAGCTCCAGGAGCTGCTCATGACCCGGATCGCGAAAAACGCCGCCATGAGTGTGGAGCTGAAGGAGGCCCTGAATGGACACGAGGTCATCTTCTCCTTCGGGGCGTTGCCCTGGCTCCGGGGACGCTTCGGAAAGGCCAACGCCGAGGTGTCCGAGGTGGACCAGAAAATGGGGGTCACCTTGTCGGAGCTGGAGAATGTGGGACAGGTTATGAACCGGGTGGCCTGGTTTGTAAATTTCCTGATCGCGGGCACCATGGCGGTCCGGGGAGATCTCTCGGTGGGCACCCTGGTGATGTTCACCTCCCTTTTTGGCTACTTCAGCAGCAGCCTGACCCTGTACGCCCAGATGCTCCCGCTTCTTTTGAGCCAGAAAAAGAACATTCAGATGGTGCTGGGGCTCATCCGGGGAGAGGAGACCGAATTTACCGGCAAAGAGATCCCACGTCTGGAGGACCGGGTCGAAGTCAGGGACCTGTCCTTCCGCTACACCGCGGAGGTGCCGGTGCTGGAGTGCCTGGATCTGACTCTCCGAAAAAACGAGAAGGTGGTTTTGATCGGCCCCAGCGGCTGCGGTAAATCCACCCTCATCAAGCTGCTGAGCGGTAAATACGCAGACTATACCGGCGCCATCCGCTACGACGGGACCGAGCTCCACGACCTGGACAACAGAAAGCTCCGGGGCCTGGTCACGGTGATCCATCAGAATACATTTTTGTTCAACGATACCCTGCGCTTCAACATCTGTCTGGGGGAGGAGTTTTCCGAAGAGGAGCTCCGGCGGGCCCTGGCGCTCTCCGGGGTGGACCGTTTTCTTCCGGCTATCGCCGGAGGGCTGGACGGAAGCTGTGGAGAGAACGGCGCGCACCTCTCCGGCGGTCAGCGCCAGCGGATTGCCCTGGCACGGGCCCTGATCCGGGGGGTAAAGGTGCTGATCCTGGACGAAGGGGTCTCAGCCATCGACGTAGCGGCCGCCAATGAGATCGAGGGGGAGCTTCTGGATATGGAGGAGCTGACCCTTCTGACCATCACCCATCGGATTCGGGACGGCCTGGTGGAGCGGTATGACCGGGTCCTTGAGATGGAGAGCGGCATGCTGCGGGAACGGCAGCGGCAGGGCCGATGAAGAAAAAGGGAGGTCTCCGGCTTGCCGGAGACCTCCTTCTCATAGAAAACCTGTCAAAGCACCTGGAAAAATTCCACAGAC
Organism: uncultured Oscillospiraceae bacterium; assembly: GCA_910585735.1. GTDB lineage: Bacteria > Bacillota > Clostridia > Oscillospirales > Oscillospiraceae > Vermiculatibacterium. The sequence continues at coordinate 3,318 of CAJUEU010000012.1, read as the reverse complement.
TCTCCCACAGGGCCTTTGCAGAAGGCCACCCGGGCGGGGTAGTCGGGGCCCAGGGATACGTCGGTAGGCTCCATGGTAATGGGCCGCCCGGCGGTGCGGACCTGCTCCACCACGGCGTCCACGTCCTCCACATCAAAGGCGATGTGGGCAAAGGGACCGTCCTCTCCGGCAGGGTCGATGACCAGCTCCAGAAGGGTGCCGCCCAGCTCCAGCATGGCGGCACTCTGCCCTTTTCGCACCCAGGTACGGACCACAGGGCAGCCCAGGATCTTGTTGTAGAACGCCAAAGCCTGACGGAACCCCTCTTCATCAGGGGCCCAGAGGGCAATGTGATGCAGGCCTTTCATAGGGAAACCTCCTTGGAAGGAGCCCAGCTCCTTTTTCATGATATGGCGGAGCTTTCCGCCGTATTTCAGCTTGGTGGCGGCCACCTCATAGCCCAAGGACAGCAGGCTGTTCAAACTGGGCAAATTGTCGGGATGGACGGTGCAGAGACTGTACTGGTAGCCCAGAGCGGTCACCCGGCTTTCGGCGGCGGCGATGAGCTTTTTCTGAATGCCTCTGCCCCGGAACTCCGGCAAAATGGCGGCCGACTCCATGTGGGCTGAGAGAAGAAGCTGCCGGGGAGAAAAGCCCAGGTCATTGCCCAGGTTGTGTTCTTCTCCAGGGAGGGGAAGGTGGACGATGAGGAACCCGGCTATCTGGTCCTCCTCCATCCAAAGCAGGGTAAAGCCCTCCTGAGAGATGTGCCGGGCCACATAGTCCTTGTCGTCGATGACATAGTGTTCCGGGTGTTCCATCCGAGCGGACACGCCGGACATGATGGAAAAGATCCCGTCCACCTGCCCGGGCTTGGCCAACTGGATCTGGGATGCGGGGAACTGTTCCATAGGGGCGTTCCCTCAGGCCTTGGGCTTGCCGATGAAGTTCACCAGCTTACCGGGGACGTGGATGACCTTCACAATGTCCAAAGGCTCCAAAAACTTGGCCACGGTGGGTACGGTCTTGGCGGCGGCCTCGATGGCGGCGTTGTCGCTGCTGGCGGGCATCTCCACGGTGCCCCGCATCTTGCCGGCCACCTGAATGGCAATGGTGACGGTACTGGCCACGGTCTTGCTTTCGTCATACTCCGGCCAGGGCTGCTGGCAGACCATGGCGTGGCTCTCTCCGGCGAAGCCCAGATTCTCCCACAGCTCCTCAGCAATGTGGGGGGCGAAGGGGGAGAGCATGGTAATGAGGGCCTTCATGTCTCCCTTGGAGCAGCCGTTCTTCTGGAAGTCGCCCACCAGGGTCATCATGGCGGCGATGGCGGTATTGAATTTCATGGCCTCAATGTCGTCAGCCACCTTCTTGACGCACTTGTGGATGCCGGCCTCGTTTTCGGGGGTGTAGTCCAGGCTGCCGGTGCAGCTTTCGGAAAGGTTCCACACCTTATCCAGGAACCGCTTGCAGCCCTTGACGGCGTTGTCCGACCAGGTGGCGGCCTGCTCAAAGTCGCCGATGAACATGATATAGAGCCGCAGGGTGTCGGCGCCGTAGGCCTTGATGATGTCGTCCGGGTTCACCACGTTGCCCCGGGACTTGGACATCTTCTCGCCCCCCTCGCCCAGGATCATACCATGGGAGGTCCGCTTGGCGTAAGGCTCCTTGGTGGGCACCACCCCAATGTCGTAGAGGAAGCGGTGCCAGAACCGGGAGTACAGGAGGTGAAGGGTGGTGTGCTCCATGCCGCCGTTGTACCAGTCCACCGGGGACCAGTACTCCAAAGCCTCCTTGGAGCAGAGCTCCTTGTCGTTGTGGGGGTCCATATACCGAAGGAAATACCAGCTGGAGCCCGCCCACTGGGGCATGGTGTCGGTTTCCCGCTTGGCGCTTCCGCCGCAGCAGGGGCAGGTGGTGTTCACCCAGTCGGTCATTTTGGAGAGGGGGGACTCTCCATCGTCGGTGGGCTCGTAGTTGTCCACCTCGGGGAGGGTGAGGGGGAGTTGGTCCTCGGGAAGGGGCACCCAGCCGCACTTGTCACACCAGACCATGGGGATGGGCTCGCCCCAGTACCGCTGGCGGGAGAATACCCAGTCCCGGAGCTTGTAGTTGACCTTGGCTTCGCCAATGCCCTTCTCCTCCAACCATTTGGTAATGGCGGGGATGGCGTCCTTCACGGTGAGGCCGTTGAGGAAGTCAGAATTGCAGAGGATACCGGTCTCGTCCTTGGCGGTGAAGGCGGCCTTTTGCACGTCCTCGCCGCCGGATACCACCTCGACGATCTCACAGCCGAACTTTTTGGCGAACTCCCAGTCCCGGTCATCGTGAGCGGGCACCGCCATGATGGCCCCGGTGCCGTAGGTGGACAGGACGTAGTCGGAGATAAAGATGGGGATCTCCTTACCGTTCACCGGGTTGACGCCCCGGACGCCGTCCAGCTTGACCCCGGTTTTTTCTTTGTTGAGCTCGGTGCGCTCCATATCAGACTTGGAGGCGGCCACCTGCTGGTAGGCCGTTACCTCGTCGGTGTTGCGGAGCTTACCGCCCTCCAGCCAGCCCTTCACCAGGGCGTGCTCGGGGGAGAGGACCATATAGGTGGCGCCAAAGAGGGTGTCGGGCCGGGTGGTGAAGACAATGATGTCCTCCCCGGTGGTAGCCTTGAAGACGACCTCGGCGCCGGTACTCCGGCCGATCCAGTTGCGCTGCTGGGTCTTGACCCGGTCGATGAAGTCCACCTCGTCCAGCCCGTCCAGCAGCTTCTGGGCGTATTCGGTGATCTTCAGCATCCACTGGGATTTCTCCTTGCGGACCACGGGGGCGCCGCACCGTTCGCAGACACCCTCCACCACCTCCTCGTTGGCCAGCACACACTTGCAGGAGGTACACCAGTTCACCGGCATGGTGGTCTTGTAGGCCAGGCCGTGCTTGTAGAGCTGGAGGAAGATCCATTGGGTCCACTTGTAGTAATTGGGATCGGTGGTGTCCACCACCCGGTCCCAGTCAAAGGAGTAGCCGATTTTCTTGAGCTGCTCGGTGAAGTGGGCGATGTTGTCCTTTGTCACCTTGGCGGGGTGGATGTGGTTCTTGATGGCGTAGTTCTCGGTGGGCAGGCCGAAGGCGTCGAAGCCCATGGGAAAGAGCACGTTATAGCCGTCCATCCGCTTTTTCCGGGCCACGATGTCCATGGCGGTATAGGGCCGGGGATGGCCTACGTGGAGCCCCTGGCCCGAGGGATAGGGGAACTCAATGAGCCCATAGAACTTGGGCTTATCCAACCCGGCGACGGCGGCAAAGGGCTGTTCCTTGGCCCAGCGGTCCTGCCACTTTTGCTCAATG
>CAJUEU010000011.1:50261-50430 GCA_910585735.1 uncultured Oscillospiraceae bacterium | reverse complement strand
GTACCCGGTGATCCGGCCCAGGTCGTCATAGTAGAAGGTGACCACATGGCCCATGGGGTCGGTGGCGGTCTGACGGCGGCCCATCTCATCGTAGGTGTAGCTGTTCACCCGGTCCAGAGGCGCGGTCTGGGTCAGCAGATTGCCCGCGGCGTCGTAGGTGTAGGTGGTC
>CAJUEU010000011.1:0-50251 GCA_910585735.1 uncultured Oscillospiraceae bacterium | reverse complement strand
CGGTAGGACACCTGCTTGGCATCATTATAGTTGATTTTGGTGACTAAATCAACACCATTATAGGTGTATTCCGTGGTGTATCCGTCCGCATCGGTCTTGGAGACCAAGTTGCCGTTGCCGTCATAGGCGTAGGTGGTCACGTTGCCCAGGGGGTCGGTGGCGGAGGTGAGACGGCCATCGGCATCGTAGGCATAGGTCCGGGTGTTGCCGTTGCGGTCGGTCTCGCGCACCAGGCGGCCCAGGGCGTCGTAGCTCCGGGAGGCGCTCTTGCCGGTGGGATCGGTGACCTTGGTGAGCGCGCCCTCGGCGTCGTACTCGTAGGAGGTGGTGTTGCCCCGGCCATCCTTCACGGCGGTGAGCCGGTCCAGCTTGTCGTAGGTGTAGGTGGTGGCGGCGCCCTCGGCATCCACCAGCTTGGTCACGTTGCCCTTGGCATCGTAGGTGTAAGCGGTTTTGCCACCCTCGGCATCGGTGAGGGTGCTGATCCGGCCGTTGGCGTCATAGGCATAGCCCGTCACGCCGCCCTCGGCGTCGGTGACGGCGGCGATCTGGTTGTTGGCGTTGTAGGTGTAGGTGGTCTCGCTGCCCAGGGCGTCGGTGGTCATGACCAGGTTGCCAACGGCGTCATAGGTCTGGGTGGTGACGCCGCCCCTGGGGTCGGTGGTGGACACCAGCCGCCCGGCATTGTCGTAGGCGTAGGCGGTCACGCCGCCGAGCTGGTCGGTGGCGGTGAGGACCTGGCCGTTGGCGTTATAGGTGTAGCTGACGGCAGAGCCGTCGGCGTAGGTCACCTTGGCGGTCCGGCCCAGGGAGTCGTACTCATAGGCAGTAGCATGGCCCAGAGCATCCACAGCGGAAGTGGTCCGGCTCATGCTGTCGTACTGGACAGAGCTTTCTGCTCCAGCAGGGGTCACAACTTTGGTGACCTGCCCCAGCTCATCGTAGGTATAGACAGTCTCTCCGCCCAAGGGGTCAGTCTCCTTGGTGAGCCGGTTGTTGGCGTCATAGGTATAGGTCCAGGTCTTGCCGTTGCGGTCGGTGCGGGAGGTCATGTTTCCGTTGGCGTCGTAGGTGTACCGGGTGGTCTGGTTCAACGCGTCCTTGACCGCCGTGGTGTTGCCCACGCTGTCGTAGGTGTAGGTGGTTTTGCCGCCCTTGGCGTCGGTGACCGAGCTGGTCCGGCCCACGCTGTCGTAGACGGTGGAGGTCTTGCCGCCCAGGGGGTCGGTGGTGGACACCCGGCGGCCCTCGTTGTCGTAGGCGTAGGTCCAGGTGTTCCCCAGGGCGTCGGTCATGGAGACCATCCGCCCGGAGGCGTCGTAGGTATAGGTGGTCTGGTTGCCCTTGGCGTCGGTGGTCACCACCAGGTTGCCCCGGTCGTCGTAGCTATAGGTGGTGGCGTTGCCCAGAGGATCAGTCACCTTGGTGATCTGGTTTTGCACATTCCGCTCGTAGGCGGTGAGGTTGCCCATCCAGTCGGAGGCGCTGGTATTGAAGCCGTTGCCGTCCACGGTATAAGTCTGCTCATTGCCCTGGGCATCGGTGATCTTCACCAGCTTGCTGGCGGTGGTGTACTCGTACTCGGTCACGCTGCCGTCCGGGGCGGTCTGGCTCACCAGACGGCCCTGGCCGTCGTAGGTGTAGTTGGTGGTGCTGCCCTTGGCATCCGTCATGGACAGCCGGTTGCCGACCGCATCATTCGTAAATGTAGTTTCGTTGCCGAGAGCATCGGTGACGGAGGTAAGATAGCCGTCCGTATAGCCGTAGGTGGTGGTGTTTCCCCGGCCATCGGTGGCGGTGAGGACATTGCCGATGGCATCGTAGGTATAGGCGGTGGACACCCCGTTGCGGTCCACAAAGCCGGTGACCTTGCGGTCGGCGTTGTAGGTCATTTGCTCGGTGGTCCCGTCCGGGTAGGTGACCTTGCGGATGTTCCCGGCGGGATCGTGGTCATACCGGGTGGTCTTGCCGTTGCGGTCGGTCACGCTGACGATCTGGTTTTTATCGTTGTAGGCGATCTCCACATCGCCGTCCGGGTTGCGGCTCCTGGTGATGCGTCCCAGCTCGTCATACCAGATCTCCAGCAGGTAGCCGTCTGTACCCACGCAGGTGTTGTGGCGGTTGGCCAGGTCATAGGTGAAGTCATAGGTCCCAATGTTGGCGGCCTCCTGGTGGGTCACACGGCCCGCGGCGTCGAATACGTTCCGCACATAGACCTGGCCCTTGAAATTCTCCACAGTCTCCAGGTAGCCGTTGGAGTCATAGGCATAGCGCAGGCTGTCCCCATCCGGGTTTTCTACGGAAGTGAGGTAGTGTCCGTCATAGGTAAGCGTGATGGACCGGCCCTCGCTGTCCGTGACGGAGGACACATTGCCCTGGGCGTTGTAGGCCAGGGTAAAGGTGCCGGAGGCGTTGGAGATCCTGGTCAGCTGGTTCCCCGTGTAGCCAAAGTTGATCTGGTTCCCATCCGCCCCGGTGATATGTTGAATGTTCCCGTCCAGGCTAAAGGAATACCGGCTGCCCGTTTTGGTGTTCTCCATGAGAAACTGGCCCCCGGATACGGTAAGAGTATAGTCTCCCACCGGGCGGAAGGTCCCATCGGGACTAAGCTGGAATATCAGGTCCTTTCCGCCGGGGAGGATGACCCTGTTATACAGGTCGTCCTGTACCAGGCGGTAGCTGTAGCAGGTGCTCCAGCCATAGCCGAAACCGTGATCTCGGCCGGCGTCAATGGACTCGTAATATCGGGTAAACGGTAGGTCATGCTTGCCGTACAGGGAGAAATCCGTATAGTCCCAACAAAAGCTGCCGGTAAGCAGGTCCACAGGGTCCGGGGTCTTGCACAGCGCAATGCCGAACTCGCTTTGGAAAAATTCATAGATCTCCTGATATGCCTCGGAGCAATAATAGTTTATCTGGTTTTTGCTGTCCTGCTCGAAGGCCAGAAAGCTCTTATATTTCCGCACGGGCTCATAAAAGGGCTGCATGACGATGACATACCGCTTGCCATCCTGATATTGGGGATAATGTACGCCTTTCTCCGCATTCCAAAGAGCGCCGTCCCAAATCACATAGTTGGTAACGATGGTATCATCCCCCAGGCCATAGAGGGAAGTACCGTAGTCCGAGTCGATCCCCAATACATACGCCTCAGCGAACTCAGGGTCGGAAAGAAGGGAGGCCGAAGGCTCCCCCTCTCCGCTTTCGGGCTCGGGCTCGGGATATTTGATCCCCTCAAATCCAAACGCATAGATCTCGTCGCAAATCTCGGCAGTATAGCCACCAGTCTGATTTGCGGCATTTCCGATGATGGTCATCCAATCGCCGGGCTTGATCTCTGTGGCGGTGATACGATCAAGCTCCTCCACGTCGTCTCGGTCGATCTGATCGATATTGTCTGTGACCCGTGTACCATAGATATACCCCTTGAACTGGCCCAAAAACGGCTCTGTGCCGCCCTCCGGGTCATAGTTCAGCACCACCGAGGAGTGGCCGTCTTTTCCGCCCGGCGGGGCAATGGGGTAATCGTCTGCCATCTCGTAGACCTCGAGGGATATGGGCTGAGACATGGAAATGGCAAAGGAGAGGCGGGTCAGGCTGAAACCGCCCTGAGTCCCCTCGTTCATATTGATGGGGGCGTGGAAGGTATTAAGCCCATTTTTGTATTTATACAGGGAGACAAAGTCACCGCTGGAAAGGTTCTCCAGCTGCATGACCTTAAATTCGATCACATCTTGTGCCTCTTCGGGCAATGCCGCAAAGGCCGTGCCGGGCAGCAGTCCCAGCAGCATCGCCAGGGTCAGGAGCGTAGAAATACTTCGCTTCATGGTTTTCCTTTTCATGTTCATTTCCTCCTTTGTTTTTTGTCTTGCTTTTGCTCTGAAAATTGAAATCCATGAGTGTCCCTCTACTCTTATATGTCCATCCACTCCCATTTTTGGACATATTTTAAAAACATTTTGGGAGGATTTGGAGAAAGTTGGCCATACAACCGATAAGCAAAAAGAAACGGTACATTGGATCTATAAAAGCATACCTTAATTTTAGGCGCGTTTTCGACAGCAACTTACCTCCAGCGGGGACATTTTAAGAGGGGAAATGTCAAAATATGTCGGATCATTTGGCGAAAATCAAAAATTTTTCCGTAATATGTCCAAGAACAGGAAGTATCGGACATGCTATAAATAGGGGGATTATATGAGATGGCCTACCATAGAAAACATGCGTCCCAAGAAAAGAACGGTCACAAAATCGAAGACTTAAAACAATACGAAGAGAGATGGAAGAAAAAGGGAAAAATGACGAGTTGTGACGAATAAGGCCCGGAATCGGTTAAATCGGAATACCATAAAGCCATCTTAGAGAAAAGGCGGTTACAATTATGCAGACAGCCAATCGTTTGGTCCGCTCTATTTTTGGCTTTTCACGCTGTAACATCAAAAGTCTGGTATGTTCGGTCGAGGTTGCGTATGAGCTTATGTTCATTCAAGGACGGAGCAGAGCGTCCATAAAAGTGACAAAGGATATATACCCGGATGTGGCAAAGGAACTCAAAGCAAAAAAATGTGAAACCGTTGTTCGTCAAGTTGAACGACTGTGTAACAAATGCTGGGAACGGATAAAAAAGGATGATTACTTATTAAAGAAAATCGTGGGAAACCGCGCGCAAGAGTTGGAATCCTCATCGGAGATCATCTTTCTCCTGGCCTGTTATATGAAATATGAAAAGCCTTTCCAGGAAGTTCTCGAGCAAGAACCCGCTCTGACTTTTTAGGAAGGCTTTTTTGGAGGACAGAGATATGATACCATGATATGGTAGGCAACAGGATAGTTCTTCCTTTTGTTATTTTTGCTGCTTTATGGTGATTTAGCGTGGATTTTGACTAATAGGAATAAAATACACTCCTGGAAGGCTGTACAACCATTTCCGAATGGGCATTATAATATTGCCTGTCAGGAATGGGGGTGTTATAATGGAGATAAGCCCAGAGAAAAAGAAAGCGCTTATGGTCTTAATTGGGAACAATGTCCGTCAGTGCAGGGTAAAACGGGGGCTTACCCAAGAGGAGCTTGCGAATCAAATTGATGTAGATACCTCCACGATCGCCCGAATTGAGGGCGGGACAAGAATGATGAGCATTATCATCCTTTGTGCCATGGCAGAAGCCCTGCAAGTCAGCTATGACACACTATTGCGTTCCAACGACGCGGATTCCACGATCGCAAATATCCAAGTCAAGCTGGCCGGACAATCGCCGGAAAACCTTGCTCACCTTGAACGGATCATTCAAACAGTAATTGACGAATATGGAGCCATGGAAGTATAGTTCCCGGAATGGCGAAGTATACAGACCCGGCAAAGTCCAATTCTTTGCCGGGTCTGTATGCAATGAGATATAGCCTGTGTCATTATTGAGAGAGAAGGGTGGAATGACCTTGGAACAGGAGCAATTTTTTGAAGAGTTTTATCGGGAGCACTTTGAGGGATTGGTAGTGTACGCAAAAGCGATCGTGAAAAATCAGCACATGGCGCAGGATGTTGTTCAAGATGCGTTTCATATTGTCCTGCGCCAGGATAAGATGAAGGAATTTGTCTGTAGCCCGAACCCTGTTGGATGGATGCGGGTGACAGTGAAGAATGTCGCCAGAAATGCGAAAAGAGCACAGCTAAGACAAAGCAGATGGCTGATTTCCGTAGAAGAACTGGATGCGCTTGCGGCGAGCGAAGATGATTACGAGCCTGAAGATGAGGAAACGGTCCTAAAGGGATATTCGGAATTTCTCTCAGAGAATGAGATGTACTTACTAAGGCGCCTTGCTTTGGACAAGGTGACCTATAAGGAGCTTGCGGATGAGTATGGCATTTCCATGTGGGCCTGCTATAAACGGGTGAGCAGGTTGGAGGAGACGTTGGCTGAAGAGCTTTCCAAACGCAGGCTGCTGCGGGAAAAGGCACCAAAAAAAGAAAAAACAAAAAGTAGAAACTGATTATGTCCAAAAGCCCTATGGGATGGACATATATACATTGAAGGGGGTTAGACAATGACAGGGCAACCCGAAAGGCCCAGGCGGAGATTTGAGCATCTGGAAGACCTCACAGTAGAGCAGTTGGAGGAGCTTCTGAGCGCCGGTGTAGACATCTCGGAGGGGGATGACGCTTATGTAGACGCGATCATTGAAGAAATTGTAAGGAAGGAGCATAAAAGTCCAACGGGCCGCTTGCCGGATGTGGACGAGGCGTGGCGGAGCTTTCAGGAAGACTTCCATACGGAGGAAGGGGAAGGACTTTCCCTTTACCCGGACGAGGCGGAGGAGGAGCGGCCAGTTTCATTGGCGGAGGCGGCTCCGGCCAGGAAGGCCCGCAAGAGCTGGTGGAAGTTTCTCACTGCCGCCGCGGTGATTTTCTTGGTGCTTGCTGTGACCGTTGCCCCGCCAGCACTGGGCTACCGGGACTTTTTTGAGATGATAGGACACTGGAACCCCAGCATTTTCAGCTTCTTTGGCGTGGGCCGAGAGCCGGAGACCACCGAGGGGCCAGGGGAAGTTATCTATGATAGTCTGGAGGAAGCGCTGGAGGATAATGGAGTCACAACTCCCGTAGTGCCCAAGATGTTAGATGAGAAAGAGTTGGCTATGCTTGATGTTCGGAAATATTCTGATGTGGGAAGAACCGACTATAATGCTATATACCAAAGCGAAGAAATGGTTATATCTCTATACATTGTTCAGCGAAATGATACGGCAACACGATTGTTTGAAAGGGACGACACTTTAAAAGAGAAATATGAGGTCAACAATATTGTCCATTATATTACTTTTAATAATAATCGGCTTTTAGTTTCTTGGTATGTGGATGACTTGGAATGTTCACTCCAAGCGGAGTTGTCCGTTGAGGAATTAAAAGCGATGATTGATTCTATTTATGAAAGGTAGGGTTCAAAAATGACAAAACAAAAATCAAGGATCAGGGCTATAAGCATATTGTTGCTCATGGCTTGCTTCCTGCACCTTTCTGCCTATGCGACTACCAGAGCAAGCGATCAGATTTGCTCTTATAGTGCAGAAGGCGCTGCTTGTGGAAATGGGAAGATTGCAATTGTGTTTTCGATAGAAGGAACTGGCTTTATGAACAGCCTTGGAGCATCTAAAATCCGCATTTATGAACCGAGCGGCCGTCTTGCTGGTTACTTTCTGAAGTCAGATGAAGGAATGACCGCAACCAATAAAGTGTCCCATGGAGCTACAATGTACTTTTACGGGACCTCGGGTGTTGAGTATGAAATTGTGGTTACGGTATTTGCTGAGAATGATAACGGTTCTGATTCCAGAAGCATTACTTTCTATGTTATGGCCTGATACCCTCGGAAGGGTTAAATGCTATTGTCTACCTTCCCAAAGGCGGGTATTCCCATTGTGGGAATACCCGCCTTTTACGCTGTGATGTAACAACAGAAACAACGGGCCAGACGGCAAGAAACCGTCTGGCCCGTTGTTGGTGGACGGTATGGGGATCGAACCCACGACCTCAGCGTTGCGAACGCTGCGCTCTCCCAGCTGAGCTAACCGCCCATATGAAATTAAAAGAGGACAAAACTCTGAGAGGTATTATAGCAATATTTTCTCCGGGTGTAAAGACCTTTTTTCAAAAATGCGTGAAAGAAGCGTAAGAGGAGAACAGGAGATTTCCAAAACGGAAGGAAAAATCTTTGTGGGCTGTTGATAAATCATATAAAATGATGTATAATGCTTTTGTATTAGACTTTCGGTCTGAGGCAAGGCCGCGCTAATCGGGGAGACAGCGGTGCCCTGTACCTGCAATCCGCTATAGCAGGGATGAATTCCGGCCCCCGGGAGCGTACTGTGTTGTCTGACTCAGGAAAGCAGTGATGATGGATCGGTCCCGCGCAACGCTCACCCGTGAACCGTGTCAGGCGGGGAACCGAGCAGCACTAAGCGGGCTCGAGCGTGTGCCGCGGGGATCCCGTTCCTGAGCCGGCTGCCTGGGTAACGGACATAGTGTGTCTTTCAAAGGTCGGTGCGCGGCCTTGCCACAGACCGAAAGGGGAAGAAGGGCCTGCCCTTCTTCCTTTTTTCTCTGCATACGGATTCCTGAGAGGTGAAATTATGTATCAGGCCCTTTACCGCAAATGGCGGTCCCGCACCTTTGACGATGTGGTGGACCAGAATCATATCACGGAGACTCTGAAGCGGCAGGTCCAGGAGGGACGGCTTTCCCACGCTTACCTCTTTACCGGTACCCGGGGCACAGGCAAGACTACCTGCGCCAAGCTGCTGGCCCGGGCGGTGAACTGTGAGCAGCCCATTGATGGGAATCCCTGCAACCAGTGCCCCTCCTGCCTTGGGATCGAGAACGGCTCCATTTTGGATGTGATGGAGCTGGACGCCGCCTCCAATAACCGGGTAGATGACATTCGGGCCATTCTGGATGACGCGGTCTATACTCCCGCTACAGTCAAAAAGCGGGTCTACATTGTGGACGAGGTCCATATGCTGTCTGCCCAGGCCTTTAACGCCCTGCTACAGATCCTGGAGGAGCCCCCCGCCCACCTGATGTTCATTTTGGCGACCACCGAGGTACATAAGGTTCCGGCAACCATCAAATCCCGTTGTCAGCAGTTTGCCTTCAAGCGTATCTCTCCCATTGGAATTGCCGGGCGGCTCAACTATGTGGCGGGGGAGGAGGGGATCCCGCTCACCAACGAGGGAGCCGCTCTTCTGGCCCGACTGGCCGACGGCGGTATGCGGGACGCCCTCTCTCTGCTGGACCAATGTGCCGGCGGCGCGGGGGAGAAGCTGGGAGAGCAGGAGATACTGGATGCTTTAGGGCTGGCGGGGAATGTGGAGACCGCCGGATTGATGGAAGAGCTCATCCGCCGGGATACAGGCGCCGCTCTTGAGCGGATCGGCAAGCTATACGCCGCCGGAAAGGATGTGGGCAGCCTGGTGGGGGAGCTTTCTTCCCTGACCCGGGATCTGCTCATTCGCAAGACCGCCCCCAGAGGGGGGGCAGGGCTGCTCACCGGGGGCTATGACGAGGGTACCTTGCGTGGGCTGTCCCAGGCCCTCACTGTTCCCCGGTTGGTGCAGGTGCTGAGGCTGCTCCAGGAAACCGCCGCCGACTTGAGCCGGAGCGCCAACCGGCGGGTGGATGTGGAGCTGAGTGTGATCCGCCTGTGTGATGAGACCTTGGACGAATCCACGCAGGGCTTGACCGCCCGGCTTGCGAAGTTGGAGGAGCGGGCCGCTGCCGGTGGCTTTTCAGCCTCTCAAGTTCCTCCCGTGGGGAGAGAAGAGGCCGGGAGGCCATCGGAGCCTGCGTCTCAGTCATCTGTGCCCGACGAGCCAACCGCCGACGCCGACCTGCCCCCCTGGGATATGGAGCCCCCAGAGACACCACAAGGCGACCGGGAAGGTCGTTACTCTGAGGGGGCAATGACAGCCCCTGGGCTCGAGACAGAAACACCCCCGGACCCCGTGCCTGCGGTGCGGACCGAAGAGAGGGAAAACGAGGGGCCCGTCAGTGCTCCGGCTCCGAAGGAAAAGCCAGTTCCCCGTTCCGTGGGAGCCGCCCTCTTGGTAGGTGATTTCTGGCCCGACATGGTCCGGCGGCTGAAGGGGAAAATGCCCATGGGGGAATACAGCTTCCTTTCGAATCCGGCCATGGTGCAGGGACGTTTGGAGGGGGTTGAACTGATCCTTTGGGTCCAGAACGATTTTATTCGCAGTGTGCTTGACCAGCCCGGAGTTTTGACCCTGGTGGAGCAAGAGGGGAAGAGCCTTTTGGGGACCGATCACCGGGCTAAAGTCAGAGTGGGGGAGCCCCCCGCGGTGGGAAAAGCCCCCCATACTACAGAGCAGGATAGGGATCCCTTGGATGACCTTTTGGCGCTCCAGGGACAATTTCAGGATATTATTACGGAGGAGTGATTTAAAATGGCGAAGGGATATAACAGCCGTGGCTTTGGCCCCATGGGAGGCATGGGGGGCGGCATGAACATGAACATGATGAAGCAGGTCCAGAAGATGCAGCAGGATATGGCCAAGATGCAGGAGGAGCTGGCCGCCAAGACCTACACGGCCACCGTGGGCGGCGGAGTAGTTTCCGCTGAGGTCAATGGACAGCACCAGGTGGTGAGCGTTACCATCGACCCCGAGGCGGTGGACCCCGAGGATGTGGAGATGCTCCAGGACATGGTGGTTTCCGCCGTCAACGAGGCCATGCGGGCCGCGGAGACCGACGCTGCCAACTCCATGAAAAGTATCACCGGCGGCTTGGGCTTCTGAGAAATAGGATACGTATAGAAATGAAGGGGAAGGGAGAAACTTTTATGTCAGCATCCAAAGTCTATTTTACCGATTTTCATGTGCCCGTTGGCACCAGCCAGCTGGAGAAGCTTCGCCGTCTTGTTGAGAGGACGGTGGGGGATCAGATCGACTTTGAGGGGAAGTTTGTCTGCATCAAAATGCACTTTGGTGAGCCGGGGAACCTGAGCTTTCTGCGGCCCAACTACGCCAAGGTGGTGGCCGACTATGTCAAGAGCAAGGGCGGTGTCCCCTTCCTTTCCGACTGCAATACCCTGTACGTGGGCCGGAGAAAGAACGCGCTGGAGCATATGGACGCCGCCTATGAAAACGGCTTTTCTCCCTTCTCCACCGGGTGCCAGATCATCATTGGCGACGGGCTCAAGGGTACCGACGACGTGGAGGTCCCCGTGGTGGGGAGCGAGTATGTGAAAGCCGCCAAGATCGGCCGGGCTATTATGGACGCCGATATTTTCATCTCTCTGACCCACTTCAAGGGCCATGAGATGGCCGGCTTCGGCGGCGCTGTGAAGAACATCGGTATGGGCTGCGGCAGCCGGGCGGGCAAGATGGAGCAGCACAACACCGGCAAGCCGGTCATTTCCGCCGAGCTGTGCCGGGGCTGCCACATCTGTGCCAAGCACTGCGGCCAGAGCGCCATCTCTTACAATGCCGAGGGCAAGGCGGTCATTGACTACACCAAGTGTGTGGGCTGCGGCCGGTGTATCGGTGTGTGTAACTTTGACGCCATTGAGAACCCCAGCTACGACAGCGTTCCCATGCTCAATCGCAAGATGGCCGAGTACGCCAAGGCGGTGGTGGACGGCCGCCCTTGCCTCCACATCAGCCTGGTGCGGGACATCTCCCCCAACTGCGACTGCCACGGGGAGAACGACGTGCCCATCCTGCCCGATGTGGGTATGTTCGCCTCCTTCGACCCGGTGGCGCTGGACCAGGCTTGCGCTGACGCATGTATGGCTCAGGAGCCTATTCCTGGCGCTCAGCTGGACCGCCGGATGAAGGCCAAGGATTTCCATGACCATCACGACCACTTTGAGAATTGCACCGAGGGCGCGGAGTGGAAGACCTGCCTGGAGCATGGCGAGAAGATCGGCCTGGGCACCCGGGAATATACGATCATCAAGCTGTAATTAGGAGAAAGAAGGTTTTCAACATGGAGTTGAAAGAGATCCTGACCCACTGTGACCACACACTTTTGAAGCAGGAGGCTACCTGGGAGCAGATCCGCGAGGTCTGTGACGACGGTTTGAAGTACAGCTGTGCCAGCGTGTGTATCCCGCCCTGTTATGTGAAGCGGGCCAATGAGTACCTGGGGGACCGGCTGAAGGTCTGTACCGTCATCGGCTTTCCCAACGGATACTCCACCACGGCGGTGAAGGTTTTCGAGACCGAGAACGCCGTCCGCCACGGAGCCGACGAGATCGACATGGTCATCAACATCGGCTGGGCGAAGGACGGCCGCTGGGACCGGGTGCTGGAGGAGATCCGTGCGGTCAAGCAGGGCTGTAACGGCCGCATTTTGAAGGTTATCGTTGAGACCTGCCTCCTCACCGAGGAGGAGAAGATCAAAATGTGTGAGATCGTCACCGAGGCGGGGGCTGACTATATCAAGACCTCCACCGGCTTCTCCACCGCCGGGGCCACCCGGGAGGATGTGAAGCTCTTTAAGGAGCATGTAGGTCCTGACGTCCGCATTAAAGCGGCGGGGGGTATCAGTTCCCTCCAGGACGCTGAGGATTTCCTGGCCCTGGGCGCCGACCGCCTGGGAACCTCCCGCATTGTAAAACTCGCGAAAGGCCAGCAGGGGCAGGGATATTAAATCATAATAGACGGTAAAAAGAGGATGGTATGACCATCCTCTTTTTCTTTCCTTTCCAACGGTTTTGTGATACAATAGACCTATCATTTCCCAAGCGAGGAGAAAGCGTTTATGTGGGCTGAAAACAGTGTATTTTATCAAATCTATCCCCTGGGCTTCTGCGGCGCTCCCCAGGAAAATGATGGGGTCACCGTGAACCGGATATCGAAAATAGCCGACTGGGCTGGGCACATCCAAAAGCTGGGGGCCAACGCCCTCTACCTGTGCCCCATCTTTGAAAGCGACCGCCACGGCTACGACACTCGGGACTACCGCACCATCGACTGCCGCCTGGGCACCAACGAGGATTTCAAGCAGGTGGTCAACACCCTTCATGACCGCGGCATCCGTGTGGTGCTGGACGGGGTGTTCAACCATGTGGGCCGGGGCTTCTGGGCCTTCCGGGATGTACAGGAGAAGAAGTGGGATTCCCCCTACAAGGACTGGTTCCACATCTCCTTTGACGGCAACTCCAACTACAACGACGGCTTTTGGTACGAGGGCTGGGAGGGCCACTTTGAGCTGGTGAAGCTGAATCTCCGCAACCCGGCTGTGGTGGACTATCTGCTGGACACGGTGAAATACTGGGTGGAGGAGTTCGGCATCGACGGCCTGCGCCTGGATGTGGCCTACTCTTTGGACAAGGACTTTCTCTACCGCCTGCGCTCCTTCTGCGACGGCCTGAAGCCGGAATTTTTCCTGGTGGGGGAGACCCTTCACGGGGACTACAACCAGTGGACGGGGGAGGGGCTGCTCCACTCCTGCACCAACTACGAGTGCTACAAGGGCCTCTATTCCGCCCTCAACTCCATGAATCTCTTTGAGATCGTCCACTCCCTCAAGCGGCAGTTCGGCCCGGAGCAGTGGACTCTCTACAAGGGCAAGCATCTGATGTGCTTTGTGGATAACCACGATGTGACACGGGCGGCCAGTATTCTCACCAATCAAAACCATCTGCCCCTGCTCTACGGTCTCCTCTTCGGGATGCCCGGCATTCCCTGCCTCTACTACGGCAGCGAGTGGGGGGCTCAGGGCGACAAGCACCAGGGGGACGACGCCCTGCGGCCCTCCTTCGAGAAGCCGGAGTGGAACGACCTTACCGATACCATCTCCGCCATGGCTAAGGCGCACCGGGAGAGCGAGGCCCTCTGCTGGGGGGATTTCCACGACCTGGTCCTCACCAACAAGCAGACGGTATTCCAGCGCCGGACTGACAACGAGCGGGTTCTGGTGGCGGTGAATGCCGATTCTGAGCCTTACTGGGCCCACTTCGATGCCGGCTGCGGCCGGGCCATTGACCTCATCACCGGGGAGGAACACGACTTTGGCGGCGGCAGCGAGCTGCCCCCTTACAGCGTATTTTTCTGGAAGTGTCAGTGAGAGGGGCGAGATATGATAAAATTTGAGTATTTTTTATTTGAGAATTTCGACGCAGATGAGGAATCGCAGAACCCCAATAATCCTCGAAATTTGCTTGGACAGGAAACAGATGCCATACTTTCTTTGATTGCGCAGAAGCCGGCAAATACTTGTATCTATAGCGATTGCTGCGACAAATCCAATGCGTTCCTTGTACAAAAGCTGATTGATGGTGGTATTCTGAGGCTGAATGGAAAAACATTGAATTTTGACTGTCCAGTATTTCTTCGAGAGGATGCTGCTGTACTACATGAAGCAATAGCGGAAAAAGCCACAGCCCTTGTTGATCTGCTTGAAAGCCGGATCACAGAAATTCGGATTTGTTGTTCTCAAATTCAGAATGGATTTTCTATAGAGCAGAACTTATATCATATTCTCTGTGGCATGGTGTTCGATGGTCATTTCTTTGATTATTTAGGTGCCAAAGGGGCACTGACCACTTCCAGACATCACCCCTCTGGGTTGGATTATTTGAGTGTTATATACGAGAAGTGCGATGAATTGCAGACACTTTCCGACGGGCTGTTGTGTTCCTATAATCGGTTGGTGAATGATACATGCTCGTTACAGTCCTTCGGCGATGCCAATGGAAATCGTTTTGACTTCTATCGGTTTTTTAGACTGATGGAGAGAGGAAACATTCCTGCTGAGCTTAAAGATGCAGAAGCCATATTGCATGAGAATTATGGTGGAGCGAACAAAGATGCACTTCTTTCAGAAGTATTATCACTGATTCAGACAGGCCGGTGCGCCCTCGCCGCAATGAATCTTTTAGAGCGGTTTGGCTATGTACAAAATGGGAATATTTGTGTTCCAATTTACACACCTGAAGACCAAAAATATATTATGGAGATTGAAGGTATCATTGAAAAATGCCTTGGAGAAGCGATGTCCGGAACACTGAATGATCTTGCAAGCTCTATTGATATTACGGCAGTTAAGCATGGAGTCGATCAACTGGAAATTGCCAATGAGCTCTATCATATTTTGTTCGGCTTAGTGAATGAAGAACTTGTATTGCGCGGGACAGTTGCTATGCCTCCGCACATTCCTGGAGAGGGAAGATATTTTAAGTGCATCGAAGTTTATAGGTAATACACTATTCTGAGTACAAACTACAGGCTTGTGCAAATGAGCTTTGAATAGCAACAAAAGAAAGGGGGACCGAGATGCTGAAGCTGATCTTAGGCCGGGCGGGAACGGGAAAATCCACCGCCATTCTGAACACCATGGCCGCTGAGAGCAAAAACCGCCCTCAGGTCCTCATCGTGCCCGAGCAGCACTCCCACGACGCCGAGCGGAAGCTGTGCGCGGTGGCGGGCAACTCGGTGAGCCTCCACGCCGAGGTCCTCTCCTTTACTCGCCTTGCAAGCCGGGTCTTTTCGGTCTCGGGGGGACTGGCCGAGCCCACCCTGGACGCCGGGGGGAGGCTCCTCCTGATGGACGTGGCCCTGAAATCCGTAGCCGACCAGTTGAAATTCTACGCCCGCCCTTCCCGAAAGCCTCAGTTTCTCACCCAGCTTTCGGCTACGGTGGACGAGTGCAAATCGGCGGCCATTACGCCGGAAAAGCTGCTGGAGATTTCTAAAGTCCTGACAGGGGAGGAGGGGGACAAATTTTTTGACCTCTCCCTTATTTTAGGAGCTTACGATGCCTTCTGCGCTCAGTGGGGAGCGGATCCCAGAGACAAGCTCACCCGGTTATCGGAAGCGCTGGAAGCTTGTCCCTGGGCGGAGGGCAAAGACATTTATGTTGACAGCTTCACTGACTTTACAGCTCAGGAGCGGAGGGTGCTGGAGGGGCTTTTGAGACAAGCCAACGCTGTGACGGTGGCTCTCACCTGCGACCGGCTGGAGGGGGATGAGGAGGACATTTTCGCTCCCGCCCGGCGGACGGCGGGGCGGCTCCTGTCCCTGGCCCGGAGGCTCAAGGTAGGGTGTGAAGTGGAGACAAGGCTCACGTTGCCGGAGGGGGTGAGCCGCGGCATCGCCCGGGTGGAGGACCGTCTTTTTGCGGCGGTGCCTGGGGCGGTCCCGGGAAAGCCGGAGGGAGTGGAGCTCTACCGTGCCTTGACACCCTATAGCGAAGTGGAACGGGCGGCGGCTGAGCTGAGACGTCTCTGTCGGGAGGAAGGCTATCGTTGCCGGGAACTGGCGGTGACCGCCCGGACGATGGAGACCTATGGGCCGCTGATCGAGGAGATTTTTCCACGGTATGGCTTGCCCGTTTTTCTTTCCCAGATGGACGACGTACTACAAAAGCCCATTTTGACTTTGGTTACCGGGGCGCTGGACACAGTGGCGGGAGGTTATCGGAGCGAGGACGTGTTTCGATACCTGAAGACCGGGCTTACCGATCTGACGCTGGATGAGGTGGATCGGTTGGAGAATTATGTGCTGAAGTGGGAGCTTCGGGGTTCTGCCTGGACGCAAAAAAAAGCGTGGGACAAGCACCCGGAGGGCTATGTGACACAGTGGAGAGAGGGACAGCGTAGGCAGGTGGAGGGTTTAGACGCCTTGCGCCGTAAGGTGGCGGAGCCCTTGGAGGAGCTCCGGCAGGTGAGAGAAAAGACGGGGAGAGGCCTTGCACTGGCACTCTACCGCTTTTTGGAGAAAATTAGCCTGCCCCAGCGCTTGGACGCCCGGGCGGGAGAGCTTCGTGAGAGCGGCGAGGCGGCTTTAGCCGCTGAGTACGAGCAGCTTTGGGATATTCTTTGCGCCGCCTTGGAGCAATGTGACAGTCTATTGGGTGAGACCCCCATGGAATGGGAGGAGTTTTCCCGGCTTTTCCGGCTTGCGTTGTCCCAATACCAGGTTGGGGCCATTCCAGTCTCACTGGATCGGATCACTGTGGGAGAGATGCCCCGGTTGGCCCATCGGCACTGTAAGGTCCTTTACCTGTTGGGCGCTGATGACGGAAATATCCCGGCGGTCTCTCCTTCACCTGGCTTACTTGGGGATCAGGACCGGGCACTGCTGGCTGAATTTGGTCTGGAAAGCGCGCCACAGCTCACCGACAAGCTGTGGCGGGAAATGACCATTGTATACGAGACACTGTCCCTCCCCACAGAGCGGCTCATTGTAAGCTATCCTTTGGCTGGCGCGGACGGGGGAGAGAAACGCCCTGCTTTCCTGGTGAAGAAGCTAAGAGAGCTTTTTCCAGACCTGACATTCAAAGAAGAGAGAACAGCGGGAGGGGATTTTCGGTTTACCGCGCCTCGCTCCGCTTTGGAACGGGCAGGGGAAAAACTGTCGGTAGCGCTGGCGTTGAAGGAGCTGCCGGAGTATGCGCCCTTGGTGGAGCGGATGGAGAAGGCGGCTTATCAGGAGCGAGGAAGTTTGACCCGGCCTGTGGTGGAGACGCTTTATGGCAGTCGGGCTCCCATGTCGGCCTCCCGCCTGGACAAATACCGGGCCTGCCATTTTGCGTATTTTATGCAGTACGGGTTGACCGCCAAGCCCAGAAAAAAGGCGGAATTTGCTGCCGCCGACTATGGTACCTTTGTACACTATGTGCTGGAGCATATCCTGAAGGAGCGGAAGAAGGGGAGTGTTCCCACACGGGAACAGGTCAAAGCTGTGGTGGCCAGGTATGTGGAGGAGCTTGGGGGCCTGGAGGGGGAGAGTGCCCGGTTCCGCTATCTCTTTGCCCGGTTGGAAAAGAGTGTTTTCGCCGTGGTGAAAAATGTTTGTGAGGAGCTGGACCGTTCCGACTTCACCCCTGCCTGGTTTGAACTGGGCTTTGGGGGGAAGGAGGGAACGCTGCCCCCGGTGGAGTTTACTGCCGATGGCTTCACCGTATCAGTTACCGGCTTTGTGGACCGGGTGGATACCTGGGAGAAGGACGGTAAGGTCTATTTCCGGGTGGTGGACTATAAGACGGGCAAGAAAGAGTTTGATTTTACCGACGTCTGGAACGGTATGAGCCTGCAGATGCTTCTCTATCTCTTTACTTTGAAGGAGAAGGGAGAGGAGCTTTTTGGCGGGAAGATCCCGGTACCTGCGGGGGTTCTGTATCTCCCTGCCCGGGACGAGGCGGTGCCGGGCTACCGGGGTATGAGTGAGGCGGAACGGCAAAAGAAGGTGGATAAGCAGCTGGAGCGCCACGGCTTGGTGCTTTGTGAGCCTGAGGTATTGGAGGCGATGGAGCACGGGGAGGAGGGCTACCGTTTTCTCCCCTTGAAGCTCAACAGCGCGGGAGAGGTGACAAGCCGTTTTCTGGTTTCCGCTGAACAGCTTGGACGACTGGAACGGCATACCCGTCAGGCGTTGGAGGATGTGGCGCGGGAGTTGGCAGCCGGAAAGATCACCGCAGATCCCTTCTGGCGGGGCGAGCGAAAGAACGCCTGCCTTTGGTGCGACTATGCTGCGGCCTGTCAATTCCGGGAGGGGATGGGCGGCGACAAAAGAAGATGGCTTTCTACTGTTAGCGCGGAGGATTTCTGGGAACAATTATCAAATGGGAAAGAATAGGATAGAGGGACTGTACAGGGAGAAGCAAAAAAGGAGGAGGGGCAATGGAGTTTGCGGGATGCACGGCAGTCAAGCTGACGTCCAAAAGCGGAAACTCATATTGGTTTCGCACCTGCGACATCGGAGGCGATATTTGGGCCGATGGAGCTCATGCTGTTTCCTTCCCGGTGGGGGCCAGGGTGCCCATGGAGGGAAAGGAGCGGCCTCTGGTGGCCGCCCATGCTGTGTTGGGGCTTAGCTATAACGCGTTGGATACCTGGCTTCTGGATGGGGTCAATGACGCGGGGCTGGTGGGCGGACTGCTGGCGCTCTATGAGGCCACCAGTGCCGGGGAAGCGGCGGATGGAGAGGATGGGGTCATGGGGATGGAGATCATCACCCGTCTGCTCTGCACCTGCGCCACCGTGGATGAGGTGATATGCGCCGCCAAACGGATCCGCCTCTTGGACGTATGTGTAGGCCAAGAGCAAAGCGCCGCGAATATGCACTGTATGTTCGTGGAACCCAGCGGCCGGTGTGTGATATTGGAGGCGGCTGATTGTGGCGACCCAGGGAGCATGGATATCTACGAGGAAAATCTGGGCCTTATGACCAACTCCCCACCCTATCCCCAACAGCTGCAGAATCTGAGCTGGTATTTGGCTCATTCCCCAGAGTGGAACTGGGGAAAGGAGAAGCCCCCCTGCCTTACCTTGAATGGTATGAAGGTGGAGGGGGACGGGGAAGCGCCACACTTTTGTATGAGCGGGACGTTTCCTGCCTCCTACGCCTCCTGTGACCGATTTGTACGGATGGCTATGCTGAAGCATCTGAATCAGGAGGGGAGGATCTTTTCCGACCGGGACATGCTGGCCATGGGAAGTGACCTGATGTGTTCGGTGATCGAGCCACACAACCAAGGCCTTTACCATTATACCCGCTTTGATGAGAAAGAGGGGCCCCAGGGGGGACATGCCAGCTACACCCAGTATCTGGTGATGTACTCTCCCCGGGAGCAGGAGCTTTACGTGAAGCCATATGGCACCACGGCATGGACGAGGCTTCGGCTCGCTGACTGTGGGTCGGACAGGATAGAACACCACAAGATCTGCCGGTATCCTTTGGGCGGCGTGGTGGAGGAGAAAGATTGCTGAACCCCAAAAAGAGAGAGAGGGGGAGAACCATGGGATTTCGGCTGACAAGGGAGCAGCAGGCGGCGGTCACCAATCGGGGCGGCAGCCTGCTGGTTTCAGCCGCCGCCGGCTCGGGCAAGACCCGGGTGCTGGTAGAGCGGCTGCTTTGCCGAATGGAGGAAGAGCATACTGATATTGACCGTTTTTTGGTCATCACCTACACCCGGGCGGCTGCCGCGGAGTTGAGGAGCCGCATTGCGGCCGAATTGTCGGATCGGTTGGCGTTTCACCCTGAGGACGCTTTTCTCCGCCGGCAGGCCACCCGGGTGTATCAGGCCCAGATCTCTACGGTGGACGCTTTCTGTGCCCAATTTCTCCGGGAGGAGGGACACCGGCTGGAGCTGGACCACGATGCCCGCCTCTGCGAGGAAAACGAGGCGAATATCCTGCTGGAGGATGTGCTCTCCCGGGTGCTGGAGGAGCGTTATGAGCAGCTGGAACCCGGGGGAGATTTTGCCTGCTTGGTGGACACCATGGCTGATGGCCGCAGCGACAGCCGTCTGGTCCAGATTCTGCTGGATGTCCGGGGGAAAATACAAAGTCACCCGAACCCGGAACGCTGGTTGGAGGAGCAAGGGGAGGTCTTTGCTTTGGAGGGGGTCACCGATGCGGGAGAGACCCCCTGGGGGAAGGTCTTGCTGGAGGATGCCCGGAGACAGGCAGACTATTGGGCGGGCCGGATGCAGGAGGCTTTGGAGCTTTGCCAGGGGGACGATAAGCTGATGAAAGGCTATGCCCCCAGCCTCCAGGGAGCTATGCACTCCTTGCTGGCCTTGTCCCAGGCGGCCCGCATTGGCTGGAACGAGACCCGGGAAAAGCTGGAGCAGGCGGCGTTTCTCCGCTTTGGAGGTGTGCGGAACTGCGAGGACCCGGCGGCGCAGGAACGGATCAAGTTTTTATGGAAGCAGTGTAAGGACCGGGTGGAACGGCTAAAAAAGAACTTCCTGGATGATTCCCAGGGGATCCTGGAGGGTATGCGCGGGGTGTATCCCGCGATTCGAGGACTTTTTGCGCTGATCCGGGATCTGGAACGGGCTTTCTCTGAGGAGAAGCGCCGCCGTGGTGTGCTGGACTTTTCCGACCTGGAGCATTTGGCTGCCCGATTGTTGGTGGGGGAGAATGGGGAGCCTACTGAGCTGGCCCACCGCTGGTCTGAGCGGTTTGAAGAGGTGATGGTGGACGAGTACCAGGATGCCAACGCCATTCAGGACGCTCTGTTTCAAGCTCTTTCTGGGGGAGGAAAAAAGCTCTTTATGGTGGGGGATGTGAAGCAGTCCATCTACCGTTTTCGGTTGGCCGACCCTACCATTTTTTTGAAGAAACATGCTTCCTTTCCCCTGTGGGAGAATGCGGAAGAAGGGAAGGAGCGGAAGATACTTCTTTCCCGGAATTTTCGTTCCAGGCCCCAGGTTTTGGAAGGCTGCAACAGTCTCTTTCGGGCGATTATGAGCCCGGTCTTTGGCGAAATGGATTATACCGACGCCGAGGCACTTTACCCCAAAGAAACCCCCTTTCCGGGAGAAGAGAAAAGCTACGCGGTGGAGCTGGATCTTTTGGATTGCTCCCAGGCGGGAGAGGACGGAGAGGAGGGGGCCAAGCCCCGGCGGTCAGAGCTGGAGGCCCGCTTTGTGGCACGGCGGATCCACGCCCTTTTGCGGGAAGGTTTTCCCATTTCCGATGGGGAGGGGGGACTTCGGCCGGTCACCCCGGGAGATGTGGTAGTTTTGATCCGCTCTCCGGGGCCGGTGCTTCAGGATTACGCCGCCGCTCTGGGGGAACTGGATATTCCCTGGGAGGCGGAGGGAGCGGGGAACTTTTTTGAAGCTACCGAGATACAGGTAGCCCTATCCCTGCTGAAAATCATTGATAATCCCCGGCAGGATGTGTCCCTCATTGCCGTTTTGCGTTCGGCGGCTTTTGGTTTTTCGGCGGACCGTCTGGCCCAGGTCCGTGCCAATTCGCCCCAGGAGGATTTTTATACCGCTCTTACCTTGGATGACGGGGAAGATGTCAGAGATTTTTTGATTCAGTTGAAGGAGCTTCGGAGGCGGGCCGGGGATGAGAGCTGTGACAGACTTCTTTGGAGGCTCTACGACAGGACGAACTTATTGGGAATTTACGGCGCTATGGATGAGGGGGAGACCAGGGCGTCTAACCTGCTGACGTTGGCCCGGTTGGCTGGGGAGTTTGAAGGCGGCGAGCATAGAGGGCTTTATGGCTTTCTTACTTACCTTCGCCGGCTGGAGGAGCAGGGAAGGTCCCCCAACCTTCCCAAGGTGAGCGTGGGGGGCGGCGGGGTCAAGATCATGAGTATCCATCGCTCCAAAGGTCTGGAATTCCCTGTAGTGATTTTGGCGGGGCTGTCCCGAAAGCGGAACGCCTCGGATATGAAAGCGCCAATGCTGTTCCACCCGGAGCTGGGGGTAGGTCCCTGGCGGCTGGACCTGGAGCGTATGCTGGAGTATCCCACGCTGGCCCGGCTGGCGGTGGCGCAGAAGATGGACCGGGAGCAGGCTGCTGAGGAGCTTCGGCTTCTCTATGTAGCCATGACCCGGGCACAGGATAAGCTGATCCTGTCCTGCGCCTTGACCAGAGGACGAAACGAGGTGGACAAGCTGTTGGCTTCGGCAAGGGCCCCGGTAGAGCCGCAGGCCTTGTTGGAGCGGGAGACTCCTGCCCAGTGGATCCTTCTCCATGCTCTGGCCCGGCCCGAGGCGGCTGCCCTGCGGGGGGATGCTCTGCCTCCGCCCGTTCGCCCGGACTTTCCATTTGGCCCGGCATGGGACATTCACTGGGAGGAGCCACTGGAAGAAAAACGACTCCGGCATACAGGCAAGAGCCCGGAGGAAAGGGAGTATTGCCAGGAAAGCCCGGAGGCGCTGCTGGAAAGCTTCCGATGGGCGTATCCCTACCAGTCTCTGGCGGAGCTTCCCTCCAAGCTTACGGCCACCCAGCTGAAGGGAAGAGATTTGGACACAGAGGCCTCTGAGGAAGCCGGAAGCGTGGTTCCTGGTGGTACGGTGTCCGACGGAGAGGAATTGCAGCAAACAAAAAGCGGGAAAGTGGAAATGGCCCGGTCTCATTTTAACAGGCCTCGCTTCGCTGCTGAACAATTGGGGCTTACACCAGCTCAGAAGGGTATCGCTCTCCATCTGGTGATGCAGTACATCGACTTTACCCGGTGCGACTCCGCGGAACACATTGAAGCGGAGATCAGCCGTCTGGTGGAGGAGGCATTCCTGACCGCCCAGCAGGGGGAGGCGGTGGAGCCGGAACGGATCCTGGCGTTCTTTACCTCTCCTTTGGGACGGGAGCTGATGAGGGCCTCGGCCCTGCGCCGGGAATTTAAGTTTTCCCTGCTGGTTCCCGCCGGGCGTTACTACCCGGAAGTGGGGGCCGGGGAGCAGGTCCTTCTTCAGGGCGTAGTGGACTGTTATTTTGAGAGTGACGAAGGCATCACCGTGGTGGATTTCAAGACCGACCAGGTCCATGGCGAAAGGCTGGAAGAGCGGGCCCGGGAGTATGCTCCCCAGTTGAACGCCTATGGGGAGGCTTTGGAAGAGATCACCGGGAAGCCGGTTGTTCGTAAAGTGCTCTGGTTCTTTTCTGAGGGACGAGGGGCAGAGGTTTGAGGAAGCAGAAGAATAAGGAGCCAGTCCCGTTAGGGACAGGCTCCTTATTCTTTGGACTTCACATTTGAGCGGAGACGGCCTGATGCCGCAGCTGTAGCTTTTTGTAGCAGTGAAAGTAGGCTGGAATGAGAAACAAGTCGGCCAGGACCCAAGCGGCAGGGGAGGCGAAGCAGGCAGCGGAAAAGCCAAAGATGGGGACAAGCATGGCCAGGCCGCCCCGGGCCGCCATCTCGAAAATACCGGCCACTGTGGCCAAGGGGGGGAAGCCCATGCCTTGAATGAGGAAGCGGATGATATTTACCAGGGCCAGGGGAAAGTAGAAGGCCACATTGGCCAGCAGGTGCTGCCTGGCCAGGGGAAGGAGAGAGGCGCTGGCCTCGTCCAGAAAGAGCATGTTGAGAGGGTCAGCGAAGAGCAGGGTAAGCACAAGGGCCACCAGGGAATAGCCCAGCCCCAGAAGCACGCAGGAGCGAAGCCCCTGGCTGAGCCGTTCCAGTTTACCCGCTCCCACGTGCTGCCCACCATAGGTGGCCATGGTGGAGCCCATAGCGTCAAAGGGGCAGCATAAAAAACCGGAGACCTTACCGGCGGCTGTAACGGCGGTGACATAGACTGTGCCCAGGTCGTTCACCGCTGCCTGGATCATGACGCAGCCGATGGCGGTAATGGAATATTGAAAGCCCATGGGTAGGCCCATGAGGCAGAGATTTTTGATTTTCCGTCCTTCCCAGCGCCAGTCGGCCCTGTCGGTCTTGAGGATGGGGTAGCCCCGCAGAATGCGGACCAGGCAGCCCACTCCGGCCAAAGCCTGGGAGAGAACGGTGGCGAAGGCGGCGCCGAATACATCCAGACGGAAGGTAAGGATAAAGACTATGTCCAGCACCACATTCACCACTGAGGCAACAATGAGCCAGACCACCGGAGTGCGGCTGTCCCCCAGGGAGCGGAGGATGCCGGCTGCAAAGTTATAGAGGAAATAAGCGGGCAGACCGGCGAAGATGGTGACAATGTAGAAGTAAGCCCGCTCATAAATGTCCTCCGGGGTATGGGTGGCGGTGAGGATGGCCTTGCAGAAGAACACGGTGGAGAGGGTCAGAACAGTGCCGATGAGCAGGCAGAGCCACACGCCGTTCGTCATATACCGCCGTAGCTCCCGGTCATTGCCCGCCCCGAACTGCTGGGCCACCGGGATAGCCATACCGCCGCAGATCCCGCAGCAGAAGCCCACCACCAAAAAGTTTATAGACCCTGTAGAGCCTACCGCCGCCAGGGCAGCGCCCCCCAGAGTCTTACCCACGATGGCGGTGTCTACAACGCTGTATAGCTGCTGAAACAGATACCCCAGCAAAACAGGGATGCCAAAGCTGAGAATCAGCTTCATGGGGCTTCCCTGGGTCAAATCTTTCATCATAGAATGGAAATCTCCTTTTTGATAAGGTTTAGAAGATTATAGCCCTTCCCAGAGAAAAAGCAAGCGGCAAACTTGGATGATTTTTTACCCATTCCATACATGAGCTTTGTGCAAAATGGGAGAGGCGGACAAGAAAGAAAAAAGTACTTGCATTTCCAAGAAACCTATGCTATGATAATACCTACGTTTAACAGGCGTGGAGGTTTGCTGCGCCGCATCAGCCCGAAACGAGAAAGAGGTGAACAACATGAAGCAAGGTATTCATCCCGATTACAAGCATACAACCATCACCTGCGCCTGCGGGAACGTGATCGAGACCGGCTCCACCAAGGAGAACATCCGCGTGGAAGTCTGCTCCAAGTGTCACCCCTTCTTTACCGGCAAGCAGAAGATGGTGGACACCGGTGGACGTGTCAGCCGCTTCAACAAGAAGTTCGGTCTGGACAAATAAAAACCCTCGAATCCCCCGGAGAAAAAACTCCGGGGGATTTTATTTTGAAAACCATTCCCTTTTCGGGAAAAACTGCGTATAATGAGGAAAAGAGCCTGTCCATTAGGGACAGCGGGACAGAAAGGCGGAAGGCCATGAAAGAGTTGGAACTGAATTTGAATACCCGGGAGGGAGCCACGCCCACCATCTTGGCGGGGCTCAACTCCCCAGTGCTCACCGGGGAGCAAAACGCCACCGAGGCCTCCCTGGAGGAGTTGGAAGCTCTTTTGGAGACTGCCGGAGGAAAAAGTGTGGGCACGGTGCTCCAGAACAAGGCCACCCCCGACCCTAAGTTTTTTCTGGGGGAGGGCAAGGTCCAGGAGCTGAAGGACCTGGCCCACGCCATGAAGGCCGAGCTGGTGGTCTTTGATAACGACCTTTCCCCCTCTCAGCAGCGGGCGCTGACCGAGGCTGTCGGTCTGCCTGTGCTGGACCGCTCCGCCCTCATTCTGGACATCTTCGCCCAGCGGGCCCGGACCAAAGAGGGGCGCCTCCAGGTGGAGCTGGCCCAGTACAAGTATCTCCTGCCCCGGCTCACCGGCATGTGGAAGCACCTGGAGCGGCAGGAGGGAGCTATCGGTACCCGGGGCCCCGGCGAAACTCAGCTGGAGACCGACCGGCGGATCATCCGCAGGAAGATCACCAAGTTAGAGGAGGAGCTGAAGGAGGTCCGGAGGGTCCGGGCCACCCAGCGGGTGAAGCGGGAGAAGAACGAGATCCCGGTGGTGGCCATCGTGGGCTACACCAACGCGGGAAAGTCCACCCTCCTCAACACCCTCACCGGGGCGGGCATCCCGGCTAACAACCGTCTTTTTGACACCCTGGACACCACCACCCGGACCCTGGAGCTCTCCGACACCTGCACGGTGCTTATTTCGGATACGGTGGGCTTTATTTCCAAGCTGCCTCACCATCTGGTGGAGGCCTTCAAGGCCACCCTGGAGGAGTTGGAGTTTGCCGACCTGCTTCTCCATGTCATTGATGCCTCAGACCCTCTTTGGCGGGAGCAGGCCGAGGTAGTGGAGCGGCTTATTGCCGAGCTCCACGCCGGAGACACCCCCCGGTTGGACCTTTACAATAAGGCGGATCTGGTCACGGAGGAGATTCTGCCCCACGGGGAGGA
Source organism: uncultured Oscillospiraceae bacterium (assembly GCA_910585735.1). Classification (GTDB taxonomy): domain Bacteria; phylum Bacillota; class Clostridia; order Oscillospirales; family Oscillospiraceae; genus Vermiculatibacterium. Next base: position 24,330 of record CAJUEU010000011.1, on the reverse strand, counting down.
TGTGGTGACCCTCTCGGCCAAGACCGGCCAGGGCGTTGATACTCTGCTGGAGAAGCTGCGTCAGCGGCTGGACAAGGGTACCGTCCGGGTGACCCTCAGCCTCCCTTACGATAAGGGTGGGCTGGTGGATATGCTTTACAGGGAGGCCAAGGTGGAGAGCGTGGAGTATGGGGACACCATCCAGGTGGTGGCCCTCTGTTCTCCCAAGCCTCTGGGCCAGGTGAAGGGGTTTGTGGTAGACGGCTGGAAAGAGGAAAAAGAGTTTTGGGAGGAATAAACAATGACTTTGGAAACCAAGCGCCTGATCCTCCGCCCTTGGGAGGACGCTGACGCGGAAATTTTGTACAAATGGGCCTCGGACCCTGACGTGGGGCCCCGGGCAGGGTGGCCGGCCCACACCAGTGTGGCCAACAGCCTGGAGATCATCCACGGTCCTTTGGGGGGTCCTGAAACCTACGCCCTGGTACTTAAAGAGACCGGGGAACCCATCGGCAGCGCCGGGCTGTTCCCGCCCGAGGAGTACTGCCGCCCTGTGGATCTGTCCGAAGACGCCGTTCAGTTGGAGCTGGGCTACTGGATCGCCAAGCCCTACTGGGGGCAGGGGCTGGTTCCTGAGGCAGGCCGGGAGCTGTTGCGCCACGCCTTTGAGGACCTGAATTGTGTGATGGCCCACTGCTGTCACTTTGACTTCAACGCCCAGTCCAAGCGGGTCATCGAGAAGTTGGGCTTTACCTACCACACGACCCGGGAGGCTGTCTGCAGCCAGTTGGGGGAGACCCGCACCGATGTCTGCTATCTCCTTCCTCGGGAGGAATGGGAGAAAAACCGTTGATACATAGGAGGCCGCCATGACCGAATACCTGATACCGACCAAGATCGCTGAAGCGGAATTCGTGGAGAAGAAGTCCCGTTTCATTGGTCATATCTGGCCCGTGGAGACCGAGGAGGAGGCCCGCGCCTACATCGAGGAGATCAAGAAAAAGCACTACGACGCCCGCCACAACTGCTGGGCCTACCGGCTGAAGGCGGGGGGCGTGGAGCGCTACGCCGACGACGGGGAGCCCCAGGGCACCGCCGGCCAGCCCATCCTCAACGTGTTTCAGCGGGAGGAGGTCTGGAACGTAGTGTGCGTGGTGACCCGGTATTTCGGCGGTATCCTGCTGGGGGCCGGGGGACTGACACGGGCCTACGGCAAAAGCGCCAAAGACGCCCTGGACGCTTCCGGCATTTCTGTAGTGCGGCCCTGGACGATGGTGGAGGCTGATTGTCCCTATACGCTCTTCGAACGGCTCAAGCTGGAGCTCCTGCCTCTTCAAGGGGTGGAGGGGGAGCACGCTTTTGGCGCGGCCATCACCTTCCGGGCTCTTCTCCCACAAGGGCGGGAAGAGGAGTTTGCCCTGCGGCTCCGGGAGCTTTCAGCCGGAACGGTGGAGTCTCGGGTCACAGGGACGGTATGGAAGGCGGTCCCCCGGCAAACAGGGGAGGAGCAGCTATGATCCTCTGGATTAATGGGAGCTTTGGGGCGGGGAAGACCACCGTGGCCTATGAGCTGGAGCGGCGGCTGGAAAAGGCGTTTGTCTATGACCCGGAGAACATTGGCTATTTTTTGCGGAAAAATGCGCCTGAGGAATGTAAGACTTCGGACTTCCAGGATATTTCCCTCTGGAGGGAATTCAATTATCAGACCCTGAAATGGATGGAGGAGACCTACCCCGGTGTGATCCTGGCCCCCATGACGATCAACAGGGAACCGTATTTTGATGAGATCGTCAGCCGCCTTCGGACGGAGGGGGTAGAGATACGCCACATTATTCTCTCCGCCAGCCGGGAGACCCTGCTCAAGCGGCTGAAAAAACGGAGTCTGGGGCGGCTCTCCAGGGAAGAATTCGCGGTTCAGGCCATTGAAAAAAGCCTGGACTTTTTTGCTTTTCGTCCTGAAGAAGAAAAAGTCGTGACCGATTTTCTTACCGTGGACCAAGTGGTGGAGCAGGTGGCCGGACGCTGTGGCCTGATCCTGAAAGAGGACAGACGGTCTTGGATGAAAAGATATTTGGACAGGGGAAAGGTTATGCTGGAGCATATCCGAAGCTGAGCTGCTTTTTGAGGCTGGGAAAATTTTTTGAAAAACTTTTGAGAAAAAAGAAGGATTTCTGATTTTTGCTGCGTATATAAAAATAGAGGGATATTTTGAGGAATGAAGGAGGAGCGCTATGACCATTCGAGAAGAGCTGGAGGCTCGGGAGGCCAAGGACCTTTCTCCCTACGCTTGTCTGGCAAAGGATTCTCAGGGGCGGGAGACCCCGGTGGAGCCCTGCCCGGTGCGGACCTGTTTCCAACGGGATATTGACCGTATCGTCCACTGCAAAGCCTTTCGGCGTCTAAAGCATAAGACCCAGGTGTTTCTTCAGCCGGAAGGGGACCATTACCGCACCCGCATGACCCACACCCTGGAGGTGGTCCGGGTGGCCCGAACCATCTCCAGGGGCCTGGGACTCAACGAGGACCTGACCGAGGCGGCCGCTCTGGGGCATGACCTGGGCCACACCCCCTTTGGCCACGCCGGGGAGCGGGTCCTCAACGAGATCATGTCGGACGGCTTCCGCCACAATGAGCAGTCCCTTCGGGTGGTGGACCGGCTGGAGAACGAGGGCCGGGGCTTGAACCTGACCTACGAGGTCCGCCGGGGGATTGTGTGCCACTCCGGCTTTGACACCGCCGAGACTCTGGAGGGGCGGGTGGTGCGGCTTGCCGACAAGATCGCCTACCTGTCGGCCGATATTGACGACGCTCTGCGGGGCGGAGTGCTCTATCCCCTGGATATTCCCGCTGAGTTGGTGCAGACTCTGGGCTCGACCCACGCCGAACGGCTCAATACATTTATCACCGATATTATTGATGAGAGCCGGGGAAAGGGAAATGTGCTGCAATCCACCCGGATCCGGGAGACCATGGCTCAGCTTAATGAGTTTATGTTCTCCTCCGTCTATTTCAACCCCATTGCGAAAGGGGAGGAGGGGAAGGCTCAGGAGCTGATCTACAACCTGTTTTCCTATTATGTGAAGCATCCCGACCGCCTGGGGGACGAGTATCAGGACATCTGGAAGAAGGAAGGCCGGGAACGGGCTGTTTGTGATTACATTGCCGGTATGACTGACGCCTTTGCGGTTGAAACCTATGGGGAGCTTTTTATTCCCAAGTCCTGGGCCGTGAAATAGGAGAGGAAAAACTGTCAACCGTATAACCTTGTCAGAAATTGGAAACCATGGGGAAGGAGGGGTATAGTCTTGATTCCCGAGCAATTTATTGATGAGCTGATCGCAAGAGCCGACATTGCTGATGTGGTGGGGGACTATGTCCATCTGACCCCCAAGGGAGGAAATATCTGGGGGTTATGTCCCTTTCATGCTGAAAAAACCCCTTCTTTTTCGGTGAACCGGGAACGGCAGATCTATAAGTGCTTTGGATGCGGCAAGGGCGGGGGCGCGATCAATTTTATCATGGAGATCGAGAATCTCTCCTACCCGGAAGCCATTCGATTCCTGGCTAAACGCCTGGGGATGGAGGTGCCTGAGACCGGCCAAAGCGACGACCGCAGAAAAAAGGTACGCCGGGCCGTGGAGGCCAACACGGCAGCCGCCCGATTTTACCACAGCTATATGGTTGGCGCGGAGGGGCAGAGCGTGCGGGAGTATATGGCCCAGCGGCAGATCAGTCCCAAATTTGCCACCCGATTCGGTCTGGGGGCCGCGCCGGGGGAATGGGATATGCTCACCAAGACGTTGACCGCCCAGGGATTCAGCAAAAAGGAGCTGGTGGACGCCGGACTGGCGGTTGGAGGAAAAAATGGCGGGGTGTACGATAAATTCCGCTCCCGGCTCATGCTGCCGGTCATTGATATCCGGGGAGACGTGGTGGGCTTTACCAGCCGCATCCTGCCGGGGCTGGAGGGAGCGAAGTACCTCAACAGCCCGGACACCATCTGCTTTAAGAAGGGCCAGTTGATCTACGCGCTCAACTACGCCAAGAGCACAAAGCGGCCAAATCTGGTATTGGTGGAGGGAAATATTGATGTGATCACCCTTCATCAGGCAGGCTTTGACAATGTGGTGGCCACCATGGGAACCGCTCTTACAGTAGACCACGCCCGGATCATGGCCCGGTACAGCAAAGAGCTGGTACTCTGCTACGACAATGATGAGGCGGGGAAAAAGGCCACCGACCGGGCTCTGGAACTGCTCAAGGATGTGGACATGAAGGTGCGGGTCCTTCAGCTCCCCAACAGCTTTGATGAATCGGGTAAGCCCTTGAAGCAGGACCCGGATGATTTTATCAAGAAGTTTGGACCCGAGGCGTTTGAACGCTGCCTTAATGGCAGCACCCAGCAAAACGATTATCGGGTGGAAGCCCTTTTGGGCCGCTCTGATCTTTCTCATGAGGAGGGCCGGCGGGAATTTCTGCGTGCTGCGGTGGAGACTGTGGGCCGGATGAGGAGCCCGATTGAGCGGGAGCTCTCGGGCAACAAGGCGGCCAGAGCGGCGGGGATCTCCGAGACTGCCTTTGCCCAGGAGGTAGAGCAATGGCGAAAAAGCCAGAGCTGGAAAAATCGGAAGACCCTGGAACGCAAAGAGATGGTCCCTGCCCAGACCCATCAACCCAAAAGCAGAGAGCTCCGTTATGAAAACCTGCGGTCCGGGCTGGCTGAGGAGGGGATCCTGCGGTTGGTATTGCTGGAACCTACCCTTTATGACCGTTTGGAGCTGGAGCCGGAGGAATTCTCCTCTCCCACCCTTGGAAAGTGCTTTTCCCTTCTTCGGGAGCGGTACAGACAGGGTCTGGAAGTTCGTCTGCCTGCCTTGGCGGGGGAGCTTACGGCGGAGGAGATGAGTCATTTGGTAGAGATCACCTCCAAGCCGGAATCGGGAGGAAGTATCCAGGAAGCGTTACGGGACTACATAGGGACTATGCGGGAGGAGGCTGGAAGAAGGACAGCCTCAGGAGACCGGGAGGCCCTTTTGGCCTTACAAAAGCAATTGAAAGAAAAAACGATGGAGGACGGAATATGAGCGAGAACATGCAAAAGAACCAGGAGAGCGGGCTGGAGCGGGAAGCTATGGACACGGAACGCGTGGAGGCTGGCCGCGTTGAACTGATGCAACTTTTGGAAGGGGTGCCCGGGGCCGAAAAGATGGCGGAATTGCTGGAGAAGGGGAAGAAGAAGGGCAAGCTTTCCGCCGGCGAGATGATGGAGACTCTGGATGAGCTCAGCCTGGACAGCGAGCAGATGGACAAGCTCTATGACGCAATGGAGAGCTTGGGGATCGATGCTGCCGGGGATGAAGAGGACCTGAGTAACTTGGAGTTGGACGACCTGGACAGCCTTGGGGCCCTGGATGACGATGAGATGATGCCGCCCCCTGAGGAGTTGGAGGATGAGACCGTTCCTGAGGAGGAAGTGGTGGATCCCAACGCCTTGGCCGATACTTTCAGCATAGACGACCCTGTTCGTATGTATTTGAAAGAGATCGGTAAGGTGGATCTTCTTTCCAGTGATGAAGAGATCCGGCTTGCTCAGGATATGGGGCTGGGCAATGAGGCCGCGGCTACCCTCAAAGAGGCGGGGGAGGACCTGGATCCTCAGACACGGGCCGAGCTGGAGGAGGCGGTGCGGAAGGGGGAGCGGGCTAAGCAGCGGCTGGCCGAGGCTAACCTTCGCCTGGTGGTCTCCATTGCCAAACGGTATGTGGGCCGGGGTATGCTTTTCCTGGACCTGATCCAGGAGGGCAATCTGGGGTTGATCAAAGCGGTTGAGAAATTTGACTACGTCAAGGGCTTTAAATTTTCCACCTATGCTACCTGGTGGATCCGTCAGGCCATCACCCGGGCTATCGCCGACCAGGCCCGGACCATTCGTATTCCTGTCCACATGGTGGAGACCATCAATAAGGTCATTCGGGTGAACCGCCAGCTCCTTCAGGAACTGGGCCATGATCCCACTCCCGAGGAGACTGCCGCTGAGCTGGGGATGCCGGCAGAAAAGGTGCGGGAGATCCTGAAGATTGCCCAGGAGCCGGTGAGTCTGGAGACGCCTATCGGTGAGGAGGAGGACTCTCATCTGGGCGATTTTGTGGAGGACGACAAAATCGTGGAGCCTTCTGAGCTGGCCAGCTATACCCTTTTGAAGGAACAGCTTATGGAGGTCCTGGACAGCCTTACGCCCCGGGAGGAGAAGGTACTCAAACTCCGCTTCGGCCTGGAAGACGGGCGGACCCGCACTCTGGAGGAGGTGGGCAAGGAGTTCAACGTCACCCGGGAGCGGATCCGCCAGATCGAGGCCAAGGCCCTTCGGAAGCTCCGCCACCCCTCCCGCAGCAAGAAGCTGAAGGATTTTCTAAATTAAAGAAACGGAGAAGGAGTGGTCGAAAGACCACCCCTTCTTCCAAGCAAAATGTAAAAAATATATTATTTTTAGCCGTGGAGATTGTTGAGAATTCCGAAAATAGAAAAAAAGGATTTTCTCGTTGCAATCCGACAGGAAATTCGATATAATAAAAATACATTTTCGCTGGGAGGTGAGGGACATGACTGGGAAAGCCTTTTGGCGAGGAAGTGTAGCCGTGACCGGGGTCCCTCTGCGCATCCAGCGGGGGAAGAGTACCATAATGCCCCATAGCATTCAAGCATACTAAAAGGACATGACGCAGTAACGTCATGTCCTTTCTTGTTTGAAAAAGGAGGAGTGAAGAAATGAAAAAAGTAGCGATTATTATGGGAAGCGACAGCGACTGGCCGGTGGTCCAGGCGGCCGCAAAACAGCTCAAGGAGTGGGAGATCCCCTTTGAGGCCCACATCATGAGCGCTCACCGCACCCCGGATGCTGCCGCTGATTTTTCGCAAAATGCCCGGGGCAATGGCTTCGGAGTCATCATTGCCGCCGCGGGGATGGCGGCTCACCTGGCAGGAGTTTTGGCAGGGAATACCACCCTGCCGGTGATCGGTATTCCCCTGAAGGGGGGAGCCGGAGACGGGCTGGACGCGTTGCTTGCCACGGTGCAAATGCCCTCGGGGGTGCCGGTGGCCACGGTGGCCTTGAACGGCGCCAAGAACGCCGCCGTCCTGGCGGCTCAGATCCTATCTCTTTCGGAACCTGCCCTGGCGGACAAGCTCCTGTTGGCCAAGGAGGAGATGAAAACCCAGATCACCAAGAAGGATGCTATGCTCCAGAAGGAACTGGCCCAATAAAACCCCATTCCACCACAAAAAATTTGGAGGTATGAATCATGAAGCTGGTTTACACGGGAAAGACCAAGAATGTGTACGCACTGGACAACGGAAATTATCTGCTGAAGTTTAAGGATGACTGCACCGGCAAGGACGGTGTGTTTGATCCCGGCGAAAATTCGGTGGGTCTCACCATCGACGGTGTGGGCGACGTGAACCTGAGAATGTCCATCTACTTCTTTGAGAAAATCAACGCCGCCGGTATCCGTACCCACTATGTCTCCGCCGATTTGGCGGAAACCACCATGGAGGTGCTGCCCGCCAAAGTGTTCGGCAAGGGCTTGGAGGTTATCTGTCGCCATAAGGCGGTGGGTTCCTTCCTCCGCCGCTACGGAGAGTATATCGAAGAGGGGGCTGAGCTGCCCGCCTATGTGGAGACCACCTTCAAGAACGACGAGAAGGGGGACCCTCTGGTGACCAAGGACGGCCTGGTGTGTTTGGGGGTCATGACTGAGGAGCAGTACGACGACATCAAGGACATGACTCAAAAGATCACGAAGATCGTGGCCGACGACCTGAAGGAGAAGGGCCTGGTGCTCTATGACATCAAGTTTGAGTACGGCTACGACGCGGAGGGGAAGGTCATGCTCATTGACGAGATCGCTTCGGGCAATATGCGGGTCTACAAGGATGGGGAGTACATTGATCCCATGACCCTGTCCAAGCTTTTCTTTACCTAAGCCCGGGAGGACGTCATGGGCGGATTTTTTGGCGCGATCTCAAAAAAAGATGTGGCTTTGGATCTGTTTTTCGGGGTGGATTATCATTCCCATTTGGGAACCCGCCGGGGCGGCATGGTTGTCTATGACCGGGAGAAGGGGTTCCACCGCCAGATCCATAACATTGAAAATTCCCCCTTCCGCACCAAGTTTGAGCATGATCTGGGGGAGTTTCACGGCCAGGCCGGCATTGGATGCATTAGCGACGCCGACCCGCAGCCTTTGCTGGTGAGGTCCCATCTGGGCCTCTATGCCATTACCACAGTAGGCATCATCAACAACATGGACGAGCTGGCCCAGGGGTTCTATAATGATGGAGGGGTCCAGTTTATGGCCATGAGCTCGGGAAAGATCAACTCCACTGAGCTGGTGGCTGCCCTCATCAATCGAAAAGGCAGTTTGGTGGAGGGGATCCGCTATGCCCAGGAGGTCATTGACGGATCTTGCACGATGCTTCTGCTGACTCCCGAGAGCATTCTCTGCGCCCGGGATAGGCTGGGCAGATTGCCGGTGCTCATTGGGAAAAGTGAGGCGGGCTGCTGTGTCTCCTTTGAGTCCTTCGCCTATCACAAGTTGGGGTATGAGGATGCTTACGAGCTGGGCCCGGGGGAAATTTTGAATCTCACTGCCGAGGGCTGGGAGACATTATCGCCTCCCGGGGAAAAGATGAGGATATGCGCTTTCCTGTGGACCTATTATGGCTACCCAAATTCCAACTACGAAGGGATCAATGTGGAGGTCATGCGATATCGGAACGGGGAGATCATGGCCCGGGACGAGGTGCAGAAAGGGAAGCTCCCAAAGGTGGACTATGTGGCTGGAGTCCCCGATTCCGGGGTGCCCCATGCCATTGGCTTTGCCAACCGCAGCGGCAAGCCCTTCGCCCGGCCTTTTGTGAAGTATACCCCCACATGGCCAAGGTCTTTTATGCCCGAAGATCAAAGTGTTCGGGACCAGGTGGCCAAAATGAAGCAGATCCCGGTACCCGAGCTCATTGAGGGAAAGAAGCTCCTTTTTGTGGACGATTCCATTGTGCGAGGCACTCAGCTCCGGGAGACGGTGGAATTCCTCTATGCGTCCGGGGCCGCTGAAGTTCATATGCGCTCGGCTTGTCCTCCCATCATGTACGGCTGCAAGTATCTGAACTTTTCCCGCAGCAATTCCGAGATGGAGCTGTTGGCCCGGCGGAAGGTTCAGGACCTGGAGGGGGACGAGGGACAGAAGCATTTGGAGGAGTATGCCGACGCCGCCACTGAGCGGGGACAATGCTTGCTTAGATCTATCTGTGAGGAGATGGGTTTTGATTCCCTGGGTTATCAGACCATAGATGGTCTGCTGGAGTCCATTGGGATAGATAAGGACAGAATTTGCACCTATTGCTGGACGGGCCGAGAATAAGTGAATTTGGAGGGAAACACTATGAGCGAATCCCATTCTTCGTCTTACGCTGCCGCCGGTGTGGACATTGTGGCGGGCTACAAGTCGGTGGAGCTGATGAAGGAGCATGTGAGGCGTACTATGGTCCCTGGGGTTCTGGGGGGGCTGGGGGGCTTTGGCGGGTTCTTTCAGTTGGACCTGAGCGAGATGAAAAACCCGGTTCTGGTGTCGGGAACCGATGGGGTGGGCACCAAGCTGAAGCTGGCTTTCCTGCTGGACAAGCATGACACCATTGGCATTGACTGTGTGGCTATGTGCGTCAACGACATTTTGGCCTGCGGCGCCAAGCCTCTCTTTTTCCTGGACTATATTGCCTGTGGCCGCAACATTCCCGAGAAAATCGCCGCCATCGTGGCCGGCGTGGCTGAGGGCTGTGTCCAGGCGGGCTGCGCCCTCATTGGGGGTGAGACCGCTGAGCATCCGGGAATGATGCCTGAGGAGGAGTATGACCTGGCGGGCTTTACCGTGGGAGCCGTAGATAAGGAGAAGATTTTGGACAACAGCGACATGAAAGCTGGGGATGTGCTCCTGGCTCTGCCTTCCACCGGCGTCCACTCCAACGGCTTCTCTTTGGTACGTAAGGTCTTTGACCTGGAGGGGAAGGATCTCCGCCGCTATGTGCCTGAGCTGGGCGGAGAGCTGGGGGAAACCCTTCTTACCCCCACTCAAATCTATGTGAAGCCTGTGCTGGAGCTGATGAAGCAGGTAGCTGTCCACGGGGCGAGCCACATTACCGGCGGCGGCTTTTATGAAAATATCCCACGCTGTATTCCCCAGGGGCTGATGGCCCGGGTGGACAAGAGCGCGGTGAAGGTACTGCCCATTTTCGACCTCATTGCCAAAGAAGGGAACATTCCGGAGCGGGATATGTTCAACACCTACAACATGGGTGTGGGCATGGTCCTGGTGGTTCCCGCCAACCAGGCGGACAAGGCCATGGAGGTTTTGAAGGCTCAAGGCCAGGAGTGCTATATGATGGGTGAAATTGTTCCCGGTGAGAAAGGCGTGGAGCTATGCTGAAAACCACCCGGATCGCCGTGCTGGTATCTGGCGGTGGCACCAACCTTCAGGCCCTTCTGGACGCCCAGGGACGGGGGAAGCTGTCCGACGGGGAGATAGCGGTGGTGATCTCCTCCAAGCCCGGTGTTTACGCCCTGGAGCGGGCGGAAAAGGCCGGGGTGGAGGCCCTTACCGTGGCTCGGAAGGACTACCCGGACGCCGAAAGCTTCTGCCGAGCCTTGCTGGAGACTCTGGAGGCCCGGGGTATTGACCTGGTGGTGCTGGCCGGCTTCTTGTCCATCCTCACGCCGGACTTTGTCCGGGCCTATGAAAACCGGATCATCAATGTTCACCCGGCACTAATCCCATCCTTCTGCGGCAAGGGGGCCTACGGCCTTCATGTCCATGAGCTGGCTCTGGAGTACGGGGTGAAGGTTACCGGCGCCACCGTTCATTTTGTCACCGAGGGGGCCGATGAGGGTCCCATCATTCTGCAAAAGGCGGTGGACATCCTGCCCGAAGATACCCCAGAGAGCATACAGCGGCGGGTCATGGAGGAGGCTGAGTGGAAGCTTTTGCCTAAGGCTGTGGCCCTCTTTTGCGAAAGAAAATTGGCGGTGGAGGGCCGTAAAGTGATTATCAAGGAGGAGCAGTGAAATGCAGGAGCTTTTTAAGCTGTTGAGTGAGAATCTATACCCTGGCCGGGGCATTGCCCTGGGCCGGAGCGCCGACGGCAAGCGGTCGGTAGTGGTCTATTTTATCATGGGCCGTAGTGTTAATTCCCGCAACCGCATTTTTGAGGAGACCGCCGATGGCATCCGAACCCGGGCTTTTGACGAGAGTAAGATGACCGATCCGTCTCTCATTATTTACCATCCTGTCCGCTCCTTCGGCCGTGGGCTTATTGTGACCAACGGGGACCAGACCGACACCATCCGGGACTTCCTGGAACGGGGTCTGCCCTTTGACCAGGCCCTCCGTACCCGGGAATTTGAGCCGGACGGCCCCAACTGGACCCCCCGCATCTCCGGCCTTCTCAGCCCGGACGGCAGCTATAAGCTGTCCATTCTGAAGGCTGCGGACCGGTCGGGGACCGACTGTTCCCGGTACACCTTTGAGTACCCCGGCATTGTGGGCAAGGGTCATTTTATCAGCACCTACGAGACCGACGGGGATCCCCTGCCCTCCTTCCACGGAGAGCCCAGAGAGGTGGCTTTCGGGGATGAAAGTGCCCAGGAGCTGGCAAACAAGGTCTGGGCTGCCCTCAACGGGGAGAACAAGGTGTCCCTCTTTGTCCGCACAGTAGAGCTGGAAACCGGGGAGACCGAGACCGTCATTATCAATAAGCATCAGGAGGGCTGAACCATGAACGAACTGGAACTGAAATACGGCTGCAACCCCAATCAGAAGCCATCCCGGATCTTTATGCGGGATGGGTCTGACCTGCCTATCAAAGTCCTAAACGGAAAGCCGGGATACATCAATTTTCTGGACGCATTTAACTCCTGGCAATTGGTGAAGGAGTTGAAGGAGGCTACCGGGCTTCCTGCCGCCGCCTCCTTCAAGCATGTTTCGCCTGCCGGTGCCGCCGTGGCCCGGGAGCTCACCGATACCGAAAAGAAGATGTACTTTGTGGAGCCCGATGCCCCGCTCAGCCCGATTGCCTGTGCTTACATTCGGGCCCGGGGTACCGACCGGCTCAGCTCCTACGGGGACTGGGTGGCGCTCTCCGAGGTGTGCGACGCCGCCACCGCCCAGTACCTCAAGGCCGAGGTTTCCGACGGCATCATCGCCCCCGGCTATACCGACGAGGCCCTGGAGATCCTGAAAACCAAGAAAAAGGGCGGCTATAATGTGGTTCAGATCGACCCCGCCTATGTCTGCGCTCCCATTGAGACCAAGGAGGTGTTTGGGGTCACCTTTGAGCAGGGACACAACGACTTCAAGATCGGTCCCGAGCTTTTGGAGAATATCGTCACTACCAATAAGGATTTGCCCGAGAATGCAAAAATTGACATGATCATCTCCCTTATCACGCTTAAGTATACTCAGTCCAATTCTGTGTGTTATGTGAAGGATGGCCAGACTATCGGCGTGGGCGCCGGCCAACAGAGCCGCATCCACTGCACCCGCCTGGCGGGGCAGAAGGCCGACAACTGGTGGCTGAGGCACCATCCCAAGGTCCTGGGCCTGCAGTTTGTGGACAGCATCCGCCGTCCTGACCGGGACAATGCCATCGACATCTACATGTCCGACGAGTATGAGGATGTACTGGCCGAGGGAGTGTGGCAGAACACCTTTAAGGTCAAACCTGAGGTTCTGAGCGCTGATGAGAAAAAGGCTTGGATCGCCACCCAGATCGGAGTAACCTGCGGTTCGGACGCTTTCTTCCCCTTTGGGGATAACGTGGAGCGGGCCCGGAAGTCGGGGGTCAAATATATTGCCGAGCCCGGTGGGAGCATCCGGGACGACCATGTGATCGCCACCGCCGATAAGTATGATATGGTGATGGTATTCACTGGGATGAGATTATTTCACCACTAATAAGGGGCTGAAACTATGAAGGTTTTGGTAGTAGGCGGCGGAGGCCGGGAGCACGCCATTATCCGCAAGCTGAAGGAAAGTCCGAAGATCACCGCGCTCTACGCCGCCCCGGGCAACGCGGGTATCGGATATGATGCCACTTGTGTGCCCATCAAAGCCACCGATGTGGAGGCCATTGCTGACTGGGCGGCGGAAAACAGGATGGACTATGTGGTGGTGACCCCCGACAATCCCCTGGCCATGGGCCTGGTGGATCTGTTGGAAGAGAAGGGGATCCCCGCTTTCGGCCCAAACAAAAAGGCAGCTGTCATCGAGGCCAGCAAGGCCTTTTCCAAGGGCCTGATGAAGAAATACCATATCCCTACCGCCCGGTATGAGACTTTTTCTGATGTAGAGAAGGCCAAAGCCTACCTGAATACCTGCGATACCTGGCCTATGGTGCTCAAGGCCGACGGTCTGGCCCTGGGCAAGGGAGTTTTGATTTGTCAGGATAAGGCCGAAGCCCTTACCGCTATTGAGGAGATGATGGTGGGGGGGAAGTTCGGTGCCTCGGGCAATACGGTAGTCATCGAGGAATTTTTGATTGGCCCTGAGGTGTCTGTCCTCGCCTTCACTGACGGGGAGACCGTGGTGCCCATGGTATCCTCCATGGACCACAAGCGGGCCTTGGACGGGGACAGGGGGCTGAACACCGGGGGCATGGGCACAGTGGCCCCCAACCCTTACTATACTCCTGAGATTGCTCAAATCTGTATGGAAACCATCTTCGAGCCTACCGTAGCCGCCATGAAGGCCGAGGGGCGGCCCTTCAAGGGCTGTCTGTACTTTGGGCTCATGCTCGCCCCGGACGGTCCCACGGTCATTGAATATAACTGCCGCTTTGGAGACCCGGAGACCCAGGTGGTTCTCCCCCTGCTGGAGAGCGACCTTTTTACCGTCATGGAGGCCGTGACCCAGGGGAGGCTCAGCGAAGTGGAGGTAAGCTTCTCTGACCGTAATGCCGCCTGTGTGGTGCTGGCGTCGGGGGGCTACCCGGAGCATTATGAAAAGGGAAAAGCCATTACAGGTCTTGCGAATGGACAGCTTTCTGGCGGCGAGGCCACGGTCTATCATGCCGGCACCTCACTGAAGGAGGGGACGTTGGTCACTTCCGGCGGACGGGTGCTTGGGGTGACAGCTATGGGAACTGACTTGAAAGAGGCCCTGGACAAGGCATATACCGCCGCAGAAAAAATTGCCTTCGAGGGACTTCACAAAAGAAGTGATATCGGTGCCAGAGCCTTGGCTGCCAAACCATAAGGAGGGATACCGTGGTCTATCGAATTTATGCCGAGAAAAAAGTCCCCTACGCCGTAGAGGCCAAAGCCCTTCTGGAAGAGCTGAAAAACCTTTTGGGATTGCCTGGTCTCACCGGGCTACGGATCCTGCACCGCTATGATGCCGAGGGACTGGAGGAGTCCCTTTTCCGCCGCTGCGTCCCTGTGGTGTTCAGTGAGCCAGCGGTAGATGAGGTTTACGAGGAGCTTCCCCAGGGGGATCATACGGCTTTTGCCGTGGAGGCTCTTCCGGGCCAGTTTGACCAGCGCTCCGACTCAGCGGCACAATGTATCCAGTTTATCAGCGGAGGGGACCGCCCCACCATCCGCACCGCCAAGGTATACCTGCTCTCAGGCTGGGTTTCTTCGGAGGAGCTGGAGCGAATCAAAAAATATGTCATCAACCCGGTGGAGGCCCGGGAGGCCACACTGGAAAGGCCTGAGACTCTAGCCCAGAGCTATGATATTCCTGACTGCGTGGCCACAGTAGAGGGCTTTACTGCCATGGAGGGGGAGCCCCTGGAAGGGCTGCTGGACTCTCTGGGCCTTGCTATGGATCTGGACGACCTGAAATTCCTCCAGGCCTACTTCCGGGATGAGGAGCACCGGGACCCCACCATCACGGAGATCCGGGTGGTGGATACCTACTGGTCCGACCACTGCCGCCACACCACCTTCTCCACCCATCTGGAGGATATTCAGATCGAGGTTGGGGAGAGGAACTATGATACCAGCGTAAAAGCGGCCTATGAGCGCTATCTGGCCGCCCGGGTGGAGGTCTATGGGGAGGAGAAGGCCGCCAAACGGCCTCAGACCTTGATGGACATTGCCACCATTGGGACCAAAGTCCTGAAAAAGCGGGGTCTCCTCCCTGAGTTGGACGAGAGTGAGGAGATCAACGCTTGTTCCATCCATGTCCCCGCTGTGGTGAACGGCAAGGTGGAGGACTGGCTTCTCATGTTCAAAAACGAGACCCATAACCATCCCACTGAGATCGAACCCTTCGGCGGCGCAGCCACCTGTATCGGCGGCTGTATCCGAGACCCCTTGTCTGGCCGAGTGTTTGTCCACCAGGCTATGCGCTTTACCGGGGCGGGGGATCCCAGGACTCCCTTTGAAAAGACCCTGGAGGGTAAGCTGCCCCAGCGGAAGCTCTGCCAGACGGCGGCGGCAGGCTACTCCTCCTACGGCAACCAGATCGGTCTGGCCACCGGACATGTGGCCGAGGTCTACCACGAGGGCTATGTGGCCAAGCGGCTGGAGTGCGGCGCGGTCGTAGGGGCTGCCCCGGCCTCCAACGTCCGCCGGGAGCGTCCCGCACCCGGGGATGTGGTGATCCTGCTGGGCGGCCGTACCGGCCGGGACGGCATTGGAGGGGCCACCGGCTCCTCCAAGAGTCACAACAAAAAGTCTCTCACCACCATGGCTTCCGAGGTCCAGAAGGGCAACGCCCCAGAGGAGCGGAAGCTCCAGCGGCTCTTCCGGAACCCTCAGGTCACCCAAATGATCAAACGGTGCAACGACTTTGGCGCCGGCGGCGTCAGCGTGGCCATCGGTGAGCTGGCTGATGGTCTTACTATTGACCTGGATGCTGTGCGGAAGAAGTATGACGGCCTGGATGGCACTGAGCTGGCCATCTCGGAAAGTCAGGAGCGGATGGCGGTGGTGGTGGCCGCCCAGGATGCTCAGCGTTTCATGGACCTGGCGGCCACCGAGAACCTGGAGGCCTATCAGGTAGCTGTGGTCACCCAAGTTCCCCGGATGGTCATGACCTGGAAGGGAAAGGTCATTGCCGACCTCTCCCGGGATTTCCTTAACACCAACGGCGCTGTGAAGCATGCCGCGGTGTCTGTGGAGGAACACGACCGTACCACCATGGGAAAGCCGAGGTTTAGCAGTCTGCGGGAGATGGCTTCTAGCCTGAAGACGGCCTCCCGCAGAGGGTTGGTAGAACGGTTTGACGGTACCATCGGGGCGGGGAGCCTGCTCATGCCCTTCGGCGGGAAGACGCAACGGACCCCGGCCCAGGCTATGGCGGCCCTGCTTCCCGTGCTGCCGGGCCAGGAGACCGACCAGGCCAGCGTTATGGCCTGGGGCTGCGATCCCGAGGCCCTCTCCGCCGATCCTTATGTGGGAGCCTACCAGTCGGTGACGACCTCCATCGCCAAAGTGGTGGCCGCCGGCGGCGATTACAGGAAGGTCTACCTTACGCTCCAGGAGTTCTTTGAGCGGCTCCGGGAGGAGCCCACGCGCTGGGGCAAGCCCTTTGCCGCACTGCTGGGAGCCCTGGATGCCCAGTTGGATTACGCTGCCGCTGCCATCGGCGGAAAAGACTCCATGTCCGGGTCCTTCATGGACCTGGACGTGCCCCCCACCCTCATTTCCTTCGCCATTGCGCCTGTCAAGGCCGGGGAGGTCATTACGGCTGAGTTCAAGGAGCCGGGGCATCCGGTGTATCTGTTCCAGGAGGGCGGATTGGACGGAAGTGCGGAGAAGCGGAAGGCCGCATGGACGGAATTGCATACGCTTGCCAAGGCCGGGAAGGTGAAATCGGCCTGGGCGGTAGAGGACAGCATGGCGGAGGCCGTGATGAAAATGGCTTTTGGCAATGGGGTGGGATTCCGCTCTCTGGATAAGGGAGGGGCGGCATGGTATGTGCCCCGCCCGGGCGCCATTGTGGCGGAACTTTCTGAGGAGATCGGAAATTGTCATCCTGAGGGGCTGTATGCCAGGATCGGCACCACAATCGAGGAACCTGTCATTGTGATGGGAGAAGATTCCGCTTCCATTGATGAACTGCTGGCGCTGCATGAAGTCGTTTTGGAGGATGTGTATCCCACCCGGACGGGCGGGGAGGAGAAGGTGGAGCCCATCACCTGGATCAAGGGGGCTCCCACTGTCATGGGCCGAGGCATTGCCAGGCCCCGGGTGGTGATCCCTGTGTTTCCGGGCACCAACTGCGAGTATGACTCGGCCCGGGCCTGTGTGGAGGCTGGGATGATTGCCGAGACTGTGGTCATCCGTAACCTGAGCCAGGAGGCTCTTCGGGATTCGGCGCTGGAGCTGGAGGAGGCCATCCGCAAGGCTCAGATCGTCTACCTGCCCGGCGGCTTCTCGGGAGGCGACGAGCCCGAGGGAAGCGCTAAGTTCATTGTCTCTTTTCTCCGCAATTCCCGGCTCACCGACTCCATCATGGACCTGCTCAAGCATCGGGATGGTCTCATGCTGGGCATCTGCAACGGCTTCCAGGCCCTTGTGAAGCTGGGACTGGTTCCCTATGGTGAGATTCGGGATATGACGGAAGACAGCCCTACGCTTACCTATAACACCATTGGCCGCCATCAGTCCTCCATTGTCCGCACCCGGGTGTGCTCCAACCTGTCTCCCTGGCTTCTGGAGGCCCCGGTGGGGGAGATATTCAGCGTACCGATCAGCCACGGGGAGGGCCGCTTTATCGCCCCCGAGGCCACGTTGAAGCTTCTTGTGGCCCAGGGCCAAATCGCCACCCAGTACGTGGATCTGGCTGGGGAGCCAACCATGGACACCGCCTTTAATCCCAATGGCAGCTTCCTGGCTATTGAGGGTATTACCAGCCCTGACGGTCATGTGCTGGGGAAGATGGGCCATTCGGAACGGGTAGGCGAAAAGCTGTATCGAAATGTGCCGGGACAGTTTGATATGGGACTGTTCCGTTCAGGGGTCAAATATTTCTCATGAAATGAAAGTGTCCCCCGGTCCAAAGGGTTTCCTGGGCCGGGGGACACGGAGACGACGGCAGTTGAGGTGGGAGCTGAGAGGATAGAGGATATTTCTAAAGGGAATAAAAAGAAAATAAAAAAATTAAAATTTTCTGTTGACAACTGGCTCTGAATTTGCTAAAATAACATTCGTTCGGTGCGGCAACGCACTGGAGCAAGGTATGGGGGTATAGCTCAGCTGGGAGAGCAAGTCACCAGTGAAACAGCCCCAAAGGGAATCAAACAATTTAATAATTCACAGGTTCGGAAACCCTGGACCCCCTGGGTTTCCGGCTATGTGGGGGTATAGCTCAGCTGGGAGAGCGCTTGAATGGCATTCAAGAGGTCAGCGGTTCGATCCCGCTTATCTCCACCAACAACAAACCACAAGGGAAGCCTTGTGGTTTGTTGCATCTATGGGAGGATTGGATATCTGGAGCTAATCAAGGTACACACCTTCCCGTATCAAATCGTTCTGGTACAATTCTGGTCTAATCTATTTTTACCCTTAAAGCGGCTGCTTCCTATTGGAGGCAGCCGCTTTTTATAAAATCAAATCAGGAGGAACGGCAATGCACGAAGGAGATATTAAGGCAATGATGGAACAAGCGCCACAGATCCACGCCAGCGGTTTGGAGGGCGACTACCGCAGGCTGGCGGAGTTCAACAATGTGGTGCTGGCGGGGCATCAGACAAGGTTCGGGATGGAGTTTGTTACTTGGGAATGGGTCCAAAATCACACTACCTTGTGGCAGGGGCACTACTACGGGGAGGATTATGATGCGGCCAAACAGGATTTTATCACCCGCTCTGGGCTTTTCCCGCAGGTACGGATTTTCAGCGACCAGCAACATGCGGAGATTTTCCGATGTATCTATGAAACACTGGAAAGTGTCTACGCCATGACTGCGGAGCGGGAAAAGATGCTCAAGGGCATCATAGAACAGATCGAAGAAGCAGTACCGGATTTGGATGATTTGGTCCACCGCTCCAACCAACAGGAACTTGAAGGGAGTGATGCTATGGAAGGACCCAGCATGATGCAGCAGTTCTAACCAAGAACAGACCAATACTTACTACACAGGCCGTGTTCCGAGTGGAACAGCGGCCTTTTTTGCTGCCCTTTCAGAGCACGGACGGAAAGGAGCAGAGATGCCAAAGTATTTCATGGGTGGGACTAAGTACGAGTTCTATGAACGGATGATGATGTCCCCAGACCGACGCCCCGAACCTGATGACCCGGAAGAAGAAAAGAGCAGCGGCGGTAAATCAAATGAAGAAAGAAGGTCGAAGAAGGATGCAGTTTCAAGCGATACTCAGTAATCCCACCCACCCGGAGTATGGCATCGCCACCATCTCCTTCCCGCTGCCCATGGAGGAGTATGACCACTCCATGGAGGTGCTGGAGGCATTGGGGATTGGGGATGCGGTCAGGCAGGACTGCAAAGTGGGGGAAATCACAGCTTGCTATCCCGTCCTCAAGCGACTGGAGGGGCAATTGGTCAATGTGGATGAGCTGGACTATCTGGCCAAGCGGCTGGACAGCTTCTGCAAGGAAGAGGATAACCAATTCCAGGCGATGGCTGAGAAGCTCGACCTGACCGACATCAAGGACTTCATCAACCTGACTTTCTGTTGTCAGCAGGCCACAGTGATCACAGACTTCTCCAATCTGGAGCAAATCGGCAAGAAACATTATCTGCATTTGAATGAAGGCACCATCACCACAGAGGATTTGGAGAATCTGGACGGTGAAGAAACCGCCCGTCTGTTGATCGACAGCGGTGCGGGAGTTGTCACGCCCTACGGCGTGGTCTACGACAATGGCATGGAGTTGGAGCCGCTGTACTTTGGAGGAACCTTTCCATCGTATTTGTACGATGCTCACCCCATGGTACTGGAGGCATCCCCACTTTCTGGACTGGAGGATGCAAGAAATATCACCTTCCTCAACCTCCCCATGACAGACAAGCAACTGGAACGCGCCCTTACCAGAGGTGGAATCGAGGACATGGACCAGGTGTACTTCAATATCGATTCGATTTGGGTGGAAAAATTGGACAGCGTTCCTGATTTGGAACAGGAAAGCCTGACCGCTCTGAATGAGATGTGCAGAGCCATCGCATTCCACCAACACAACGATCTGCTGAAACTGAGTGCTGCCATCACTCTCGCCCAGCCGCAGAGTGCCTCACAGGTCAAGTATCTGGCAGAAAACTTGGATCTATTTGACTTCATCCCCAAGGTCAAGACCCTGGAGGAATACGGCAGATACATGATCCGTGAGTCCGGGCATTTCGAGTACGATGATGATCTGGAGGGGTTCTATGACTACGAGGGGTATGCAAGGCAGCGAATGAGCCAGGAGCAGGGACGGTTTGTGGAGGAGGGCTATATTTCCTATCAGGGAGCAATGAGGCTGGAAGAACTGATGGCCAGCTCCCCAGAGCAAGGATTTCAGATGGGCGGGATGCAGTGATGGCATCGAAGCGGAACCGCCCGGCAAAGACTGACCTCACCGAGCTGAAAGCCCTGGCTCACACATTCCTGCAACTGGACATTCAGCCCACCGAAATGTCCCCGCTGGTGGTCAAGCACCCGTTCACCGACAGCGGAGTTGCAATGATCCGCAAAGATGACGGATGCATGGCAGTGGCTGACCTGATAGGTGACCCCGCCTCTCTTCAAGCGTGGCGCGAACAATGTGGTCAGCTGATCAATAAAGCGGAAAAGCCAGTTGAACTTTTCCAGATGATCACCAAACCGTACAAGCTGGGCTTTCTGAAATACGCGATGCCATACCTGTCAGAGCAGGATGCAGCGCAGGCTTTATCTCAAGTGTGGATTACCACGGAGGCTCCGAACGCCGACCCTAATCTGAACAAACGGGAGCTGTTGGCCCTCTTTCGCTCCATCGACCCGCAGAAGTTGATGGACGAGAAGGAGTATGGGCTTTTCCGCGGTCTGGACGATATGGTTACGGTCTACCGTGGGTTGACATCCTACAATGCCAAGAACGTGAAAGCACTGTCCTGGACACTGAACAGGGATACCGCCGAATGGTTCGCTCACCGCTTCGGTGAGCAAGGCGCAGTCTATGAGGCCCAAATCCAGAAAGATCATATATATGCTGTTTTTCTGGGCAGGGATGAAGCGGAGGTCATCGTTGACCCAACGTATCTCCAGGGCATAACACCAATACAGGATCAGTTGGAGGACCTGCAAATGAAAGGACTGGAATTATGATCATATGTCTGACACGGGGCAAAAGCTCCATGCGCGTACCGCTCCGTCTCCCTGCTACACCTGCGGAGGTCAGAGAGGTATATGACGAGCAGACAGAACAATGGTATCTTCATCTCTTTTCCGAAAAACAGCCCGACTTAAACTGGGCAAATGAAAACATGCGGCAAGATATTTTTGATATGATCAACCGCTGGTTTGACAAGGGCGTAGATGGTTTTCGAATGGATGTGATCAGTGTTATCGCTAAGAACCCTGCCCTGCCGGATGGCGTAGGTGATGGCTATGTATTCGCTCCGGAGCATTTTGCTTTTCAGCCCAAGCTCCACGAGTACCTGCGCGAAATGCGCCAGAAATGTTTTGACGGGCGGAACTGTATGTGTGTTGGTGAAACCAGCTTTGTAAATACTTGTAACGCCAATTCTGTGGTTGGGGATGGTCGGGAACTGGACCTTCTCTTCCAGTTTGACATTATGGACATGGATGGCGCAGGCAGCAAATGGGATACCATTCCCTTTGATCTAAGGAGTCTATTCTCTGCTTTTACCGGGAGTTGATCGCTCTGCGGAATGCAAGCGAAATTTTGAAGTGGGGAGATTTTGAGCTTCTTCTGCCTGAGCATCCACAGCTTTTTGCATACCGGCGGACCTATTCAACGCAAAAATATAATGAACTTGAAGCAATTACTTGTTTGATGGGTGCTTGCGATGATTCCAATTTCTTTAATACTAAAAGCTGGCTTGAACGGAAAGAGACTGTAGATTTGATAAATGAATTGTGCAGGAAGTATTACCTTTTCATTGAAGACTATATTTATTCGTGGCTACTTAAGTACGAGAAAAAAACAACTACAGAAGAGGATGATTTGTGCCGTGAAGTAACCGATTGGTTACTAAATAATTTTCCAGAGATACAGGAAAAAATTAGATTTCCTGATCAGAAGAGAATCATCAGCAGGGTTGTTTTTGACTGCAGTTGTAAATTTAGCCAAAAGTCGAAAAAGGTTGATTATGTATGGGGAGAGTATTCACTGAAAGAGATTTCTGCTGTATAATGAAAAGATGCCTGAAAGAATTGCCTTAAGGGCCGTAAATCCCGAAAAAAGTAGTAGCTATTTGACGGGAGGTGTGGCATACTTGCTTTGGCGAAAGCCGGGCACCTTGAAAACTGCATAGGAATCAGATATCCGATCCTCCCAATTAACAAATGAGAGGACGGATATAAAATGGCTGAAAGAGTTTGTTGTTTATACCGAGTTTCCACGACCAAGCAGGTCGACCACGATGAGCAAAACCAAGCAGACATCCCGGTCCAGCGTAAAGCCTGTCATGAGTTCGCAGATCGGATGGGTTGGAACATTGTGCTGGAGGAGAGGGAAGATGGTGTCTCGGGCTTCAAAGTAAGTGCCAATGACCGGGACAAGATCCAACTTATTAAGGAGTACGCCGAGAAAGGGATGTTTGATATCCTTCTGGTGTTCATGTTTGACCGTATCGGCAGACGAGCAGAGGAAACCCCCTTTGTGGTGGAGTGGTTCGTCAAGAATGGTATCCATGTATGGAGCGTGAACGAGGGGGAGCAGAGAATCGACAGTCATGTCGACAGGCTCACCAACTACATCCGCTTCTGGCAGGCCGATGGTGAGAGCCAGAAAACCTCCATGCGGACGAAGGTAGCACTGGGCCAAATGGTTCAGGAAGGCCGTTTCCGTGGAGGTGTGGCGCCGTATGGATATAGACTGGTCCCCAGCGGCATCCTCAACAAACGGAAGCATGAGGTAATGAAGCTGGAGATCGATGAGAACGAATCAAAGGTGATCCGTATGATTTTTGACCTCTGTATTGGCTCCGGCTACGGCAGGTTCAAAATAGCCAACTTCCTTACCGAACAGGGCATCCATACCCGCGAGGGGAGAAACTGGCATGAGGCCACCATTGGCCATATCCTTCATAACATCATGTACACAGGAGTCCTACGGAGCGGCAAGACATACTCAGAAGTATTCGATGATCTCCAGATCATTACCACCGCCAACTTCCAACTGGCACAGAAGCTTATGGAAGAACGGGTCAACGAGTACAATGAGAAGCGGACGATGCCAAAGAACACCAGAGGCCAATCCCTGCTTTCCGGCAATGTGTTCTGCGGCCACTGCGGAGGACGGCTGACCCTGACCACCAGCGGGACTGTCCGGGTCAACGCAGCCGGTGAGAAAATTGGCCGCAAGCGAATCCGCTATGTATGCTATAACAAGACCCGGAAGCGGGCCGAATGTAACGGTCCCACCGGCTACACGATGCACATTCTGGACAAGCTGGTCACCGATGTTTTACATGAGATATTCAACCGCATGGAGGCGGTCAGTGAGGATGAGATCATATCCCGCACTCACCGAAACGCTATGGTTACACTGAAGGAACGGTTAGATGCGGCCAAGATGGAAAGTGCCAAGGCTACAAAGGAGTATGACTCTCTGAAAGCGGAGGTGGTCAAGGCCATCCAGGGGACCAGCAGCTTCTCGATGAATCTTCTGTCCGAGCTCGTGGAAAACGCTCGAAAAAAGATGATGGAAGCCAACGAAGCACTGACTTCACTGAATAATGAGCTGGCAGAGAACGAAAACAAGCTCGACCAAATCAAAGCGGATTACCACCGCATCCTCAAATGGTCTGAGATGTTCGATTCCAGCGATTTGGAGGTGAAGAAGATGATTGCCGGTTACATCATCAAGAAAGTATATGTGTCCCAGGATTATCGGCTGCGCTTTGAGCTCAACATGAACATCGCACAGTTTGATCTTGGTATAGATGTGTCAGATAACTATGAGGTGGCTGCCATTGCCTCATAAAAAAGTCCGCCAGAAATGGCGGAACTCATTCGGCCTCTCGTTGACTTCTGGCAAAGAGTCTGTTACAATTTGCTTTACAAGAGTGCTCTGCGGTGGAGGTTGGCAGTGTGAGAAATACCTTTTTGATGCTTGAGGGCTGGTTCACCGATTATTCGGGAGAGCGCTTGAATGGCATTCAAGAGGTCTGCGGTTCGATCCCGCATATCTCC
>CAJUEU010000010.1 GCA_910585735.1 uncultured Oscillospiraceae bacterium | reverse complement strand
TTCGCGGACTATACCGCCGGTAGGGAATCACACCCTGCCCCGAAGAACTTATTCTGTTGGATCCATTATAATCCTCCGCCTATGCGCTGTCAAGTCCCATCTGCATTTGGTAAATATCTCGGGATTTGGAATTTTTTCTTGACATTCCGCATAAGCTGTGTTATCCTGTTAGAGCATCACAGAGAAGTCCGTGTCATCCATGCCGGAGTGGCGGAATTGGTAGACGCCCGGGACTTAAAATCCTGTGTTCCAAAAGAACGTGCCGGTTCGACTCCGGTCTCCGGCACCACGTCGAAAGAAGCTTGGTTCATTTTGCTTCCAGCCTGAGGGGCTGGCTGAAAGCTCCATATCCCTCAAGCTCCTTTCTCCTTTCCCCAAAAAAGCTAAGGATCGCTTTTGCGGGGGGCCCCATTCAGATCCTTTATATCGCGGGGTAGAGCAGCTGGTAGCTCGTCGGGCTCATAACCCGGAGGTCGCAGGTTCAAATCCTGTCCCCGCAACCATACATCGACAAATTTCGGCAAGAAATTTGTCGATGTTTTTTTGCCGTTTGATGTATCAAAACATAGAACGGGGATCCCCAAACCATATATAGGTGAGAACATATATATGGGAAGGCTTTATGTATCGAAAAAGCACCTATGGAACTATTTTAACGGCAGATCCCTTACGTTGTATGACAGCGATACGCAAAGGGCTTCTGGATACCTTCTTTCCTGAAACGACCCGGAGCGTTCACTGGAAAAACTGGAGTGCCGTGCTGGACTTTAAGTTATGCAAGGAATGCCGGGAACATCACGGGAAAATCTATGCCATGGACGAACGGCCGGCGGTGGAGCCGCCGTTGCATGACCACTGTCGATGTGCTATACTTCCCATGGAGACCATCACACCCGGCGGCGCGACAAAGGATGGAGAAAACGGCGCCGACTATTGGCTTGTTCATTATGGACAGCTGCCGGATTACTATATTTCACGAACTGATGCAATAGCATTGGGCTGGAAAGAAGGAAAGCCTCCAAGGCGGTGGGCCCCCGGCAAAATGATATTTGGCGGGATCTACGACAACGCAAACGGACACCTCCCCTCCGCACCCGGTCGGATCTGGTATGAGGCAGATATCAATTACTATGAGGGCCGGCGAAATGGACACCGGGTCCTGTTTTCTAATGACGGGCTGATCTTTGTGACCTACGACCACTATCTGACCTTTTATGAAATCACTTATGACGGAAAGGATGAGAATGAGATATGAGGCTGGTGGAACCTTGGTTTGGTCGGTATGACCGTGCCTGGACGTTGTTCAATGTCCTTTCCATTGAATTTGAGATCGAGCCCAAAGTCCACACGTTGGAGGGACTGGAGGGATATATCCGGGGCTGCGGGGAGGATCTTCGGGTGGAGATCCGTTACGCCGACGAGCCTTACGGGGAGGCGGCCGCTGCTTTGAAGCAGGTCTTTGCGCTGTTTGACCGTCTGCGGGATGAGCTGGGGAGGGATCACTTCGACTACGTTCTCCTTCCCCGGGAGCAGGTAACGATAGATCTGTCTCCCTGCAAATATGTGGCTGAGCTATGGTTGGAGCTGCGGCGGAAAATGGAATGGGATGACTGGTACGGAGAAAATTTTGATGCGCTGTGGGACATTTTGACCGGATTGCCCTATAAGGGTGATGACTTCACCATCCTGCGGCCCAGACATTATACCGGGATCCCCTACGGAGATAACGAAGGCTTTACCGAGTATGTGGACAAGCTCTGCGGCATTTTTCAGAAGGCCCAGGACAGGGAGGGAAACATCACCGTGGAGCTGCGGTACACCGACGAGGAAAACCGGGCGGGGCAGAATGACAGCTACTTGCTCTGACGGGCGCTCCCGCCTGCAGATCAGGCTTATTTCCTTTTTGGCTTCCTTGCACGGCAAGGGTCTCAGGTCAAATATCTAAAGTGTTTGGGCTTGACACGTCGGAGCAAGCTGCATATCGCTTGCTCCGACTTTTTTCAAAAGTCAGAGCGCGCTCATTGCGCTGCTCCTCCTTTCCAAATCGAACCCGCTTCGCTGGGCTTCGATTTGGTTTTGGACGCAATCTCGAAAGAAAATCGATTTTAACCACTTATTGCAGAAAGTCACCGTTTCCTACTGGAAACGGTGACTTTTTTTGTCTTTTGGTGGAGTTTTTGCGTCCGCGTTTTTCCAGACCCAAACCGTGACCCGTACTGCCCGGCTGGTATCCGGGCCAAAGACAGCGGCGGTCTCGTGGGCCCCATCCTTTTTCCTTGGGCGCGCGGCTAAAAAAATGAATGACTTGCCACCACAAAGGCACCGTTTTCCCGGTGGCAGCTGCAAGTAGAAAGGGTCAGCGACCGATCGCCGTATTTCGCCGCTGTTCCAGTATTGTAAAGGGCGGATCCTTTGACCGCGTGGAGAAAAAGGAGCAAGGGTCTTTTCCGGGGAGGAGGCGGAAGAATCCGCCGGCCTTTATACCGCGTCATTTACCGCCGCCTCCGCCGAAACCACGGCGCTATGATGATCCCCATCCCAGTCAGCGACATCAAAGCACACCCCGCCCACAGCGGCGTGTGGGTGGGGTCTCCAGTATTGGGTATATGGTCGGGAACTGGGGCGGGCGTTGGGACAGGCGCGGGAGAAGGGCTTGGCACTTCCTCTGGCGCGGGCACAGGGAACGGTTCCAAGGTCGCTTCCGGCGTAGGCTCCACCGTGGCGTTCGGGGTCTCTGAGGGGACGGCGTCAGGTGTTGCGGACGGCTCCGGCTCCTCTGTAGGGGTGGGGGTGGGCTCCGGCGTTGGGGTAGGCTTAGGGGGTAACGTCGGTTCCGCCGTGGGCGTAGGCTTGGGCTTTGATGTAGGCTTTGGAGTGGGCGGCGGATCGTCATCACCATCATCCGGGGTAGGTGTGGGAGACGGCACAGGCGTGGGCGGCTCCGTTTTCTTTTCCCAGTGGGCGGTAAAGCTCCGGGGTCCGATGGAGCCGTGGGGGATGGACGCCGTGTCTGGCTGGGTCTGCTCTCTCTCCGCCCCTGTCCAGCCCTTGAAGAGATATCCCTCCTTTGTGGGAGCCTTCAGCGTGATGGTCTCGCTTTCAATGGTATAGCTGTCGGGGTTTTCGGGGGCGTTTTCTCCACCATCCAGCTCATAGGTGATGGGATAGGAAATCAGCTCCCACTTGGCATACAGGGTCAGCGGCTCCGCCGCATACTCTGGGATGGTGTCCCCCTCAAAATCCCACTCGGTCTCACATTCCGGCTCCCGATACCAGCCGCTAAAAGTATATCCCAGCTCGGTGGGCGGCTCCGGCTCCACCGCCTTGTAGTCTTCCCCCACCCGCTGCCCTTGAGGCCGCTCCCCATGGCCCTGGTTGTCGAATATCACATGGACGTTGGCCAGGACGACATTTCCCTCATGAAGCAGCGTCACATACTGGGGGTCATCGCTGCGGAATTTCTCCAGATCGCTCTCAGTGATGGTATACTTCCCGGCGTTGGGAACCGCTACAATACGGTAGGGGTGATCTTTATCGGGCCGCAGCCACCGGGCAACGCCAAGGACCGCCTCATCCCACAGGGCCGCCCCCACGGTCATGGGCCGGGTGGCATAGGCGGAGGTGGAGTCCTCCGCTCCGTCCAGATAGACATTGTCAAAAACGCCCTCATGCCGGTTGCCGCTGATGTTGCCGGTCACCTGGGGACCGTTTCCCACTGTGATGTAGGTGAAAGGAGAAGCGGAGATCCCGCCGCCATACACGGCGGCCTTATTTTCTGTGATGGAGCCCTTGGCCAACTGCACCAAGCCGTTGTAGACGCCGATCCCGCCGCCGCAGCTTTCCGCCAGATTATCGCTGACGCTGCCGCCCAACAGGAAGACCTGGCCCTTTTCCACATAGATCCCACCGCCGTTGGCCGCGGGGGAGGAAGGCTTGTAGGAGGGGCGCCCCAGGTCCTTCAGGGCCGTGTTGTTCCGAATCGCGCCGCCGTAGATCCGAAGGACGCCGTCTCCCTGAAGAAACACCCCGCCCCCTTGAATGGCCTGGCAGTCCTCTATCACGCCGCCGTTCAGGATAAGGGTCCCCCTATTGCCGGCCACCGCCGCGCCGCCTCCGGCAGCGGCACGGCAACTGCGGATAACAGAACCCTCCTCCATGACCGCCGTACCTCTGACCACCCGCAGGCCTCCAGCCGCCTTTGCGGTATCAATATTGTCGTTATTCTGAATGACCGCCCCGGAATTTAAGGTCAGCGTACTGCCGCCCTGCACTCCCACCAGCTCAATATGGGTGGTAAGTCCCTCCTCCCGTCTGCCGTCCAGAAGGATATTCTCAAAAACAGCGTCGGCATAGACCGTCAGCATAAAGTCGCCGTATGTCTCAGCGGTATAGCTGACCGTATATGGACCTTCCCCCTCCGCGCTGGAAAGGGTCATGGGCGTCTGAATTTTGATTGGGGCCTCCAGAAGAATGTTCTCCAGCACCTCCACCCGGCCTCCGGCGTATACATTGGCGCAGGCCTCAGACAAGGTTCCGAAGTTCCACGCTCCGTCTTCCTCCGTCTGATACCGTGCTTCCATTCCCGGCGCCGCGATTGTCACCGTCGTTCCAAAGGACAGCACGCCCAAAAGCGTACAGACCGCCAGAAATGCACTCAACGCACATTTTTTCATCCTCGCATCCTCCGTTTTTCAAGGACTATTGCCCACAGGGAACCTGTGGGCAAAGGGGGGATCCCCCCCTTTGCTTTCCATTTATCTGTACCTTACACACAATCAGACAGATTTTTTGCCGCCTGTGTTGCGCCCGGACAAAAATTTCCCTTTTCTGTTGGAGAATTGGGATACCCTCAATGTCGATGAGGATATGAGGGGGAAGACTGCCGATCGGGTCGGTACACACCTCTTGACCGCCTCGTCATTTCCGACAAAGATGCACCTGGATTGTTGGATGTTTTTCGCTTTATTTATAGCATCTATTACCAAAAATCACGTTCCAGGAAAGAAAACTATTTACAAAACTGCTTTACTCGTGGTATGCTCTGCTTGAAAATGGTTTCGGATTCTTGTTTCCTAAGCGTGCCGATTGGTTCCCATTGCGGGCCAGGGATGCCGACAAAGACGATCCGAACAGAAAGTGTTGTGGTTATCATGAAGATCCTATCCCTCGGTTCCTTGAACATTGACCTTGTATACAGTGTCAGCCACATCAATCTGGAGGGGGAGACCCTTTCGGCCCGGGAGCGGGAGACCAAGCAGGGCGGAAAGGGCCTGAACCAGTCGGTGGCTCTGGCCCGGGCGGGGGCTGAGGTGTACATGGCCGGCTGTGTGGGGCCGGACGGGGAGGAGTTGGTGAGGACCCTGGAGGACTCCGGTGTGGACACCGGCCTGATCCGCCGGCTCGAAGAGCCCAGCGGCCACGCCATCATCCAGCTGGCCGACTCAGGAGCCAATTCCATCATCATCTACGGCGGGGCAAACCGGAAGATCACCCCCGAAATGATCGACGAGACCCTGGCGCGTTTTGGACCGGGGGATTACATACTGCTTCAAAACGAGATCTCCAATGTGGACTATGCCATTCGCTCCGCCAAGGAGCGGGGGCTGAAGGTGGCCTTCAACCCCTCGCCCATCTCGGAGGAGCTGCCCGCCTACCCTCTGGAGTTGGTGGACGTCTTTCTTCTCAACGAGCTGGAGGGGCAGACCCTCTCCGGGGCCGCGAGTGAGGAGGGGAGCCGGGTCCTGGCTGCCCTGGCCGGGAAATTCCCCGGGGCCGCTATCGTACTCACCCTGGGGGACAAGGGGGCCATGTACCACGGCGGCGGGCAGGAGCTGACCTGCCCGGCCCACAAGGTCCCGGTGGTGGATACCACCGGGGCGGGAGATACCTTCTGCGGCTACTTCCTGGCCTGCACTATGGCGGGGATGGAGCCACAAAAGGCTCTGGAGACCGCCACCCGGGCCAGCGCCCTGGCCATTGGGAAAAAAGGGGCGGCGGTGAGTATCCCCACCCTTGCCCAGGTAAAAAACGCGGCATTTGTTTGAGTGTTGAAATGTAAATTTCTGAAAAAAGAGGGGATATCATGAGCGAGGTCAAGGAAAAGGAGATCATCCTCCGGGCGGAGGGGATCAGCAAAAGCTTCGGCCCCACAAAAGCTCTTGTGCAGGTCAGCTTCGAGATCAAGCGGGGTGAGGTGGTCGGCCTGATCGGGGAGAACGGCTCGGGCAAGTCAACCTTCTCCACCATCGTGGCCGGCATCCAGAAGCAGGATGAGGGACAGCTTTACCTCAACGGCGAGCCCTACGCTCCCAACGACATCACCGACGCCATCTCCAAGGGGGTGGCCATGGTGGTCCAGGAGCAGGGCACCTTTAACAACATCAGCGTGGCGGCCAATATCTTCGCCGGACGGGAGCAGCAGTTCACCAAGGCCGGGCTGCTGGACCTGAAGGCCATGAACGCCGCCGCGGCCGAGGCCCTGGACAAGATCGGGGTGGAGGGGATCGACCCGGCCCAGGTGGTCAACGCCATGTCCTTCGAGGAGCGCAAGCTCCTGGAGGTGGCCCGGGCCGAGTGCGCCGAGCCTCAGCTCCTTATCATCGACGAGACCACCACCGCCCTGGGCCGGGAGGGCCGGGACGTGATGTACCGGCTCATCAACAAGATGCGCCGCGACAACCGTTCGGTGCTCTTCATCAGCCACGACATTGAGGAGCTCATGGCCATCTGTGACTCCATCATCGTCCTCCGGGACGGCCACTACATCGGGGCCCTGAACCGGGAGGAGATGACGGTGGGGGCCCTGCGGCAGATGATGGTGGGACGGGAGATCGCCGACAACTTCTACCGCAATGACTGGAACGGACGGCTCACCGACGAGGTGGCCCTGTCCGCCAGGGACATCTGCTACGGGCCCATGAAGGACCTGACTCTGGACTTACATAAGGGTGAGATTTTGGGCATCGGCGGCCTCACCGACTGCGGCATGCACGACTTCGGCAAGATCCTCTTCGGCATCATCAAGCCGGACTATGGCACGGTGAAGCTGGAAAACGGGGCCGAGATCGTCAACCCAAAGCAGGCGGTCAAGCAAAAAATGGCCTACATCTCCAAGAACCGGGACACCGAGGCCCTGATGAGCGCGGGCAGCGTAAAGGATAACATCTGCCTGCCCAACCTGCCCAAGCTGGCCAAGGGCGGCCTGATCTCCCCCAAGGCCGAGATGGACCTGGCCAACCGAATGGGGGAGACCCTCTCCATCAAGATGCAGGGCCCCAAGCAGTACGTCATGTACCTCTCGGGCGGCAACAAGCAGAAGGTGTCCATCGGCAAGTGGCTGGCCAGCGAGGCCGAGATCTACATCTTTGACTGCCCCACCCGCGGCATTGACATCGGCGTCAAGGCTGACATCTATCGGATCCTCACCGACCTGAAGAATCAGGGCAAGGCCATCCTCATGATCTCGGAGGAGCTTCCCGAGCTCATCGGCATGAGTGACAGGATCCTCACCTTCAAGGACGGCGCCATCAGCGGGGAGTTCCTCCGTGATCCCTCGGTCACCGAGCACACCCTGATCGACTACATGATTTAAGGGGGCGGAAAAATGAACTCTACCACACTGAAAAAAGAACAGAGCGGCTTTAAGCTGTCCGCCAAGACCGTCAAGAGCATCGTCCCCTTCCTGGGCCTCATTTTTATCATCGTGTTCTTCCAGGTCACCACCGGCGGCAGACTTCTTTCCGCACGGAACCTCAAAACCTTTGCCAACTATGCCTTTTCGGCCATTATTCCCTGTTGCGGCGGGATCTTCCTCATGTCCCAGGGCAATATGGACTATTCCCTGGCGGGCAATATCTGCGTCAGCGCCGCCCTGGGAGCTATGGTTTCTCAAACCAGTATTCCCCTGGCCATTCTGGTCATGATCGTCGCCTCCCTGACCATGGGCGCCATCAACGGCACGATCTGTATTTTCCTGGGGGTCAACTCCTTCATCGCCACTCTGGGCGCCTCCTTTATGTACGGCGGCCTGGCCTCGGTACTTTTGGGCGGTGGCTCCATCACTGCCAACTATGATTTCAAAAATATAGATACCCTCGTATTCAAGTATGGTACTGTTCTGGTAGTAGCCGTCATTGCCTTGATCGTCTTCAACTATACCTCCTTCGGAAAACACTGCCGGTCCATCGGCGCCAGGCAGGAGGTGGCCCACCAGGCGGGCGTCCGGGTCAGGCTGGAGCGTTTTATCCCCTTCCTCATTAGCGGCCTGGCCTGTGCGATCATGGCGACCTTTACTCTGGTCCGTACCTGCAACGCCACTGTGACCTCGGGTGGCAACACCCAGATCAACACCATGCTGGGACTTCTCCTGGGCGGCGTCCCCTTCTCGGGGGGGTGGAACTCCAAGTTCCGCTCGGTCATCATCGGCGGCCTGATCATGGCGGTGGTGGACAACGGACTCTTCCTGCTCAACCTGACCGTGCCCACCCAGCAGCTCATCAAGGGCTTCATCTTCATCGTGGCCGTGGCCATCTCCTTCGACCGGGAGAACACCGCCGTCATCAAGTAAGTGCTCCATCAGGCAGATCCCTGTAACCATAAACCAAAAATATATTTTAGGAGGAACCAACAATGAAAATGAAGAAACTGCTTGCCACCCTTTTGGCCGGCACTATGCTGGTGGGCCTGCTGGCCGCCTGCGGTGACAAGCCCGGCAACGAGACTCAGAATCCTGTGGAGACCAAGGACACCGAGCGCACCGAACCCTACAAGCTGGGCTATGTTGACATGTCCAGCTATGGTGCCACTTTCCAGGCTGTTGCCAAGGACCTTGAGGATATGTGCAAAGCCGCCAATATTGAGCTGGTTCCCGTCCAAATCGGCGGCGGCGGCTCTGACGGCATGGCGACCGCCTATGAAAATATGATCAACATGGGCATCGACGGTGTTCTGGCCAGCTCCTCTTCTGAGGGCCAGGTCCGTTTGATGGCTGACCTGTTTGAGGAGAACGATGTGGACTGGTTCCTGGTGAACCGCCGCCTCTCCGATCCTGAACTGGAAGAGTATGTTTTCTCTCAGTCCAAGCTGGTGGGCAATGAGTTCTGTTACGAGGAAGATACCGCCTACGAGGTGGTCAAAAGGCTCCATGAGGATCACGGAGTGAAGAACCTGGCCGTCATCGGCCTGACCCTGGGCGACGCGGCCGGCGACCTGCGGGACAAGGGCATCGCCAAGGCCTGCGAGGAGTTCGGCATCAAGATGCTCACCGAGACCCGTGGTATCGTTTCCGCCAGCGATGTGACCAACGCCGTGGAGGGCATCATCTCCTCCTACCCCGAGGTGGACGGTATCTTCATCGTGGGCGGCTTGGTCACCAACGGTGCTCTGGCTGGCGCCAACCAGGCCCTGGTCAACCACAACATGCAGGACAAGGTAGCCATCGGCATGATCGACATCGCTGCCGGCATGGAGGAGTATATGGGCGAGGGCAAGCCTCTGAAGGTGGTGGCCGGCGGCAACCTGGTGATGGATTGGGTGATCGCGGGCGCTTGTATGATCAACAACGTCATGGGCGTCAATACCGATGAGACTCCCTACAAGCTCAACACACGCATGATGTTCATCACCAACCCCGAGGATGCTGCGGACTACTCTGTCTACTACGAGAACCCCAACGTCCCCATGCTCAGCGGAGAGCAGTGGAATGAGACTCTCTTGGGCAAGGACTTGGAAACGATTCAGGCTTTTATTGATAACTACAGCCTTGATTACGCCAGATCCATGAGCAAGTAATTGCCATTCACACAGGGGGGACTGCCCCGGCGGTCCCCCCTGTAAACTCCATTTCAGAGAGAGGTGCCCTAACCCGTGAACATGAAAACAAAAGTTATCAATATCGCAAAGGCATTTATGATTCCGGTGGCCCTATACTTGGTAATGTTGCTGCTGGCTCCGAACCGGGTGGGCAATCTGGACTCTATCATTTCCATGCTGACCCTGGCGGTGGTCCCCACCATCACGGCCTACGGCGTCCATTTTGGCTTTACCAGCGGCATCATGGACTTCTCTGTGGGCTCCCGCATGACTCTGGCCAGTATGGCGGGCTGTATCGGCGGATACTATTTCGGCCCTATTGGCATGATCCTGGGTGCCGTGCTGGCTTCTCTGCTTCTGGCCACCGTTATTGGTAAGCTCTTCGCTCTACTGAAGATTCCTTCGTTCGTTATTTCCCTGGGCTCGTTGATGGTCTTTGAGGTGATAGGAGAGCGGCTGAACAAGTATTGCGCCGATGTTTTGCCTGATGTCGCCACATGGCAGTATTTCAAGGCTCCGGCAAGCATGCAGTTTATAGGGAAGGCTCCCTATAATTTTATTGTCCTGATCCTGATCGCCATCGTCTTTGAGCTGGTCAACACCCGGACCAAGATCGCCAACCAGGCCCGTGTGGTGGGCAGCGATGAGCTCATCGCCCGAAACGTGGGCATTGATCCCATGAAGGTGAAGTTTGGCACCTTTATTCTGGGCAGCGTGTTCCTGGCGATGGCCGCCGTGGTATCCACCTGCTACTCCAGCGCTGCGGGTTATTACGCCAACATGGGCTCCATGGGTATTGTGTTTAAGCCCATGATGAGTGTCATCATCGGTATGTCCATGGGCCGCCTGGTTCGGAGTTGTGTGGGAATTTTCATCGGCAACCTTTGCCTCAGCGTCATCTTCACCGGCATCATCGCCCTGGGCTGGCCCGACAACCTCCAGAATATTTTCCTGGGGCTGTTCCTGGTTGGCGTGTTGGGTATGCCTACCATTCAGCGTTATATCGCCGATTTCAAGCGCAGGAGCGCCGCCAACAAGGCCCACGCCGACGCACCCGCCACGGCAGCCAAGGTACAATAATCAGAGGAGGAATCGTCATGGCTTATCAAATCGACCATCAGAAGCTCGCCGACGCCCTTCAATTTCCCACCGAGGAGATCGTGGACGTTGTCATCGACACCGACGCCTACAACGAAGTGGATGACCAGTTTGCCATCGCCTGGGCCCTCCGCTCCCCGGAGCGGGTCAACGTGGAGGCGGTCTACGCCGCCCCCTTCTGCTCCCAGGCCATCGGCAAAATGCTGGTCCCGCCGGGACAGAAGCCGCCCCGTCTGACCCGCAAGATGTTGGGAGAGGGTATCCACTTTGCCGACACCCCCGCCGAGGGCATGGAGCTGAGCTATCAGGAGATCCTGCACCTGTTTTCTCTGCTGGGGGAGTCCCCCGAGGGGAAGGTGTTCCGGGGCTCCACCGCCTATATTGAGGACGACCCCGGCCGCAAGCCCGTGGAGAGCGAGGCCGCCCGGGACCTGGTCCGCCGGGCCATGGCCCGGCCCGAGGGAAAGCGGCTCTACGTCCTGGCCATTGGAGCCATCACCAACGTGGCATCCGCCCTCATGATGGAGCCCGCCATCGCCGAGAAGATCACGGTGGTTTGGCTGGGCGGCCAGCCGCCCTATTTTAAGAACGGTGTGGAGTTCAACCTGATGCAGGATGTGCCCGCCGCCCAGCACCTTTTCAACTGTGGGGTGCCCCTGGTGCTGGTGCCCTGCGCCGGGGTGGCCGACCATCTCACCGTCACCCCCGCCGAGATGGAGGCCCTGCTTATGGGCCGCAGCGCCATCGGGGACTATCTGGGCCGGATCGTGCTGGATGCCTTGAAGCCGAGCAAAGCCTTCAAGGGTATGATGAAGGGTTACACCGGCGGTATGGACGATATTCCCGCCGAGGTGTGCAAGCAGTACCCCACCACGCACATGGCACGCTCCCGGATCATCTGGGACATCTCCACGGTGGGCTATGTGATGAACCCCAACTGGGTCACCAGCGCCCTGGCGCCGTCACCCGTCCTCAACGATGATATGACCTGGGCCCACGACGAGTCCCGGCATCCCATCCGCCTGTGCTACGGCCTGAGCCGGGACGCCATGTTCGGCGACCTGTTCGCCAAGCTGGGCAATGCTGGAAAGTGACACTGGAAGGGCTTGCTTCTCACCATTTATCGTGATATAATGACACCAAACCACCGCAAAATGGCTGTTCTGCGGTGGTTTGGACTATCAACGCAAAGAGGGAGGGCTGTACATGACCATCAGGGATATTGCCGCCATTGCGGGAGTCTCTCCGGCCACGGTTTCTAAGGTGATCAACAACAAGGCGGATTCCATCACCGAGGAGACCCGGGAAAAGGTCCTCCGAATCGTAAAGGAATATAATTTCAAGCCCTTCCGCAAGTATATCCAGAACGATTCCACCTTTGGGGGCTTTGTGGGCCTGCTGCTGCCCGGCGGAACCAAGGAGTACAGCGACTTTATCTCCGGGGCGCAGGCCGCCGCCAGCGCCGAGGGCTACAGCATGATCCTCTGCACCTGTCAAAGTGAGGCGGACAGGGACAAGCACCTCAGCAGCCTGTTCAGCAGAGGGGCGGACGGGATCGCCCTCTATCTGGACCGGGAGGCTGATTTGGAGGAAATGCTTGCCGACGCGCCGGAAAAGCTGGTCTATACCGTCGCCTCCAACCGCCAAAGTCTGGCCGGACACTGTATGGCATACTGTGACTATGCCGCCGCCGCCAAGCTGGCCGCCGAGCATCTGATCAAGTTCGGCCACCGGGAGATCGCACTGATCGGCTGGCGCTCCCATTTTCTGCGGGAGGACCTGCTGGCAGGGTATAACGAGGCCCTTTATGACAACGAGATCATCAAGCAGCCCAATGCCCTTTGCCTTTGTGAGAGCCTGGAGGAGGCCTCGGCCTTTGTCCGGCAGTTTACCTACGGTAGCGGCACGGCTTTCCTGTGCCAGGATGCCCGGCTCGCGGCCTGTGTCTACCGAACGCTGAGCCGGTATGGGCTCCAGGTCCCGCGGGACTATTCGGTCATCGGCCTTTCTGTTCACAGCGCGCCGCTGGATGTGTTTGAGCCGGAGCTGACCATGGTGGATGTCCGTTTCCGGGATCTGGGCTGCTCCGCCATGGAAGCTTTGATCGCGCGGATCGAGGGGGGGGCGAAAGCGCCGGACCAGTCCAGGCAGCTCTCTCCCCGGCTGTGGCAGGGGGGCAGTGTGGCTCCTCCTCTGCACAGCGCCGGGAAGCGTATCGTTGTGGTGGGCAGCATGAATATGGACGTGATCATTCACATGACCCATATCCCCACCTCCGGCGAGAACCTGCAGGCCCAACGGCTTCTGAACCTGCCCGGCGGCAAGGGCGCCAACCAGGGGGTGGGAGCCGCCAAGCTGGGAGGCAATGTCCACGCCATTGGCTGCCTGGGCAGCGACCAGGAGGGCAGGCTGCTCTATAACAGCCTGGTGGAAAATGGCGTCAGCACCGCGGGAGTGCGGATCATCCATGAAAAGCCCACCGGGAAGGCATATATTCTGGTGGCGGAAAACGGTGAGAGCACCATCGTGCGTGCCCACGGCGCCAACGATGAGCTTCAGCCCAACGTGGTGAAGGACAATTCCGCCTATTTTGAAGGGGCCCGGTTCTGCCTGATCTCCACGGAGATCCCGTGGGAAACGGCGGTATACACCATTGACTTCTGTGCCGAAAAAGGGATACAGACCATTGTAAAGCCCACGACCCAGAGGGCGATCCCCCCTGAGATCCTGAAGAAGATCACCTTCTTGGTTCCCAATGAAAAGGAGCTGGAGGTCCAGGTAAAGGGGGCGCAGTCCATCGAGGAGAAGGCCGACATCCTCTATGCCGCCGGAACGCGGAATGTTATCATCACTCTGGGGGAGAAGGGCTGCTATCTTCGGAACGGGGAGCTTCGGCGCTACTTTCCGGCAGCCGGCTTCCAGGCGGTGGATACCACCGGCGCGGGGGACGCCTTTATCAGCGCGTTGGCTGTTTATCTCAGTGAGGATCACGACATCCTTTCCTCCATTCAATTTGCCAGCTATGCCGCCGGACTCAGTATTACCCGGGACGGGGTGCAGCCCGCCCTGGCTGACCGCATGGCGCTGGAGCTATACTCGGATAAGTTCAATGCGCATCCGTCCGGCTGATCCGCTTCCCGCTGTTCCGGCGGGAAGGAACGACAAAAGGGTATGAAAAAAGAGCGGTTGGAATCATAAGATTCCAACCGCTCTTTTGGAGCGTTGAAGTCCTTTCGACGGACAAGGCCGCCAAAAACAGTGCGAAAAGCTTACTCGTCCAGGTCGTCCTCGTCGAAGGAGGGAAGGACAAAGCGGCTCAGAGAGCTCCGGCCGGTCTCCTGGAGCTGGCTTGCCAGCTCGGCCACCGTAACGTCGTCCCGGTCGGTGCAGGCCTCCATCAGGGCGGGCAGGTTGACCCCGGCCAGGACCTCCACATGCTCCCCCAGTTGGGGTAAGAGCTTGATGGTCTCGTTGAAGGGGGTGCCGCCCGCCAGGTCGCAGAGGATCAGGGTCTCGTCCCCGCCTGCCTCCCGCACGGCATCCAGAAGCCGGGCGGAGAGCTCCTCGGGAGCCAGCTCGGGAGTGAAGGGGACCACGGCAAAATTCTCCTGTTCCCCGATGATGAGGCCCATACTGTCGGCCAGGCCGGGGGCAAACTGGCCGTGGCCGGTGAGTACCACCCCGATCATAGCTTATCCATCAGGGACTCTGACGCCTCCGTGGGGACCCGCTGCATACCGAAAGAAACGCCCTTGCCGTCCAGGTAGCGGAAGTCGTCCACATCCTGGGGCGTAACGCAGACGCTCTTGCCGATCTGAGTGCTGTTGTCCTTCTTTGCCATGTTGCCCACATTGACGGAGTCAAAGTGGTACCCGGCGTCGTAGAGAGCCCGGAGGGTGGCGGGGGAGCGGACGATGATGAGGATGCGGTCGCCCTCATACTTTCGGGCGGCCAGATTGGCGGCGGCCGACTCCACCGACAGGATGGAGAGCTTGCAGCCGGCGGGACAGGCCATTTTGAGGACGGACTTCTGGGTGGGATTCTTCACCGCGTCCTCGTCGATGACCATAATGCGGGTCAAGTTCAGGGCCTTGCTCCAGATGGCGGCCACCTGACCGTGGATGAGACGCTCGTCAATACGAATGTTAGCGATTTCCATAGGTTCACTCTCCTAAACTGACGTAATCGTTGGGGTCTTTGGAGCTGGCCTTCTGACAGTCCGGCTTGTTCACCTTCCAGGCTGGCCGCACGGGAATGGGGCCGTGGAGCAGAGGGTCATCAGTGCGCTCCATCTCCTCCTTGAGCCGCCGGCGCAGCTCTTCCGCCACAGCGGCGTATTCCGGGTCCCCGATAAGGTTGCTGCGCTCTCCTGTGTCATAGACCAGGTCGTAGAGGGCTTCCCGGGGCTTGGGCATAGCCTCAAAGCCCCGTTGGGAGAAATAGGCCTTGGTGGGGGACTCGTCCGTGTTGGACGGGTTGGTGGTAAGGTGGCTGTCGTCAAAATAGCGGATGTACTTATACCGCTTGGTTCGGATACAGCGGATGGGCTCGTAGGAGGTGTGGAAGTTCACCTGGGCGAACACCGCCTCCCGTACCTCGGCCTTGGGGTCCTCCAGACAGGGCAGGAGGGAGACCCCCTCCAGGTAGCCGGGCTTGGGAAGCCCCAGCACGTCGCAGAGGGTGGGGAACACATCCAGGTGGGAGACCAGGCTGTCGCTGACCTGGCCGTTTCCTTTCGCCCCCGGCACCCGAAGGATGAGAGCCACCCCGATGCCGCTGTCAAAGAGGGTACATTTGGTGTAGGGGTTGGCCAGGCCGTGATCGGTGGTGTAGAAGACCACCGTATCCTCCTCCAGTCCAGCCTCCCGAAGAGCGTTGAGCACCACTCCGATGCAGTCATCCGCCCACTTGGCGCTGGTGAGATACTGGGCAAAATCATGCCGGGTCTCGGGAGCGTTGGGGATGGGAGCGGGAGGCACCGCAGCGTTCTCATTGACCGAGGGATCCACCTCCACCGGGAAGGGACGGTGGGTGCAGTGCATGCCGTAGGAGAGGAAGAAAGGCTGTCCTCCTTTCCGTTCCTTGAGCCACCGGGCCACGATCTGGGCGTTTTCCATGTCCCAGTGGTGGAGCTCCTCCTTGGGGTAGCCCTCGGTGGGGAGGGTCAACTCCTCATCATAGCCGATGACCTGCCCGTGGGATTTTTGGGTGTCCAGGTACCAGCCCGACTCGTGCTGAATGCCGCACAGGGCGGTGTGATAGCCGCTGCGGCCCAGGAACTGGGTCAGGTGCTGGGTGTAGTCGATGGAGAAGCCCCGCTGGGCCAGGCCCAGCATCCCATTTTGATGGGGGTACCGGCCGGTGAGCAGAGCCGCCCGGCTGGGGGAGCAGGTGGGGCCCACGCAGTAGCAGTTCTGAAAGGTGAGGGCCGAGCGGGAGAACTGCTCCAGGTTGGGGGTGGGGACCTTGGCTCCGAAGGGAGAGAGGACCCGGCCGCTGTCGTGGGTGTGCAGATACAGAAGATTCAAGTCTCTCAGCCCTTTCGGATAAAGATGGGAGAGGTCCAGGCGGTGTGGCCGTTGCGCTGCCACACCCGCAGACGGTACTGGCAATCCCCCTCCACGGGGTAGGTCCCCTGGTGGTCCAGAACATAGGCGGCCTGGGGAGCGGCCTGGCCGATCTTGATCTTGTAGCAGTTGTGCCACCAGGGATCGTCCCGGTAGTGCTCCACCTCGCCCCAGCGCTCGCGGGTGAGAGCCTTCACCTCGTCATAGAGGGGGATGAGCCGGGAGGTGCGGAGCAGCTCCTTGGGCTCCAGAGGATAGGTCACCCCGTCCACCGTCAGGAGGATGGGGTCATCGAGGCGGGTCTCCACCTCGAAGATGAAGCCCTCGGTGACCACATTGCTGGGGCCCATCCACTTGCCGGTGGCGGTGGATTTATAGGTGGTGAGGGAGAAGTCGCACGTTTGGTCGGAGACCACGTTCAGGCTCTGGCCAAAGGAGTTCCACACCTTCTCCACCGAGTGGAGCTTTCCGGCGGTCTCCAGACGTCCCTCCCACTTGCGGGAGATGATGTCGGGGTAGAGCCGGGTGTCGGGGCCCCAGCCGAACTGGACCTGAAACTTGAAGCGGACCGTGTCCTCCAGGGGCTTCCGCTCCCAGGAGCCGGAGTGAACGATGGTGGCCTCGGGGATGTTGTCCCGAAGGATCTCCACCCGGTCGATGGCGTCGGTGCCCTCGATGCGGAAGGCCAGCTCAGCCTTATCGGCCACGATGTCGCTGCCCATGGGGGAGCCGTTGACAGTGAAGTCCACGCCAATGCGGCTGTGGCTCACGCCGTAAGTCCGTCGGGCCAGCATAGCCTTCCAGATGTCCTCCTTGGAGGCGCTTTCCGCCAGGACGCACATGGAGCCGTGCTCGGCTACGCCGGGAACGCTGTGGTTGTCTCCTGAGGCGATGATGCCGATGTGCTTTCCCTCTTCCAGGCCCCGCTCAAAGCAGGTCTCCCCGGTGCGGGGGCCCATGTGGATGTGCCGGTTCATGGCTACGCTGCCGTAGTCGTTCTCGCTGCTGCCGTGGGAGGAGTAGATCTCTCCGATGGGGGAGAAGGCCTCGTCGTGGGTGGCCCAGTTTTTGCCGCGGCTGCCGAGCTGATAGGCGAGATGATGGGGGACAGCTATCGCGGCGATGCCGCGATAGCTGTCTCTCAGCTCCTCATAACGCATGGGGTGGAGCATGGGCGCGTCGTTGTCCAGGAAGAAGACGTTGTGGTCTCCGTCCTTGCCGGCGCCCTGCCATTCATAGCCCATAAACATGGGGAATCCATCTTCATTTGCCTTCTTGACGAAAGCCCGCAGGGCTTCCCAGTCGGCGTCACGTACCGCGGCTTCGTGAATATCCTCCAGGCCCAGTCCCGATGAATGCTTCCGCATATGGAAGGGATAATAGGCGATGGGCCAGAAATCCATGAGGGTCTTGATGTGGTCATACCACTTGGACAGCTCATCAAAGTTCTCATGGTGGAGATTGGAGTGCATATCGGTCCACAAAAGCCGGTACTTCATAGGGTACTTCCTTTCTGCTGGAGTGGCTTACATGATGCCCAGAGGCACGCAGACGGCGGCGATGCCCAGGATCAGGAGAATGATCTTATTGGCGGACCAGTTCTTCTTGCTCATGAGCCAGTAGCACACCAGAGTGAGGACCAGGGGCACCAGGCCGGGCAGGATCTTATCCAGGATGGAGGACTGGATGGCGACCACCATCTCGCCAGCATTGAAGGACCACTTGATGGGGGCGGCCACGGTGGTGGAAGCCACGCCGCCGATGACGATGAGGCCTACGATGTTCAGGGCGGTGACGATCTTATCCTTCAGCCCGCTGTTGAGCAGGGTGGTGACGGCGTCCATACCCATGGAGTAGCCCTTGATGAAGCCGAAATACTTCAGCAGGACCACAGAGATGGTCCAGGTGAGGTAGAAGAAGATGGCGCCCAGAGGGGAGCCGTTGGCCGACAGGCCGATGCCGATGGAAAGCAGGATGGGGTTGTAAGTACCCACCAGGATGGAGTCGCCGATGCCGGCGAAGGGGCCCATAAGGGCGCTCTTGGTGGAGTTGATGACCTCGGCCTCCACGGGCTCGCCGTTGGCCTTGGCCTCCTCGAGAGCCAGGGTCATGCCGGGGATCAGGGAGCCCAGCTGGGGCTCGGTGTTGAAGAAGGTCATGTTCCGGGTCAAAGCCTCGGAAAGGCCCTTCTTATCGTTGCCGTACAGCTTCTTCAGGGGCTTGGCCAGGGTGGAGCAGAAGGCGAGGCCCATCATACGCTCGTAGTTCTGGCAGCAGTGGTGGAAGAAGGTCCAGTACCATGCGGCCTTGGATACGTCCTGTTTGGTCAGCTTACTCATCGTAGTCGCCCTCCTCAGTCAAAGTCTGATTGCTGCTGGCCACGGCGGCGCCCTGGTTGGCGCTGCCATTGCCCTTGGCCATGACGAACAGGAGAGCCACAGCGGCGGCAATGATGACCAGAGCGGTGGTGGTCATGGAAACGCTCTTGTTCAGGACCCAGCCGGCCAGGAAGAGGACGATCATCCACTTCTCGCTGACGATCTGCTTGAGCAGCAGGGCGAAGCCCAGGGCGGGCAGCATCTTGCCGCCCACGGCCAGGAAGTTCATGATGACGGCGGGGATCTTGTCGATGAGGTCGCCGGCGAACTGGGAGCCGAAGTAG
This sequence comes from uncultured Oscillospiraceae bacterium, assembly GCA_910585735.1. Taxonomy (GTDB): domain Bacteria; phylum Bacillota; class Clostridia; order Oscillospirales; family Oscillospiraceae; genus Vermiculatibacterium. Next base: position 35,452 of record CAJUEU010000010.1, on the reverse strand, counting down.
CAGATCAGGGTGACAAGGCCCACACGCTCGATGAAGTGGACCACGGTGCCCATCAGGTTCATCAGGGGGATCTTGTCGGCGTCGCCTTCCGCGGCATACCGGTCAGCCCGGTGAGCGAAGACAGAGTTGAAGGTCATGGTGAAGTTGTGCAGGGCCACGCCCAGGGTGCCCAAAGGCATGGCCAGGGCCACGGCCACGTCGGAGCCGCCGCCGGCCGCCATGGCCAGGGGGATGCCCAGGTAGGCGGCGAAGTTCAGGTCGCTGGGGAGGGCGCCGCCGGGGACGATCTGCCCGATGAAGAGAGCCTGCACGGCCACGCCGCACAGAACGCCGGTGCTTACATCGCCCATGATGAGGCCGATGACCGCGCCGGCCACCAGGGGCCGGCCCATGGCGTAAAAGCCGCCGGTGGTGCCGAAAAGCCAGGGAACTTGGTTGCGTCCGAGATACGCGAAGAGACCGATCAGTAGAGCTTGCCAGAGTTGCATATCGATGTACCTCCTTCTTTTTTGTGGAACTGAGAGAATAGTAACACATATTAAATTAAATGTAAATACATTTTAAATAATTTGTAAACATGTACAAAAATGACATGTCAAATTTGTTACACTTGCACAAAGGTCTGTTTTCCTGTATAATACCTTTGCGAGAGGTGAGGACATGGAAAAAAAGCGGTTGGCGCAGTATAAGGTGATCGAGCAGGACTTGCGGGAAAGCATCATGATCGGACACTATAAAACGGGGGACATGATCCCCACTGAGGCTGAGCTCATGGCCGGCTATGGGGTGTCCCGGGTAACGGTGCGTAAGGCGCTGGACACTTTGGTGGCCCAGGATATGCTCCAGCGGGTGGCCGGCGCGGGCACCTTTGTGAAGAACACCATCGTCAAGGAAAAGGTCCCCATTCTCCGGGGTTTTACCGATGAGATCACCGAAATGGGAATGACGCCGAAGAGTAAGGTAGTTACCTTTGAGGTGGTGAAGGCGCCGGACAGCCTGTATCGGATCCTGGGCATCGACAAGGAGGAAATGGTATATCATATCCAACGCATTCGGTACGCTGACGACGTGCCCTTTGTGCTGGAGACCACCCATATGTCGGTACGGCTCTACCCGGATATGTCCCTGAAGATCCTCAATGGCTCCAAATACCACTACGTGGAGGATACCCTGGGACTGAAGATCAAATACAGCCAGCATACCGTTACCCCGATCCTGCCCTCCCGGGATGTGATGGAGCTCTTTGGACTCAGTGCCCAGCAGCCCATTGTCAAGGCGGCCAACACCACCTTCCTGGAGAACGGCCAGGTGCTGGACTACACCGAGCTGACCTACAATTCCCCCAAATATCAGCTGCGGTATATCAAGCAGTAAAACGGGGAGCGCGCCGTGCCGCGGGGAAGCGGACAAGCGTTTGCTGTGGATACCATGAAAACAAAGCCCCCGGAAAAACAGTGAGGAAACCGCTGTTTTTCCGGGGGCTTATCGTTTTTTTGTCACACAAAGTTGAGACCCTGGGATAGGGCTTTTACTTCAGCTTCCAGGCCAGGTCGTTGAGGAACAGCTCCCGCTCCAGGCCCTCCACTGTGGAGTCCTTGCCGATGTGGACAAACTCAATGTCCAGCATCCGGCACCAGTCCCGCATCATGTCGGCGGTGACGTCGTAAGAGAGCACTGTATGGTGGGCGCCCCCCGCCGTGATCCAGCACTCCACGCCGGTGGTGAGGGAGGGCTCGGCCTGCCACATGACCCGGGCCACGGGCAGGTTGGGCATGGGCAGGATGGGCTTGACACAGTGGATGTCCTGGCAAATGAGCCGCAGGCGGCCGCCCACATCGATGAGGGATACCACGACGGCGTCCCCCTCCTTGCCCTCGAACACCAGCCGGGCGGGCGGCTGCCGGTCCCCGATCCCCAAAGGATGGACCTCGATCCGGGGCTTTTCCGCCGCGCAGCAGGGGCAGACCTCCAGCATATGGGCGCCAAGACTGTACTCCTGCCCTTTCACCAAATGATAGGTATAATCCTCCATAAAGAGGGAGCAGCCGTTGCCGCCCTCTCCCATGGCTTTGAGAATGGCCGTCATGGCGGACACCTTCCAGTCTCCCTCGCCGCCGTAGCCGTAGCCCTGGGCCATGAGGTGCTGGGAGGCCAGGCCGGGGAGCTGGTCCATGCCGTGCAGGTCCTGGAAGGTGTTTGAGAAGGCCGTGCAGCCCTCGGCGTCCATCATCTTTCTCATGGCGATCTCTTCCCGTGCCTGATAGCGGACCGCCTCCACATCCCCGGTGGCGAAGTCATAGCTTTCCCCGTATTCCGCCATGAGCTGGGCGATCTCCCGGTCGGTGACGGCGTTCATCTCCGCCACCAGGTCCCCCACCGGCCAGGTGTTCACCTGCCAGCCCAGCTTGGCCTGGGCCTCCACCTTGTCTCCCTCGGTGACGGCCACCTCACGCATGTTGTCCCCAAAGCGCATGACCTTCATGGTTTTGGAGACCGCCACGCCCACGGCGGCACGCATCCAGTCGCCGAGACGCTTCTGCACGTCGGCGTCCTGCCAGTACCCGGCAATGATCTTCCGGGGCTTCCGAAGCCGGGCCCCGATGAAGCCGTGCTCCCGGTCGCCGTGGGCGGCCTGGTTCAGGTTCATGAAGTCCATGTCGATCTCCTCGTTGGGGATCTCCCGGTTATACTGGGTGGCAAAGTGGCACCAGGGCTTCTGAAGCTCGGAGAGGCCGTTGATCCACATTTTGCTGGGGGAGAAGGTATGGCACCAGGTGATGATCCCGGCGCAGGAATCGTCGTAATTGGCCTCCTTCACCACTTGGGCGATCTCGGCGTTACTTTTGGCGGTGACCTTATAGGTCAGAGGGTAGGGCAGGACCCTGCTCATTTCCCCGGCCATCCCGGCGGCCCGTGCGGCTACCGTATCCAACACCTGGGGGCCGTACAGGGTTTGGGAACCGACCACAAACCAAAATTCATATTGCTTCATCGCGAGACCTCCTCTTAAATGTGCCTGATGGCGGAGCGCTCCACCGCCAAGCCGGCCTGATAACGTTTTATGTAGGCGCGGAATCCGGCTACATCCTCCTCCACGGGCGGAATGGTAGACTTTTTCGCCTCCTGAAATACCTCTTCCGCCAAAAACCGCTCCAGGGGCTTGCTTTTGTGGAGCAGATAGCGTGCCAGCAGAGCCATACCATATGGGCCGCCTTCTCCCGCTGTCTCCATGCAGGTCACCGGGGCGTTGCAGGCGGCGGCCAGATACCGTTGCCCCACCACAGGGGTCTTGAAGAGCCCCCCGTGGCCGGTGAGGCTGTCAATGGCTACCTGCTCAGACTTCAAAATGTCCATTCCGATCTTCAGGGTGGCCATGGTGGAGTAGAGCTGGGCCCGGAAGAAGTTGGCCAGGGTAAAGCGGCAATCCACCCCCCGAAGCACCAGGGGCCGCCCCTCGTCCAGATGGGTGACGCCTTCCCCGGATAGGTTGTTGTAGACCAGCACCCCGCCGCAGTCCGGGTCTCCCTCCAGGCTTTTTTCATAGAGTCTGGTAAAAAGCTCCCCGGTATCCGGGGAAGCGCCGAACAGCCGGGCCGTCTCCCCCAGGACCCCGGCCCAGGCGTTGGTGTCGTTTGTGCAGTTGTTGCAGTGGACCATGGCCACCGGCTGCCCGGTTGGGGTGGTGACCAGGTCGATCTCCTCGTGTATGTGCTTTAAGGGCTTTTCCAATACCACCATAGAGAAGATGGAGGTGCCTGCCGATACGTTGCCCGTCCGGGGCGCCACCGCGTTGGTGGCCACCATGCCGGTGCCCGCGTCCCCCTCGGGGGGGCAGAGGGGGATCCCGGAGGAAAGCGCCCCACCCAACAGGGCTGAGCCCGCCTCTGTAAGGGTCCCGGCCGGAGTCCCGGCCCGAAGCACCTGGGGCAAAAGCTCCCGCAGCTTCCAGGGATAGCCTCTGGGGGCCAGAAGAGCCTCCAGCTTTTCCAGCATCTCCGCCCGGTAGGTCCCGGACTCGCTGTCGATGGGAAACATGCCGCTGGCCTCGCCAATGCCCACGGCGTTCACCCCGGTGAGCCTGTAGTGGACGTATCCGGCCAAGGTGGTGATGTGGGCGATGTTGGGGACGTGCTCTTCCTTGTTCAGCACCGCCTGATAGAGGTGGGCGATGCTCCACCGCTGGGGGATGTTGAACCCCAAAAACGCGGTGAGTTCCCCGGCGGCCCGGGCTGTGGTAGTGTTCTGCCAGGTGCGGAAGGGGGTGAGCAGGTTCCAGTCTTTGTCAAAGGCCAGGTAGCCGTGCATCATGCCCGAGATACCCAGGGAGGCGATCTCCAGAGAGGCCAGTGGCGCCAGGGCGGCACGCAGGCCGGTCCACACCTCCCCCAGGGGGTAGGTCCAGATCCCGTTTTCATAGCGGCTGGCCCAGGTATGCTCCCCGGCGGCCACCGGGGAGAAATCCTCGCCGATGGCCACCGCCTTGATCCGGGTGGAGCCAAGCTCGATGCCCAAAGAGTGTGATTTATGTTCCATATTCTGAGCTCCTTATTGTGGATCAGAAAATGAAGGCGTCAATTCCCCATGCGCCGCTGTAGACCAGCATCAGGCAGAGAAGGGTGCCGTTGACCATGCCGGCGGCCCAGGCGTTCCCGGTTTTCTTGTAGATGTACCGGGTAGTGAACGTGGCAAGCGCGTTGATGGGAATAATGGAGAAGGCCAGGATACAGGCCGCGGAATTGTAAGGCATGGGCTGGCCCTTGAGCACCGCGGAATACTGAACAAACAGAACGATGATGAGAGGGATGGCGTTGGCCAGCGCCATGATGGTGGTGCCGAGCCAATCGGGGAGGTCCTTAAAGCGCATATTGGCGTTGAGGACCGCGCTGGGAACGAAGAAGATGAGCCACATGGGGAGGTACCTGGTCAGGATAACATAGAGCCAGGTAATGTCTCCGGCGGGGACCACCAGGTTGCAGATACGGAAGTCCGCCTGGAATACCACGTGGGCAATGGTGACGGGGATGTACATCAAAGCCACGATGATCCCCGCGAAGAGAGCGGTCTTCAGGAACTGTTTTACGCTGTCAAGCTCGGCAGAGGCAAAGGGGGAGGGGAGCTGAACATTCTCCTTGCGGTACACAAGCCGGTGGATAAAGTAGACCGCCATGATAAGGGCCAGCATAAAGAGGCCGCTGGCAAGGTTCCAGAGCACCAGCGCCTTTGTATTGGCGCAGGCGTCCGGGAAGGAGGCCGAGCTCACGGCGGACATGGCCAGGGGGTAGAGCTTAATATAGCTGAAGTAGGTAAAAACAGCGCTGGAGGCCATGGCAAGGAGGGCGACCCCCCATCTGCGGGGATCCCGGAAGGAGGGAAGTTCTTCCTGCGTGGGAAGCGGCCGCACGATCCCCTTCTGGAAGAAGGGAACCTTCAGCAGCAGGGACACCAGGGGACACATCAGCAGGAAGAAACCGATCAGGCCCAGCAGCTCAAAGACGACGGCAATTTTCCAAACCTGGCTGCCGGAATCGATGGGGGCGACGCCGGAGGGCGTTCCCAGGGCGGCGTAAAAGCCGTCGATGGCGATGCTGGCGCCTTCTCTGGAGAAATACCACATGGGGTGAGTGCCATTGTACTGCCGGATACACAGGGCGCTGTCCGTGCTCAGAGCCTCGCCGGAGGCGGGGGCGGCAACGGGGCCGCTGGCCGTGTACCATTGCCCGTTGGATACGGTCCCGCTGGAGAATGTGCTGTCAAAGACCGAGACCAGCCCCTTGGCGTTGTCGCTGTTCAGGTAGTCATATCCCAAAGGCCAGGTGGATTCGCCGTATTTGGCGGCGCCCACCGTCATAATGAGCCCCTGGGCATTCTCCGCTGTCAGGTTGGGAAGATACCGCAGGCCGTCGCCGTCCACCCAACCGCGAATGCGCTGCGTGGAGCCCTCGACATTGAGCGCGGCAATGGTTTTCAGGCACCCGGAGTTTCCGTAGCTGTGGCCGGTTACCGCGATCTTCTGCTCGTCCACATAAGCCTGGCTCATGAGCCATTCCACCGTGGGAAGCATACCCAAAGAGCCGGCGCTGAGATCGGACAGGCCGTTGTCCGACCCGCCGCAGGCTTCAATGTCGATGGAAGCGACCACAAAGCCGCGCCGTGCCATTTCCACGTAGAAGGGCATCTGATACTCCAGCGTATTGGAAGCGCCGTGAGCGCAGACGATGGCGGGAGCGGGATTGTCCGCCGTGGCGGTCTTGGGGACCAAAAGCTTAAAATGGAGATTTTTAGCCGTGTTGTTCGAAAAATGGATCTCGATATTTTTTCCATAGGCCTCGTTGTTGCTCTTGATCTCTGTGGAGAGCTCGGTCATCGTCACATTGTGGTCGGTGACAGACACCCGCCCGGCGCTGGATTCAACGGCGGAGGTCCCGACCATGCTGATCAAACACAGGATCAGCCCGATACACAACCAAAATTTGGCGCTTTTATATGGCAGAGCGCGGATCCCTTTTTCTTTCATTCCAATAGCTCCCTCCCAAAACAATGTTTATTTTGTTGCGTTTCGGCGAGAGATCCTCGCCGGTGGCCGCCGCCTGGCTCCGTGCGGAGCCAGGCGGTGCTGCGCTGCGTGTTTCTGATATAGCGCTTGCCCATCAGAAGTTCATGCCGGTCGCGAAAATGCACATCCAAGTCATGAGTACGGCTGCCGTGATGGTCCCCGGCCAAATAGACTTCGTTTTCTTGTTGAGGTAGTAGCAGGACATATTGATCATCCAGAAGCCCACCGATACACCCAACAAGGTCTCGGCGCCAAAGCATCCGCGGTTTTTGGCGAACAGACAGATGTGGGGCACCAGCAGCGCGAACACGAAGGCGGCGAACATCAGCAGCATGACAAGGGTCCCCACCAGGTTGGTAAAGATGACCTCCTTCTTCACATTGTTTTCGTGACCGGAGATCGTCTTTTGCGCCATAGCGTTCATGAAGATGAACGCGTACATAAACAGCAGGATCGGGATAAACTTGTAGCGGACCTTGGTGGGCTCCAGAAGGGCAAGCTCATTGTTGAACCAGACAACATGGATGTTGCAGCCTGTATATGTCGCGTAGAAGACAAAAATGCTGTAGACGATGGCGAAAACGGTAAAGGCAAAGAGAATGCTCTTCAGAATATATTTGAAGTCAAAGCCTTTGCCGTCCTTCGTTGCCAGGCCGTAGTCACCGGCAGTCGCCTGGTTTTTCTTGCCCTGGGTAAAATGGAACACCAGCATATAGATCAGCAAAAGGATCGCGGTCGCGACCGACCACAGAGATTTGCCGCCCGCATTGCCCAGTTTACTTACAACGGGGAAATTGCTGTAATACTGATAACCAATGATGTACAGGCACCCGCAAATCACGGTCAGGGCCACCGTAGCCGCGTACCAGGCTTTCGATTTGGGCTGATAGCCAATATAGCGGGTCTCTCGGTCAAGGACCAGGCCGGCGAATACCTTTGTATCGAGAAGCATTTGCACCAAAGCGAAGAGAAGCAGCGCGAAGTCCAGGAACGCTACCAGCATGGCGACATCCTTGATCCAGAACACAAGGCTGGAGGCTCCAATGTTGTTGGGGGCGGTGGTGGAAGCCATAAGCTCTTTCAAAAACAGCTTTGCGACGGTAGAGGAATCAGGCTCCAGCATGTGCATGGTGTTGGGCGTATAGACCACCCGCGCGGTCTGGTCGGCATAATTGCCGTATAGCTTCCCAATTTCGATCTCCTCATGCTCGGCCACCCCGAACAACGCCTTCATGCCCGGGGACTGGACGGCCTCGGAAAGTGTCCTGAAGTTGGTGGTCCGGTACAGGGAAGACTCGTCGCCCTCACCGAGAATGAGCGCATAATTGAAATCGGTGGGCTCTTCCACGTTGCCGGAAAAGCCGAAGGTTCCGAGGATCAGGCAGGCGGTGATCTCGTCCGCATATTTCTGGGACATGATGGAGGTATAATATCCACCCATAGAATGTCCCGCAAATACCAGCTGGGACTGATCTGTTACAGTCAGGGATTTTACGATCTCAAGGGACGCCGCGGTATAATTGAGGCCCTCGCCCATAGAGTTCACAGGAACCACATCCCCACTTCCCGAAAGGCCGCCCTTGCTGTTGATGATGGGCTCGGATTGGCCATTGCCGGGAACGTCTGTGACAATAACGATATAACCTCTTCTGGAAGCCTCGATCGCCAGCATGGAGCTTTCATCCAGAGAGGCGCCGCCTCCGACCATGTATACAATGGCGGGGGCCGGATCGGTGGGGGTCGCGGATTTTGGGATGTAGGTTTTATAGCTCATTCGATAACCGTTGGGACTGATCGTGGAAGCTGTTTTGACATCGACACTTCCCCAGGAGGTGTCAACGCCTTTGACCACGATGGACGATAGGAGCAGTACGACGAGGGCGAGACAAAATAGCTTGACTGATTTTTTCATAGTTCTCTCTCCTTTTCGAAAATCACTTTCCAACAAAAATCAGATCCGTTGCCACAGCCATCCAGGTAAAGAACATGGCGTTGAAAATTGCGGGGAGATAGAAGTTCTTTGTCTTTCTGTACAGGCTGCTTGCCAGAATTCCTACGGGGACCATCATAATAGCCGCATCCACCAAGGAGCCGTTGGCTCTGGACATTCCCAGCGTGGTGATGGGGCTGGTATGGAACAGCGCGATCTGACCGTAAGCATACACCAGGAAGAGCAGGGGAGGAAGTCCGTTGGCCAGCCAGAAGAATACGGTGGACAGAGCGGGCTTATCCTCCAGATAATAGCTGGTGGAATGCAAGTAGTTGGCCACCAGGAACGGGATCAGGTACAGGGGGAAGTAGGTGAGGAACTTCTCCATTCTGAGCCTGGTCAGGCTGTTGATCTGGACCTTCCAGAATCTTGGGCTCATGGTAAACAGCTGCTCGCTGAAGGTGACAAGGAAATAGATCCCCAGAAGGGCCACAAAGCTCACCAGAAGAGCCTTCAGGAACATTTTTCCCTTGTTGGTACCGGGCAGAGTGAGATGTTCCTTTATAGCCTTTTTATCCGTCTTCAGGACGACAAAGTTGATGACGGCCCAGAGAGCCAGGCCAAAGATCTGCAGACAGCAGAGCCAGAACACAAGGCCGTTGGCGTTTTGAATGTTGGTTCCGTGGACCTGATCGGCACTCACCCAGGCGTTCATAATGGTCTGGCCGGTGGGCACCGCCCAGGCGGCGGTGGCTACGCCGAAGATCGCCGGCAGAATGAGGCCGATGGCCACGAGCCAGGGCTTGCTGCTGGCCTGCAGGACGGTCCGGTCCTGGGCCACCAGATCCTTCTTGAAAAATTCAACGTCAATGAGCAGTAGAACCAGGCAGCCCAGGGCAACGATGGCGGCGATGAAAGCAAGGGCCGTGCCCAACTCCTTCCAGAGGTAGAGGATGGGCGCGTTATTGGGCAGGCCAAAAGTAGTGGTAAAGAACTCGCAGGCGGCCTTTACATAGGAGGGGCTGGCCAGACCGAGCACATGGCCGGTCCAACCCTCGTAATAGATGCGGCCGGTGCCGTTGTTGGGATCGCCGTACCACTTCCAGAACTCGAAGGAATCGGTAACGCCGTAGTCGGCCAGGGGTGCGAGGTACTGGGGGCTCTTGTTCATCTCGCGGCGGTCGCCCCGGTACAGGTTGTCCCACTGCCCCTCAAACATGGCGCAGTTGATCTGATATTCGCTGGAGATCAGACCGCCGGCGCCTACGTACATAACGCCCTTCACGCCGTCCCGGATGAGCTGCTTGGGCTGCTCCACATCGTTGCCCGCCCTGTCCTTGACAATAACGGTCGCGCCGGAGGGGTCGGGCACATACATGGCGGCGTTGACGCGGGAAGCGCCCATGGACCAGCCGATGTAGCCGATATTGTCGGTATCAACGAAATCCAAGCCGTAAACGTAATTCGTCACGTCGAGAGTGCCCAAGCCCTCGTTGTCCTTCTCCACATCGGACTTGCCGATGGTATAAGGCTCCACCCCGATGGCAATGATGCCCCGCCGGGCCAATTCAAGGGCGGAATCCGACATATTTTCGATGGCGGCGTTGCCGCCGGGCAAAAGCATAACACACGGAGCGGGGGTGTCGCGGGTGGCGGTGACCGGCTTGTATACCTCCAGGCTGATGGCCACACCACGGTCGGTCATGACAGACAGGCGGCGCATCTCCACCCGGCCTCCGTCTGTGGAGATAAACGAGGCCAGCATCATGCCGACCAGAAAAATGACCAAGGAGATACAAAGCATCTTCTTAACAGATATTGTCTTTTTCACAGCGCATTTCCTCCTCTTTATCTGTGTGTATGTCTATCCTGCCATGGGCCCCTTCGATTTTCCTCCTTTCTCCCTTTTTCGACAATATCAGAATATCAAGTTTCACCGAATAGGGCAACTTCTTTGGGATTCTTTTTTAATGTTTTGTTTATTTTAACAATACAACTTATATACGGTAAACAAAAAAGAATACTTTTTCAAATATAGGCAAAAAATTATAATCTATTTCCGATATATGATTATCTTTGAAATAAAAACCGACAAATATTTTCTTGACATTTCGGCGGGAAATGCTACAATATTTTTAGAATTTGTATTCTTTATCATTTATCTGCGTGGGAAAGGAGTGGTCCCATGGCCTTCAAATATCTTCGCCTGGCGGCTGAGCTGCAGGCTGAGCTTTCAGCGGGGACCTTTCCTGACAAGCTCCCAACCGAGCAGGCCCTGTGCGAGGCCTATCAGGTGAGCCGTCAGACGGTGCGGCAGGCGCTGGAATACTTGGTAGAGCTGGGACTGATCGAAAAGCGGCAGGGCAGCGGCTCCCGGGTGGTACGCCGCCGGTCCTTCGGTACCGACCGGGTCGCGGTGGTCACCTCCTACATTGACGACTATATTTTTCCCTCGGTCCTTCAGGACATTCAGCGGGTCCTGGTCCGGCGCGGCTATTCCACCCTCCTGTTCGCCACCAACAACATGGTGGGCCGGGAGCGGGAGATCTTGCAGGAGCTTCTGCGCCAGCCTCTGGGCGGACTGATCGTGGAGGGGAGCAAGACCGCCCTGCCCAATCCCAACCTGGACCTGTATGAAAAGCTGGACCGGGCCGGGATCCCTATGGTATTCCTTCATGGTGGGTACCGGGAGCTGGAGAATTCGGTGTGCGTTTCAGACGACAATTTCGGCGGCGGCTATCTGGCGGCCCGTCATCTGATCACCCGTGGACATACCCGGATCGCCGGTATCTTCAAAAGCGACGACATCCAGGGGCAGCAGCGGTATTTGGGTTACCTGTCGGCCGTCCGGGACGCCGGGCTTCCCCTGGCCGACAGCCAGGTCCTTTGGTATACCACCGAGGAGCGGCGGTTTCTGATGGATTACGGACACAACGATATTTTGACGCACTTTCTCCAGTTTTATCTGAAGGACTGCACGGCGGTGGTTTGCTATAACGACGAGATCGCGGACCGGCTCATTCGGCTGCTGCTGAGCAAGTCCCGGCGGGTCCCGGAGGACGTGGCCGTGGTCAGCTTTGACAACAGCTACTACAGCGATCTTTGCCCCGTAAGGATCACCTCCCTGGCCCACGAGGCCCACAAGATGGGAGGGCTTTCCGCTCAGCTTTTGATGGATCAAATGGCCGGGGAAAAGGTGCGGTCTGCCGTCATCTCCTGGAAGCTGATCCACAAGGGAAGCAGCTGAGACAAATACAGCCTTCGGACAGAAAACGGCCTGCAAGCCAACAGAGAAGCCGGGAACGGATCTCATCCGTTCCCGGCTTTTGTCTGTGGCTGTTTTCCTGCCTGGGTTTACTCCTGGCTGGGGAGGGGGAGCAGGTTTTCCTCGGTCTCGGGGTCAAAGAGGTGGATCAACTCCCCGGAGGTGGAGAAGTGGATGGCGGTGCCGTAGGGGATGCCGCCCCGCCAGGCAGCGGGCAGGTCGGTGGTGGGGATGACCAGGATCACGTCCTTGCCGTCCGCGTTCACATGGAGATGGACCTCGCTGCCCATCATCTCGCTGACGTCCACCGTGCCGGCCATGGTGTGAGGTCCGGCCTCGGTAAGGTGGAGGTGGGCGGGGCGGATGCCGGCAATGATCCTCCGCTCGTTCCCCGTCAGCTTGCCCGAGAGGAGCTTCTGGCTCTCAGCGGGGAGTTGGATCACAGTGCCGCCGATGTGAACGGTGACCTCGTCGCCTTCCTTTACCAGCTTGGCGTCGTCAAAGAAATTCATCTGAGGGGTGCCGATAAAGCCGGCCACAAAGATGTTGGCGGGCTTTTCAAAAACCTGCTGGGGGGTGCCGATCTGCTGGATGAAGCCGTCCTTCATAATGACGATACGGTCGCCCAGGGTCATGGCTTCGGTCTGGTCGTGAGTCACATAGATGAAGGTGGTGCTGATCTTCTGGCGAAGCTTAATGAGCTCGGAACGCATTTGGTTGCGGAGCTTGGCGTCCAGATTGGAGAGGGGCTCATCCATCAGCATGACCTGGGGGTGGCGGACAATGGCCCGGCCAATGGCCACCCGCTGGCGCTGGCCGCCGGACAGGGCCTTGGGCTTTCGGTTCAGATACTCGGTGATGCCCAGGATCTCGGCGGCCTCCCGTACCTTTTGGTCGATCTCCTCCTTGGGGAGCTTACGAAGCTTCAGGGCGAAGGCCATATTTTCATAGACCGTCATATGGGGATAAAGAGCGTAGCTCTGGAAGACCATGGCAATGTCCCGGTCCTTGGGGGACACGTCGTTGACCAGTGTGTCGTCGATGTACAGTTCGCCCCCCGAGATCTCCTCCAGGCCGGCGATCATGCGCAGGGTGGTGGATTTTCCGCAGCCCGAGGGGCCGACAAGAACAATGAACTCCTTGTCCTTGATCTCCAGGTTGAACTCCTGGACAGCCACCACGCCCTCCTCGGTGATTTGAAGATTGACCTTCTTTTCAGGTGCATCCTCACCTTTTTTGGGCTTTTTGGAGCGCTTTTGCTCCTCGCTGTGGGGATAGATCTTTTTGATGTTTTTCAGGGTCAGTCCAGCCATAACATTCGGCTTGAATGGCGTGGCCTCCGCCAACGCCATCTCGCCCGGGAGCGCGCGGGTCTCCGGGGCATTACGACAGGTCTCCACACTGCCGCACCGCAAGCCGCGGCGGTCATTTTTCCTCCTTTTTTCAGTACGGAGCGCTATGGGAAAATGGAGTAGCGCCCCGCCCGCAAAATGGTGTGTCCGCAGACACTGGTATGGAAAGGCGGCAATGCCGCCGAGCCATTGGGGAGAGGGAAGGGGTCAGCGCTCCATGCGGAAGGTCTCCGCGCCGTTCTCGGTGGTCACTGCCGTAAAGCCCAGGGTGCGGAAATCCGCCTTGAGCTCGGCATGGGCATCCCCCCTGGACCAGGCGAGGGTGAAAACGCCGTTTGGGTCGCACCCCGCCGTAATTTGGGCGTCGGTGGAGAAGGCGGGGCAGGCCGAGCGCATCCGCAGCAGAGCCACCTGGTCCCGGAAAAGAGGAGTCTCCATTTCGGCGTCTATCCGCTCCCGGGTCAGGTTGGTGCGGTTGATCTCCTTGTGGCCGCCGGGACCGGCCAGCTCCACCGCCTTGTGGTCGTTTTTTCCGGCAAAGAGGTCCAGATACCATACCTGGGGCTTGCCCGGCATAAAGAGCTGGACCGCCCGGGCCAGGAGGAGCTTTTTCTCGTTTTCCCCCAGGGCGCTGAAGTAGGTGGCGTTGACCTGGTAGTACATGTCCTTCTTGCCGTGGAGGTTCTTGATATAGCCTCCCCGGGCCACAATGGTGTCGATAAGAGCCTGGATCTGCCCGTCGGGGACCAGCCCCTTCAGGTCCAGCATGGGGATACCGTCATGGCAGCCCAGCATGTTGACGGCCCGGATGTTTTTCTGGATCAGCTCCCGGGCCCAGCCGGCCAGGGTGGTGGCGTCTCCCCGCTCCAAAGCGTCGATGAGGAGTCCCGGGAGGAAGAAATCATAGATCATATAGCCCTTGGAGGCCACCAGCTCATAAACCTTCTCGGCGTAGCTGGCGTGGATCTCGGGCAGAAGGGCCATGCCATAGCCCTCGGCCAGGCCCCGGACCCGCTCCAAAATGTCCCAGGTGTCGGGCTCGTTCATAAAATTCCGCTTGCCGGGGGTCTTGGCGGCGTAGGCGAAGGCGTCCAGCCGCACCAGGCGGGTGCCGTAGGAGGACAGCTTGCGGAGGGTTTGGTCATAGAACTCCCACACCTTGTCCGAGCGGACGTTCAGGTCCATCTGGCCGAGATAGCGGCGCTCCCCGTTCTCCTCCCATACCTGCTGATAAAAGGTATTCCAGTAGGGGACCTCCCGGCCGTCCGGGAAGCGGACCATGAGGATGGGCAGGCCGGGCTTGCGGAAAAACATGTCTTTGATGTATGTGTCTTCGGGCTGGATATAGCCCTCGGCGGCCAGCTCGCCGCAGCCGGCCCAGAACTTGTTCCAGTCGATGAAGAAGTCCCGGTATTCCGAATTTTCCCCGTTTTTCAGCAGGTCCTGAAACTGGGGGGACTGGACCGAGGCGTGATTGAGGACGAAATCCAGCTTCAGGTCGACGCCCGCCTCCCGGAGCTTGGCCAGATCGGCCTCGGTGGCCAGGGCTTCCTCCAGCTCGTAATCCACAACGCAGAAGCCCCGGTCCAGGTCGGAGTGGTACAGGCTGGGCAGAATATAAAAGGAGGAGAATGCGTCTGCAAGGCGGGGGTCCTTCAGCAGGGCCGCAATATCCTTTAGCGTTCCGCCCATGCTGTCGGGATAGGCGTTGAGCATGGGCTTGAGATGGATGGCTTCCTTCATAGGGCTTCCTCCTTCATACCGTTGAACCTATGGATACCATAACAACATTAACTCTACCGTTTTCCAAAGGACTTGACAATCAAAAAGGTATGGTACTGTTTTGAATAAGTGAAAACCATAAAAATGAAAGCCCGGGCGTGGTTTTTAAATGAAAGAAGGGCCGAAAGCCTGTATAATAAGCATCGGAAAAAGGCCCGAACAAAAGGGGCCGGAAAGTGAGGAAAAGGCCGTGTTTGAGGAAAATTATAGAACCCTGACAAAAATCTGTGAGGAAAAAAGTGTGATCCGTCCTGTGTCTAAGCATCGAAAAAGTGACGGAACTATGGACATTGAGGGCAATTTGAGGCTGTGGAACGCCGCCATCGAACGTTTTGAGCAGATCCCCCTCTGGGACAAAGCCGCGCCGGGCTATGACGGCCGGGACCCACTCCAGCCCAAGCCCTCTCTGGTGTTTGTCCCCGCCCAGGGGGCGCCCGGTCCCCGGGGCACCGTCATCGTGGCCCACGGCGGCGGCTTTGAGACCCGCACCGGCTGCGAGGGTATCCATGTGGCCAAATACTTTGCCGACGCCGGCTTCAACGCCGCCATCCTGACTTACCGGCTGAAGCCCTACACCCGCTACGATGCCATGGCCGATATGCAGCGTGCCATCCGCCTCCTCCGCTCACGGCGGGAGGAACTGGGCATCACGGACAAGGTGGCCGCCATGGGCTTCTCCGCGGGGGGTATGCTCAGCGCCAACTGCGCCACCCATTTTGACCTGGGAGATCCCCAGGCCGCCGACCCGGTGGAGCGGCAGTCCTGCCGGCCGGACGCCGCCGTGCTGGGCTACGGGGCCTTCGCCTTCCGGGGCCTGCCCGGAGGCTTCTTTGTGGATCCCTTTGCCGACAAGACCCGGAACCCCTTCGGAAACACCCGCCGGGACCTGGTCTATTTTGCCCCCGAGGTGAATATTACCCTGGATACGCCTCCTTTCTTCATCTGGCAGACCAACAGCGACGATCCCCGGCATTCCTTCACCTTGGGCCAGGCCCTTACAGCCGTGGGTGTCCCCTTTGAGATGCACCTCTTCCCCATGGGGGTCCACGGACTGGCCCTGGCCGATGGGAACAACGACCTTGACATGGACCTTCCCCACGTGGCCCAGTGGGCGCCCCTTTGCGCCCAGTGGCTGGAATCCCTGGAGATTTGAGAAAGGGCAGAAAAACCGCCGTCTCCCCAACTGGGGGACGGCGGTTTGTTTTACTGAGCCTCTGTGGAAAAATATTGGCTGGCGGGCACATCCCGCACCAGCGTTCCCTCCTCCATCACCAGGATCCGTTCCCCCAGAGAGACCGCTTCCCGTTCATCGTGGGTCACGTAGAGGAAGGTGGCGCCCAAGGAGGCGTGGAGCTTTTTGATGGCAGAGCCCAAAGAGCTCCGCAGGGGAGCGTCCAGGTTGCTGAAGGGCTCGTCCAGCAGGAATACATCGGGCTTGCGCACAATGGCCCGGCCGATGGCCACCCGCTGCTGCTCGCCGCCGGACAGGTCCCCGGGGAGCCGGTCCAGAAGGTGGTCCATCTGGAGAAGCCCGGCGGCCTCAAGTACGGTCTCCTCCAGCTCCTCCCGGGGCATGTGGAGGGAGCGCAGGGGGAAGGCGATGTTGTCAAAGACAGTGAGATGGGGATAGAGGTTGTAGGTCTGGAACACCATGGCGGCGTTCCATTCCTCGGGTGGAAGGCCATTCATCAGCCTCTCCCCGAACCATACCTCCCCGGCACTGGGCTTTTCCAGGCCGGACAGCATCCGCAGCAGGGTGGTCTTGCCGCAGCCCGAGGGGCCCAGGATGGACACAAAGCTCCCCGCTGGGATGGACAAATTGATGTGCTGGACCGCGATGACCCCCTCGTTGGTGAGGTGAGGCATGGCTTGCTGCTTTTCCAGGATCTCCTTTTGCTTTTTGCGGGCAAAGATCCCCACCTTGACGAAGGGATAGATCTTGACCAGTTCCTTCACCTCAATGTCAGGCCTGCTTCTGTTCTGCTCCATGCGCTTCCTCCAGTTGAGATGATTTGATGAATTCCTCCATGCTCTTTTCCACCCCACCGTGGATCAGGTCGGTGTAGAGGGCGGGGACAAGGAGGAGCAGCAGAGGGAACAGCTCCACCGCCAGGAACATAGCTACCAGCAAAAGCAGGTAGAGGATAGAACGGAAAATATGCCGCCCCGAAAAGTAAAAGGCCAGCCGCAGGACCACCACGGCCCCCGCCGAGAACCGGGAGAGCACGGGCCCCAGAAAAATGAGGGCGGACACCAGCAGAAAGGCAATGAGAAATCCGGCGGCCAGGTAGAAGGCCCAGAACAGGTTTTCCTGCCAGGTCTGGAGGCCGGTGATGATCCCCAGATAGATGAGCACGGCCAGAATATCGGCCAGGATGGACAGCAATATCCCCGGCTTGCAGGCGTCCTTGAAGGCGTCGAAGAAAGCGCGGGTCACCCCGCCCCCGTTACCCTCCTTGAACACCACGCGGGTGGTGGCGTAGTATAGCCCGGCGCAGGAGGGGAGGATGGTCACCAGGGGGAGGCAGCAGATCACCCAATAAAAGCTGACGATCATCATGTTGGCCAGCTTTACCATAAATTTGATGACGGGATTGTTGTAGTTGAATAAGCCCATAGCTCCTCCAGATTTTTTACAGCGGCGTTTCGGGCACGGGGGTGCATTGCCCGGCGGGCAGGGGCAGGGGAGTCCAGTCGGTCTGGATGGTCACATCCAGGGCCGAGGGGTTATAGATCATGGAGCCGTCCACCGAGTACTCCAGGCGGCGGTAGGCGTCCACATAGGCCATGATCTCCCCGTTGGTGGCAAACCACACCTGCCCGGCGTGTCCCGCCATGAATTTAGCCAGAGTCTCGATCACATCCCAGTTGTTGTCCCCGTCGAACTCGTAGGCATGGCCCCAGACGTAGAAAAGCTGGGGGCCAAAGCCCCGGCCCGAGACAAACTGTTCGGCCAGTTCCATGAGCCGGGGGTCCTTGTGATGGCAGGTGGGGTCCCAAACCAGGAAATCCCGGGGCAGGTCGAAGGAGTAGGTGGACTTCACCGTCCTCGCCCCCTGATACCCCGCCAGGCGGAGAAGCTCCACCGCCTCGCCGTCATACCGGCCAAAGGGATAGGCGAACATTCTGAGAGGTTTCCCCGCCAGCTTTTCCAGATTCTTCTTGTCCTCGCAGACCTCCCACATGGCCAGGGGGGTGCCCACTGAGTCCAAAGAGGAGTGGTAAAGCCCGTGGCCGGCGATCTCATGGCCGGCATACACCGTGGACACCTCCTCAGGGCTCACCTTGGACACGTCCAGCTCTGGCCTGCCCGGAAGCCTTGCCGTCTCCTGATGACCCAGAAGCCCGGAGCCCAGGTTGAAGGTGCATTTCAGGCCGTAGTCCCGAAAGAGCCGGGCCAAACGGCGGTCCTGGACCACCCCGTCATCGTAGCTCAGTGTAAATGCTTTGCTCTTTCCTCCCGGAAAAAGCAGCAGGTCAAACCGTTTTCCCATACAATATCCTCCTTGTGAGGGCTATGCCCCCTGTCTGCACTCTGAGGGCATGGCCTTTTGGACCATGCCCTCAAAATACGATTTGTTGCTACGAAATGGCGCCCACCGATTGGAGAAGCTCCCCGACCGAAAGGCCGCTGAGGGGGCTCTCCCGGCCGAAGGAAATAAAGTGCAGCAGATAGGATGACCCGCTCTGCCAGACGTTTACCGTCACGTTGGGCGGCAGCTTCGCGGTGATGGGAGAGACCGGACCTGCCGCGTTGTTCCCGCAGTACACGTCGTGGAATTCCCAGTCCGGCGCAAACGAGCCGTCCTCGGCATACCGGATGGAGGCCGGAATCATCCAGGAGATCCGGCTCAGCCCATCCTGGCTGTTTGGATTCGATACCAGGGAAGCCTTCCACCATCCGAAGCCGTTCTCAGTCAGAAGGGCAAGGCTCTCATGGCATGTGACCACGCGGTAGTGGTCCCCGTTGGCGTCGAATCCTTCGCAGACCGTGCTGGTGGCCGAGGGGGAAAAGTCGATGGAGGACAGCGCAATGTTCCAGCGGTTCAGGTAGGTGATCCACAAAGCCACCAGGGCGATGGCGATGACGATATACACGATCCCCGCGGCTCTGCTTTTAAGGAGGTCCTTCATCCTCACCACTCACAGTCTAAAGGAGAGTTTGGGTTGCACGGCCACATTACTTCTACGTTCTTGCTTTCAGGGCCAGAAATTTTAATATTATATACTTCATTCTGGACGGGGCAAGGATAAAGTCCGTTGTATGCATCAACCGCATCCGCAATGTTGGCGTATCGAGAGGGCGTTGCATATATTGTTCGCTTACCCTGAATTATGTCTGGAAACAAAACCCAAGAACCATTAACTGCTTTGTAATTAAACTTGGGTATGTCATACCCAACCGCTGTAACCGTTTTCGTCGAAATTGAGGATAGTTGCTGAGCGTCATCACTCTCAGTGTCTAGCCTAACATAAATGAAAGTTGCCGTTGTTACATTAGACCAAGTATATGTTATGTTTGGCGCAGATACTTCTGTTGTTGTGCTTAGCCCCGAAATAAATGAACGTATAGCATCATACACGGAAAGAACAAGAGATGCCCCCGGTATATTTCCGGCCAAAGATTCTGCAGTCGAAACAATAAGATTCTCTGTGCCTGCAGCCCAATTTACTCCATAAGTTATGATTCGAGATCCAGTGTTTGCAAGAGGAGAATTGGAAAGCTTTGGCTGTGCTACTAACCTTTGAATGTTATGTGATACTCCATTAGAAGTGTATATTGACCGATACGTCATCCAAGTATTTACGCCTGTATCAGGCGGTTCAACTCTACCAATCACATAACCTTGCCCACCAGTTTCTGAACCGGACTTTTTCTGCATTTCTAAGAGAAGACTATTCGCTTGCTCATCCGAAAGAAATTCTACACCACATTCATGCAATTTAGAATCAATGACTTCCAAATTAGCTAGTCACGAGTTTATGTTGCTATTTTCAAAGAAAAATTCGCTCAACACGGTAGCTCTTTCGTCTAGCAATGACTGAATCTCTTTGTCCAAATCTTCTATATCTTTTGCTGGTTCTACGGCAAAAGCTGAAAGTGTAACGGATAGCACCAAAGAGATAGACAGTACTACAGATATGACTTTTTTCATAATTATTTCCTCCTATAATTTTTAGCGCTGACCGGCCTCCACGGCCACGATGGGCTCGGGCTCGCCCCAGCGGAAGGGGGAGTTGTTCTTGGCGGTGATCTCCACCTTGCCGTCGGGGGAGAAGGTCAGGCGGTAGACGTCCTCCAGGCAGGTCTCCACCCAACGGCCGTGAAGCTCGAACACGTTGTCCTCGGGCCACCAGCCGTCGCAGAGGTAGAGGGAGGTGGTACGGTCCAGGGGACCCACAAAGTTGGTGAACCGGGTGCCCTGGGTGCTCACCCGCAGGGCCTCCTTCCGGCCCGAGCGGGTCTCCAGACGCCAGATGCAGCCGTAAGCGTCAAAGTCCAGACCGAAGGAGGCGATGTCGTCCGGCCCGGCCCCCGTCATGAAGTTGCCTGAGAAGGGGGTGAAGTGGCCGCTCTCCAGCTTGTAGGTCCTGCCGGAGATCTTGGCGGCCAGGGGGCTGTAGGGCTGGCAGGGCGGGTTGCCGATGTTCAGCCGGGCCATCCGGGAGCGCAGGGCTTTCAGGGTGACCTCATCCTCGGGGAGAGGCGAAGAGTCGGTGATCTTTTCCACAAACCGCCAGGTGATGTCCAGGGTGCTCTGGGCCCAGTGGGCTCCCACGGCGGTCTCGTTGATGGCGATGAGCATATCCAACTCAGGGAGCACGATGGTGAACTGACCCATGGCCCCGTCGGCCCGGTAGGCTCCATTGGGCTTGCACATCCAGATCTGGAAGCCGTAGCCCAGGAAGTTGTCAAAAGCCTCCGGGTTGTTGATGGCCTCGGTGGCCGAGTCATTTTGGTTGGTGGTGGCCAGCCGGACGTAGTCCTCGGCCAGAATGCGCTCCCCCTCCCAGACGCCGCCGTCGGCGTAGAGCTTCATGAGCCGCAGGTTGTCCTCGGTGGTGGCGAAAAGTCCGCCGCCGCCCACCTCCATGCCGTCAGGCATGCACATCCAGCGCAGGTTGTCCGGGTCAATGCCCAGCTTGTGGAAGAGGCGGGGGGTCAAATACTCGTGGAGCCCCAGGCCGGTCTTTTTGCGGACAATGGCCCCCAGCATGGTGGAGCCGGTGGAATTGTACATGTAGGTGGTGCCGGGGACATGGTTCACCGGGGTGTGGAGGAAGTCCCGGATCCAGTCCTTGGTGGGGCGGGGCATCTCGTCCATGCCGCAGCCCATGCACAGTACGTCCCGAACGGTGAGCTTTTGCAGGTTCTCGCTGGGGTCCTTCGGGGACTCATCGGGGAAAATGTCGATGAGCCGCTCGTCCAGCTTGAGGAGCCCCTCGGTGTAGGCGATGCCCACAGCGGTGGCGGCATAGGTCTTGGTGTGGCTCTGGAGTCCGTGGCGGACGTTGGGGCCGAAGGGGGCCCACCAGCCCTGGGCGCAGAGCTTGCCGTGGCGCATGATCATAAGGCCGTGCATCTCAGTGTTGCTGGCCTCCAGCTCATCCAGATAGGCCATGATGTCCCGGCTGCGGATGCCAAGGGCCTCGGGTGTGGTCATTTCGAAAGGTTTGCGGTGATCCATAATAGAAACCTCCTTTTAGCCCTTGACGCCGCCGACTACCATGCCCTTGATGAGCTCACCCTGGATGAAGGGATAGACGCACAGGATGGGGAGGATGGCGATGATGGCGATGGCCATACGGGCGCTTTCTGTGGGCAGGCTCATGGCAGCCAGCATAGTGGCCTCGCTTCCAAGGTCGGAAGATTTCAGGAACTGGATGCTGTCCATGAGCTTTTTCAGATAGACCTGAATGGTGTAGAGCTTGGGATTGGTGATGTAATAAAGTCCGCTGGTCCAGTTGTTCCAGTAGCTCAGGGCGGCAAAGAGGCCCACGGTGGTCATGACCGGCTTGGACAGGGGGACCATGATGCGGGTGTAGATCTTCAAGTCGTTGGCTCCGTCCAGCCGGGCGGCCTCAATGATGGGGTAGGGAATGTTGGCGTTATAGTAGTTGCGGACCATCAGCACGTTCATGGCTCCCATCAAGCTTCCGGGAAGGATATAGGCCCAGACGGTGTCCTTGATGTGGAAAACCTGGGTCCAGATGATGTAGCTGGCCGTCATGCCTCCGTTGAAGAGCATGGTGAAGAAAAGGATAAAAGCGAACACATTGCGCAGCTTGAAGTCCTTCCGGCTCAGGGGGTAAGCAAAGAGGGAGGTGAGGATCAGGTTGGCCACGGTGCCTACCACGGTCACCAGAATGGTGAGGGCATAGGCGCGAAAAATGGTGGCCCGTTTGACCCAAAGGAACTGGTAGGCCGACAGGGAGAACTCTTGGGGCCAGAAGCGGTAGCCGTGGGACAGGGCGGCCTCGGAGGAGAAGGAGACCGAGAGCATCAGGAGAAAGGGGATCACACAGTAGATGGCCAGGAGGATCATGACCACCAGCGCGAAGTTGTGAAAGCCCTTTTCATCCTGAATGGTAGGAGCTTTGTTGACTTTGACTTTTGCCATTTCACTCGCCTCCTCAGAACAGGCTGTTGTCCGGGTCTACCACCCGGACCATCAGATTGGACGCCAGCACCAGCACAAAGCCGATCACCGCCTGGAACACACTGGCCGCCGAGGACATACTCACGTTGTTCAGCTCCAGCAGAGCCCGGTAAACGTAGGTGTCGATGGTCTGGGTGGTACTGCTCAAAAGGCCCTGGCCCAGGGGCACCTGGTAGAAGAGGCCGAAGTCAGAGTTAAAGATGCGGCCGATGGACATGAGGAGCATCAGGATGATCATGGGCCGAAGCATGGGCAGGGTGATATAGCGAATCTGCTTGAGCTTGGAGGCCCCGTCCAGCCGGGCCGACTCATAAAGGCTTTTGTCAATGCCGCCGATACTGGCCATGTAGATGATGGAGCTCTGCCCGGCGCTCTGCCAGAAGTGGACAATGGTGAGAATAATGGGCCAGTATTTGGCGGAGGCGTACCAGTTGATGGGATTGTCTTGGAAGATGGTGGTGTTCAGGTAGCCGTATGTCTTGCTCAGGAAGGCGTACACGATAAAGGACAGGATGACCGCCGATACCATGGAGGGAAAACAGATGACCGGCTGGATCACCTTGGCCGCCTTGCGGGAGGAGATCTCGGCCATACAGATGGCGATAAATACCGCGATGACCAGCCCAAGCAAGATCCACACCACATTGTAGAGGATGGTGTTGCGGATCATGATGAAGGCGTCCTTGGTTTTGAACAAGTATTCAAAGTTATCAAAGGAGCACCAGGGGCTTTGGAAAATGCCGACCGAGAAGTTGATCTTCTTGAAGGCGATGAGGATGCCGAACATGGGAAGGTAGTTGTTGGCGATGAGGTAGATAAAGCCGGGCAGCATCATAAGGTAGAGGGGAAGGTCCTTTTTCAGGGTGGCCTTCCACTTGCTGTCCCGCTTGTTTCGCGCCAACAGGCCGTCAAATTCCGACGTTGGCTTCGCTGGGGTTTTTGTTGCCATAGAGTTCCCTCCTTATATGACTTCTCTCTTATCATACCGCCCGCAAGGGGAGTTCCACATTAAAAAAAGTACACCCGAACCCCCAATTTCTATCCGATTCACAAAAGGGCCCGGATAAACTGAACGGCCAGCTCCAGATTTTCCCCGTTGATGGCCGCCCCAATGACCACGTCGGCGTGGTAATATCCCGCCTGGTGAAGGACCGAGTCCGGGTGGAGCACAATGCCGCCCAGCACCCGCTGACCGTCCTCTGTGTCATAGTAGTACAGGTCATTCTCATGACCCGCGAGAAGCTCTGGCTCGATGAGCTTGGACAGGTCGGCGAAGGCGTTCTGGCCGGCGTACCGCCGGAACACCGCCTCGTTGGCGGCGAAGAGGTCCAGGTCGCTGATTCCGAAGAGAGCAGAGAGCACCTGGATGGTCTGGCCGTCATATTCCTCGCTCTGGGCCTGCCCCAGGGTGAGATTGTCGGTGACGTCGATGTGCCGTCCGGCCATATCCACGCCGGCATCCGCCAGCAGGCCGTCCAGCAGGGAGGCTTCCGGCTCGAGCCCGGTCTGGTCAGTGTTGACAAAAACGGCGTACATGGCAACCTGGCCCCGGCCCAGGTTGAGCCCTGCCGCTGTCAAGGCCAGGGCCAGACAGGCTATGGCGGCGATGATGGGCAGGCGGTAATAATCCCAGATAAACTGAATGCGGGCCTTGGGCTCCAGCCGCTTTAGCGTCTCCAGGTCGGCTTGCAGGCTATTCTTCCATGTCATGCTGCTCTCCGTCCTCCCGTTTGGAATTGCGCCAGTCCACCGGGCTCATGCCCACCAGCTTTCGGAACACAGTGGAAAAATAAGAAATGTTGTCGTACCCCACCCGTCCGGCGATCTCACTTACCGACAGGCTGGTGGTGAGAAGCAGCCGCCGGGCTTCCTCAATGCGAATCTGGTTGATGTACTCCCGCAGGTTCATGCCCATTTTGCTGCGGAAGAGCTTGGAGAGGTAGTTGGGGGTGATGTAAACGATGGCGGCTACATCGTTCCGGCTGATATTCTCCCGGAAATGTTCCCGGATATAGCCCTCCACCCGGGCAATGATGTCGGCGGAATCCTGGAGCTGCTGAAGCTGTTCCTCTACGGTGGAGTACAGGGTTTCGGCAAAGCGAAGCATGGCCCTTGAAGAGTGGGAGGAAACAGCGTTCTGGGCGGCAATGGCTTCGTTTCCGAAAACAGCCTCGGAGGAGAGGCCGTTGTCACGAAGGCAGGAGGCAAAGGTGTAGACAAGCTCGCCACGGAGGGTCTCCAGGGCCTTGTGATCGTCCGGGGTGCCCGGAAGGACGCTGAGCACGGAGGAGATATAGGTGCGGAAGTCCTCCAGGCTATGCTCTTTCAGCAGCCGCAACAGGTATGCTCCGTCCAGGTAGGACTTCTCCTGGACGCAAAGGGCGTCCGCCTCCTCCAGGCCGCAGATCACCCCGGGGGAAAAACGAAGCCGCTCCATTTTATTGGTCAGCTTACGGTGGACCATGGAGGCGTTGTAGAGTGGAAATTGGTCTCCAACGAGAATGGCCGGATGGAGGGAAGCATGGTCGGCGCACAGCTGAGAGAGCTGTCTGCACCGGGAAAAGAGCTCCTCCCGGGAGCAGGCTTCAGCCGGAACGAAGCAGCGGCACCAAAGATAGCGTTCGTCCGAGTACAAAAGGGTATAGGCCGCCCCCACATACCCGGCCAGTACCTCGTCATGGAGACGGCTGGCGGTATACATCAGAAGCTCTCCCCGCCAGCCGCAGCTCAGAGCGTCGGTCATGTCGGAGCAGGAGAGGACCATGTTCCACCGGCTGTCGGCCGAAAGATCGACGCCGTTTTGGCGCAGCATGGCGTTCACCGAAGCCCGGTCGGAGCCCAGGAGCCCGTAGCTCAGCTGCCGCAGGACGCTGTTGATCACCGAGTCGTGCCGGGCCTGATTCTGGTCGATGCGGTCCATGCGCTTTTTGGTGGCTTCCTCGATCATGCTTCTCAGTACCCCGGCAAGCTCCTCCATCTCAAAGGGCTTGGTGATGTAGTGGGAGGCGCCGTATTGAAGGGCTGCCTTGGCGTACTCAAAATCCTCGTGACAGGTCAGGAGGGAAAATTCAGTTTCAAAGCGGTTGTCGTATACGTATTTCAGAACCTCGATCCCGTCGCACAGAGGCATGCCGATGTCGCACAGGACCAGCTCAGGCTCCTCAGCGGCGATCACGTGCTTGGCCGCCTCGCCGTTGTAGGCCCGCAGGATCTGGGTGATCCCCAGGCCGGCGCGGTCCAGATGGGACTCGATCACGTCCACCGTCAGAATGTCGTCGTCACAGATCAGCAGCTTCATCACACGTTACCTCCTCATCAGGGATCCAGAGTTCTACCCAAGCGCCTCCCTCCGGGCGGTTGCCTACCCGAAGCAGGTCGTCTCTGCGGTAGACCAGGTTTAGGGTGTAGCGCACATTGTTCAGGCCAAGATGCTCTTTGGCGTAAAGCCCCTGTCCGCTCTCCTCCCGGAGCTTTTCCAGAGCCTCCGCGGAAAAGCCCCCGCCGCTGTCCTCCACCCGGAGGACCACGCCGGAGAAGCCGGGTTCCTTTCTCCCACGGCCAAAGATACGAATATCCAGCGGCTCGTAGAGAGTCATGGCGTGCTTGGTGGTGTTTTCTACCAACGTGAAGAGACACAGAAAGGGAATGGGATGTCCGGCAATGGACTCCTTACAATCCACCGTACAGCGGACGCAGCCGGGAAAGCGGATGTGCTGCATGTCCAGATAGTTGGAGATATGACTCAGCTCCTCCCCTACAGTGGTCCAGGGAGAGGCGGTGTTGAGCATATAGCGGACGAATCTGGCGAAAACCGAGATATAGGCCCGGATCTCCTCCGGCTGGCTGGTGTAGGTCATATTGCTGATGGTAGTGATCACGTTCAGAAGAAAATGGGGTTTGATCTGGGCCCGCAGCATAATGAGTCGGTTCTCCTCGTCCTTCAGCTTCATGTCGTAGGCGTCGATCCGCAGCTTGAGGATCTGGTCCGCCATGCGGTTAAAGCTCTCATACAGGCTTTGAAATTCCGTGCTGCCCGCCGTTTTCGGATCCAGCCGGAAGTCGATCTGCCCCGAGGCCAGGGCTTGGTTGGCCTCCTCCAGCTCCCGGGAGGGGCGGACCACATCCCGGCGAAGAAGAAAGAGCAGCAGGAGGATCAGGGTCACGCAGACCATGCTGACCAAAAAGAGAAAGGCGGAGATGCGGTCGCTGGATTCGGACATGGTGCCCGGCCGGGAGAGAAGGATCATGTCGCCCTCCAGGCCATATACAGAAGAGACCTGGGTGATCCAGCCGTTGGCGTAGCCGGAGGTGGGGGAGTTCCCCAGCAGGGGGGCCAGAGCAGGGTCCCCGCCGCAGGAGAACAGTCCCTCCGAAGTGCGCAGGAAGCAGGCAAATTCCTCCCCCAGAATGTTGAAACTTTGTTCAATACTGAAATGGGCGCAGCCGCTGATGGCGCCTACCGTATATTTTCCCAGACGCACGGCCTTGAACAAATAATCTTTTCCATCGATGGAAACCAGGTCCCAGCTTTTGTTTCCGAAGGGCTTTGCCTTGCTGGAGGCATCGGCCCTGACAAAATCCTTGATGTGAAAGGTTTCAGAAAAGGGAAGGGAGGACCGGGCGGAAAGGAGATACAGCGCGTCCTGAGAGTCGATGATAAAAAAAGCGTCCACATCGCTGCTTACCAGCAGCTTGTCCTGCATCATATTGAGCACCGTGGTTTTGGTGGAAATATCCATTCCCGGGGTCCCGGAAAGGAGCGGTGTTTCGCTGTACAGGGTGAGGAGAAGCTCATAAATGTGCTCATAGACCGCGCTTGTCCTGGAATAGAGCTGATTGCGCCACAGCCGGGCCGAGGCCAGGTTTTCCTCGGTCACAGTTTTGCGGATGGCGTAGGCGTAATTGTAGCTGGTCCATCCGAGGAAGATCCCGGCGGCGGCCAGGATGGCCATGAGAAGAAGGATGGCTTTTTTACTCCAGGACCTCAAAAGGATCACCTCATTTCCCGGTAAAGGATTAAAACGGCAGGGTGGACTTCAACAATATCATTTTACTTTATTTGGTGGGGGGAAGAAAAGACTTTTTCGGGGCATTTTTCCAAGGTGCCCAAAACGGACGGCATGCGGAGAGATCCGCATGCCGTCCGGAAAGGGCAGGGGCAGAATTATTTACCGGCCAGCCAATCGTTGGCCTGCTGCTGGTAGTCGGCAATGATCTTGTCGATGCCGGCGGTCTTGAGGGCCTCGATAAACTGGGGATAGAGCTCGTCAGGATCCACGTCGCCGTAGGTCAGGGGCTTCAGATACTGGTCCACCACGTTGCTGACGGCGGCGGCCTCATTCTGCACGTTGGCGGTGCTGGGGGTGAAGCCGTAGAGCGGGGGCGCCCAGGCTTCCTTCATCAGCTTCATGCCGTATTCGCTGTTGCTGCCGGTGTTGGTCGCATTCTCGAAGGGCAGGGACTGGAAGCCGTTGCCGATCATGCCGCAGGTGTACATACAGTTGTAGGGGATGGTGTTGAAATCCATGCCCTCAGGATAGTTGACCAGAGTGTGGTCTTCGTTCCATACGTAGTCCTGGCCCTCGGAGCCGTAGATCAGGGTCTTCCACACGAAGTCGTCGGTGTAGAGCAGGTTGATGAACCGGGCGGCGGCGTTGGGATCCTTACAGGTGTAGGAGATACCGATGCCCAGGGTATCGGTGTAGTGGTCGCCGATCTCAATGGTGACCGCGCCAAACTCCGCGCCGTAAGTATTGTTCTTGGTGAACATGCTGGCAATGCCCTCGCAATCGCCGGAGTGGCCCATGATAACGCCCTTGGAGGAGCCGGACATGACCACGGCGTCATGGCTGAGAGTGTTGGTCGAGCCCTCGGGATCGGAGTAGCCCTTCTGGCGGTAGTCGTAAGCCTTGGCCAGAGCCTGCTTAAAGGCCTCGGTCTCGTAGTAGTTCACCAGGGTGGTGTCCTCGCCCACGGTGGCGGCGTAGGTGCCGATGGTGTTGGTGTTGGTCATAAAGTTGAAGATCTGGGGGAACTGGTCGTTGTAGACCAGGAAGTGCTCGTCGGGATAGGCGGCCTTCAGGGCGGCCAGGCAGTCGTCCAGATCGTTCAGGGACTTGACCTTGGACATGTCGTACACGCCCTCCACCATGGCCTTGTTGTAGATGAACTTCCAGTCCAGAACAGTGCCGAAGTACCGGGGGACCATGTAGTAGGCACCGGCGATCTTGCCGCTGTTCATGATGTTGCCGATGAGGTCCACGGTAGGCTTGAGCTCATTGTCCATGAACTCATCCAGGGGCTTGAGGTAGCCGTTGCCCACGAAGGTGGGCAGAGTGCCGATGACCATGACCACGTCAGGGCCCTGGCCGCCGGCCAGCTCCATGGGGATGGTGGTCAGGAAGTCGGAGATGTTGACAATGGACAGGTCCAGCACATAGCCGGTCTCGCCCAGAGTGTTCTTCAGGTAATTGTTGATGTCGTTCTCCACCACCTTGGTGGCCTCCAGGTTGGGGACCACGGAGAGGGTGACCATCTCCAGCTTGATGTGGGCGGCTTCGGTGGTGGGAGTGCTGGCATCAGGGTTGCCGGGGGTCTGGGAATCCTTGGGGCCCTCCTTGGGGCCGCAGGCGGCCAGCAGAGAGAAGATCATGGCGACTGACAAAGCGAGCGCAAGTTTCTTTTTCATGTCTGTTCCTCCTTGATAGTTTTGGGCTTCGCCCTTTATACTAATAAATACCAAATGGCGGAGAAAAAAGCATTTGAAAAAAACGCTTTTCTTACCAAAAAACAAACACAGGAAAAAAGCCGCTTTTTCGGAATAGAGGGAAATCCATAAAACCAAAATCATCGTTCACTTTTTTGATATGCAAACCCCATTCCTTCCTTTATCCTATATTCAGAACGGTTTTTGCTTCGGAGACCGCAAACAAGTAGGAGGTAATCGGAATATGGATCATTTCAGTAACGCCAAGGTACAGGTCAAGCAGGGCTGGCTCCAGGGCTACACCGAGGGCGAACTAAAAATCTTCAAGGGTATCCCGTATGCCGCCCCCCCGGTGGGAGAACTCCGCTTTCGCCACCCCCAGGATCCCGGCCGCTGGCGGGGGGTCCGAAAGGCCACCCAGTACAGCGCCGCCTCGGTGCAGCACGTGATGGAAAACCCCGAGATGCCCGCCAACGTCCACGGAGTCCCGCAGTTTCTGGCTCCTTCCCAGTACGAGGAGGACTGCCTTTATCTGAATGTGTGGACCCCAGCCAAGACCCCTGAAGCCAAGCTGCCTGTTTTTGTCTGGATCCACGGCGGCGGCATGGTGGCAGGCAGCGGCTGCGAGGTGGTGTGTGACGGTACCGGCTTTGCCTCCCGGAAGGACGTGGTGGTGGTCACCATCAATTACCGGCTGGGCTTCCTGGGCTTCTTCGCCCATCCTGAGCTTACCCGGGAAGCGGGCGGCACCTCGGGCAACTACGCCCTTTATGACATGCGCAAGGCCTGCCAGTGGGTGAAGGAGAACATTGCCGCCTTCGGCGGCGACCCGGACTGTATCACCGTGGCCGGACAGTCGGGCGGCGCCGCGGGAACGGGTGCGCTTCACGCCTCCCCTCTGATGAAGGGTCTTATCAACCGGGTCTCCATTGAAAGCGGTCCCATCTACTGGGGCTTTATGCAGCCCCAGGACCGAAGCGTTTTGGAGCAGAAGGGCGTGGCCTTTATGGAGCACATTGGCTGCAAGAGCATCGCTGAGCTTCGCCGGAAGGACGCCTGGGAGCTCTTTGACGCATACACCGCCTATGTAGGCGAGGCCGGGCCCATGGCCGGATTCAGCTTCTGTGTGGACGGAGAGTTTATTCCCAAGCCCTATTCCGAGATCATGGACAACGGAGAGTTCAACGACTTTGACGTGCTCATGGGCTCCTGTGCCCAGGAGTTCCCCTGCGTGGACCCGGAGAAGTTCACTGTGGAGGAATTCCACACCTACCTGGCCGAGGCCTTCCCCGACAATGTGGAGGGGATGAAGAAATGGTATCCCGCCGAAAATGGGGTCCAGGCCGCCAAGCAGGCCAGCACCATCGCCTCGGATATCATGCTCATGGGCTCGGTAAAAATCGGGCAGCTCTGCAAAAAGTTTGGCCGCAAGGCTTACATCTGGCTCATGAGTAAGGAGAACGAAACCGAGCGGGGCCACGCCGCCGGAAGTCCCCACTGCGCTGAGATGCCCTATATCTTCGGCCGGGTGGACAAGGGGGAGCGCAACCCCTTCTTTGACTACCACTGGGTGGGAGCCGACTACGACTTCATGGAGCTCATCCAGGGCTACTGGTACCAGTTCTGCGCCACCGGCGATCCCAACGGGGCGGGCCGTCCGGCATGGAAGCGGTACAATGAGGACTTTGACATCTGTGAGCTGTGCAACGATACCCACATGATCCCCGACGGGGAGTTGGAGAAATACCGCTATTTCTACGACAAGCTCAGCACCAACAATTTTGTCATCAAACTCTTTGGCCTGGCCCGGTTTACCCCCAAGGAGTGAGAAGCAAGAAAAATGTCCTCCGTGCCGTGGCACGGAGGACATTTTTTGTGGTTTTCACATGGATCACAGCGTATCTGGGTCCAGAAGCTCCCCGCCCTTGGAGATGGCCAGCCGGGAGGTGCGGGCCTGGGCGTCCAGCTTGGCCTGCTCGAGCTCCAGCACCATGGTGGTGAAGAGGCTGTCGGTCTTGCTGTCCCGGGCACGAAGCCGCCGGTGCTCCCGTGTCTCCTCGGGGGTGCTGTTAAGAAGGATGGGGATGTCCACCTGGGTGAGGAAAGGGCTGTTGCCGTGGGTCCACTCCAGAAGGAGGACCTCCACCCCGGTGACATCCACCTGGGAGTACCACCGCTCCTCCTCGGTACGGCCCATGCGCTTGAGCCAGAGGGCGGGAGCGCCCGAGCGGAAGGCGGACAGGATGGCGTTCAGCTCGTCAAAGTCCTGCTCGGCGGCGGTGCCCAGGTAATCGGTGAGGGCCTCCCGGCCATGGCGCTGGTAGACCTCCAGCCAGGGGTATTCCCTTTGAAGGGCGGGGTCCGGGTCGGTCTCGGCCGTCCACAGCCCGGACAGGACCTCCCGCACTCCGTCGGAATAGACTCCTTCGGCCACCAGGCCTTTGAGTCCGGCGGTGCGGAAGACACGAAGCCGCTCGGCGTCGTTGTAGAGAGGGATCCGCCGGGGGTAATTGTCCCCTGAGATCACATAGCTGCCAATGCCGGTTTCCTGAAGCCGCCAGGCCAGCAGAGAGGCGATCTCGCTTTTGCCTACCCCGGAGCCGCCGTAGACCGAGACCACCGCCCGGCTTTTGCCGGTGCAGGCCAGCTCCTCCAGCAGCCGGGGAAAGAGGGTGTTTGCCTTGCGGATGTGTTCCTCCCCAATGCGGATCTTGTCCCCCGGCATGTCCCCATGGGGGATGTCTCCAGGGACCTGGGCCGGGGCGGCTGCCCCAGCGGTTAGGACCGCCTTACATTTTTCTTGCAGCTCCATGGCTCAATCCTCCTTTTTCTCCAGGAAAGGGATATGCTCCCGCAGGCGCTGGGCCAGCTCTTTCCCCATACGCAGGTTGGTTTTCAGGGAGGGGTGTCCCATGGCGCCGAAGCCCTCGGTCATCACGTTGATGGGGCGCATCTTGAAGGAGCAGATCCGTTCGTCCCCGGTCTCGGCCCTGTATTCCTCCACGGCGGCCTGGATGTGCTCCCAGAGGTAGTAGTCCATGGAGCCCAGGGTACAGGCGATGTAGGTGTCGGGGCCGTTGCACCGGCGGACATAGGAAATGAAATCTTTGTACTTTTTGTGGAAATGCGCCTCCATCCCGTCTACCAGGGCGAAATCCGGGCAGAAACGGATGGGAGTGCAGTCGTTGGTGCCCAGGTTGATGACCACCACATCGTTGGGGTGAGCCTTGAAGTCGAAGCTCTGGGCCTCCACCCCCCGGCGGCGGTCAAAGAGCTCGTCGGTGAGGTGGTAGATCTCGTCCATGGTGTGGATAGGGAACATGGGCTTTTCGGGCTGGATGGCGCTGATGCCCGACTCGCTTACCATACCGAAGCCGCAGCCCAGCTCCCGGGCGGCCAGGGCCCCGTAAGTCATCCAGCCGTTCTCCTCGCTGGTGCGGAACACCGTATCGTTGTTGGCGGCCTCGTTGCCAAAGCCGCAGGTGATGGAATCCCCTACCATCTCGATGTAGGGCTTCCTCTCCGGGGGGGCCTGGAGGATGGCACCGTCGGTCTCCAGTTCCAAAAGGCCCAGCTTGCCCCGGGAATTCTCACTGAGCTTGATGAGCCGCAGCACGTGCTCCCTGGGCTCTTCGCTCTCCCAGAGGGTATACCAGCCCCCGTTCTCCCGGCACTCCTGGCGATTGAGAAGGGTATCGTCCCCGTCGGCCACCACGCCGATGCAGGGGTAGCAGGTGGGGGAGGGAGGCGATCCCGGTGGGGCGGGCAGCTCGTCTCCCAGTACGGCCAGCCGGGCCCGGAGGGTCTTGCCGGAAAAGGCCACGGTGAAGCCGCCGCAGGTCCAGTTGAAGAATACCCCGCCGGTGTCCGGGTCGGTGACCGTCCGGCCGTGGAAGGTCAGCTTGGAAAGCAGTCCAAAAATTTTCATGTCAGTTCTCCTTTTCCGCAAAATGATACATATCCTCCGAAGGGACGTAGGTCACCGGGACCTGCCTCTCCACCAGCTCGGAGACCCAGTCGGCGGCGTATTTCATGCCCAGCTCCTCCCAGTTGAAGTGGCCCACGTTGATGACCGCCTTGTTTTTCCCCAGTTCCACCGCGTCCCGGACGTAGGAGAGCACCGTCCAGTCGATGACCTCCCCGGGCATGATCACATCAACGCCCTTCTCCATCGTGTCAATGATACTGACGCTGTACTCCACCGGGGTGCCGTCCTTCCGCTTTTTGCGGCTTTGCATGGGATAGAGGTGGCCCACCATGGCCAGGGACTTGACTTTTGCGCCGGGGTCCCCGATGTACCGCAGGCCGTTGAGGCCGATGTGGTCGATAACGTACCGGCACAGCTCCCCCAGGGTGGTCTCAGGGAAGTCGATGATAAAGTGGGCGAAGAGCCCGGTGTCGGTGTCCACCCGTGCGCGGCCCTCCCAGCCCATATACTTGATGACCCCGGTGAAGATGGAGTCGGGCCGGTTGGCGTGCATGTGGTCGTGGTCCCGCCAGATGGCCACCCCGGCCTCCCGGATGAGGGCCTGCTTCTCCTCGTAGACGCTGTTGGGGAAATCCTCAAACCAGCCGGGGCCGTCCTCCGAGGTGTAGAAGGTGGGCTCGTGGACCAGGATCAGGCTGGCCCCCAGCTCTTTGGCCTTTCGGATCACGTTGACGGTAGGGGATAGAGCGGTGACCACCCCGGTGCAGAGGGCGTCCGGGTCTCCCGCCTTCCAGTCGTCGCAGCCGTGGTAATCGGCGGGAAATGGGGGGTGGTAGGCCAGGATCTTGTTTACCACATCTCGATTCGTCATAGCAGTTTCCTCCCAAGCAAAGTAATTTTTTACTCAAATTCCCTGTTTTCGAAGCCATTCCTGACAGAGCTCTGCCCAATGCATCAGATGCTCCCCCCGAAAGCCGGAGTCGTTGGCCCCGTCGGCCAGCCCTACCCCGTGAACCCCCTCGTCAAAGCAGTGAAGCTCAAAGGGAACCCCGGCCTGGGTAAGGGCCGAGCCCAGAACAAAGGCATTCCGGGGGTCGTCGCTGATGGTCTGCCAGATGAAGAAGGGCGGGGTGTCGGCTCTCACGTTGTTTTCGGGGGAGAGGTAAAGCTTCCTGGCCCGTTCCTCCTCTGTGGGGGCGAAGGGGCTTACAAACATGCCGCCGGGGAAGGCGGTGGTGGCAAAGGCCCCGTAGCACAGCACCGCCGCGTCGGGACGGCAGGACTGCCGCTCCACCGGGTCGGCGGAAGTGGGGTCCCCGCCGTCATAGTGGGTGGCGCAGTTGCCCGAGAGCATCCCTCCCGCCGAGAAGCCCAGGGCGGCCACCTTTTGGGTGATCCCCAGCTCGGACGCCCGGCAGCGCAGGAGGCGGATGGCCCGGTGAAGGTCGGCCATGGCGTCCAGCCGGGTATAGGGGGAGAGGCGGTAGGTGAGCACAGCGGCGTTAAAGCCGGCCTGGACAAAGCACCAGGCGGTGTGGAATCCCTCGTGCCCCGCCCGGCAGAAGAAGGCTCCGCCGTGGGCCACGATGATGGTGCCCCGGGGACCGGGCGCCCCTTGGGCGGGGACAAACACCAGAGAGGGCTGGGGCTGGAGTGGGTCCCGGTCGTCGAAGCCCGGAGCTCCCTCCTCCCAGAGGGGCATGACCCGGAACCGGGCTACGGCGTTGTTCCACAGAGTCTTGTTGGCCACAAGGTCCAGGGTGCCGTCAGGCTTGTTCTGGACCTCGCTGGGCCAGAGCACCGCCCCGGATTCCACCAATTCCTTCAAAATCCCTTGGTTTTCCTCATACACCGGGCATCCCTCCGCCGCATTTCTCTACAACATACAGCATACCCGCGCCTGGAGGTCTTTTCCATCAATTATCCACACTGTTGTTTCAAAAACGTGGTGTGGGGGTGATGTACAAGGCGGCAGAGCGAAACCGGGAGCCGGAAGTACGTATTGCGGATGCTTATTATGAAGGACCGGCACAGGCAGAAAAGCGCCGCACAGCCATCAGGCCATGCGGCGCCTGCATATCTTTATCTTGCGGCGGGAACAGTGGGAACAACAGCCCCACAGAAAACAGGATATGGAGCGATAACAGACAGGGCGGTGGGATAGTCAACGCCTGTCACCACCGCCCTGTTTTGGAGTTTAATCAGACCGATAAACTGGAAGTTTCTTCTCTATTAGCGGTTATATTTTGCTCCTGCATAAATCAGCAACGCCAAT
>CAJUEU010000009.1 GCA_910585735.1 uncultured Oscillospiraceae bacterium | reverse complement strand
ACGATGTATGCTCCCAAGCTGGCCGCAATCATTAGGCACATACACACAAAGAGCAAGCCCATGTACGGATTCAGCTTGGTCGGTCTTTTTAGCAGTTCCTTTTCTACCTCCTCGTTTTGCGATTTCCGAAACTCAGCCGCCAGCATATCGAAATAGATACGCTGATCATCTCCCCGGAGTACAGCAATCAGACCCCGGGTGACTTGTCCTAATTTGGGACTGGCTACCCTACTCTCCAGCGCCTTAACTGCTCTTTCCTGGTTGCCGGTGACCATATCATTCAGCGTTCGGGTTATCTCACTCTGAAGCGCCGGAGAGCAGATTTTTTGGTAGGTCTCCAGGATTGCCACCACATCATGCGTGTTGTTGAGGCTCTGCCGAATGGTGCTGGCGAACTGGGGCAACTCCTGCTCAATAATTTTGCGCCGCCTGTCCATTTCATCTGTGAGTTTTCTCTTCTGCTGTTGATACAGGGCCACACCGACAAGAGCCATGGCAGCAAGGCCAAAGAAAGGCGACAATACAACAGCTTCCAAATGTTTTCTGGAATAAATTGTCTGACAATGGGGCGACTCCAATCGTTCCTTGCCGCATATCGGCAAACGTTTAGAGTGCAATATTCCTCAGGGACAAACTGTATAACTTGTGGTGCGGTATGGAGCGCTTTAATGATTAGCTCCTCAGTCATAAATTGGGGTGGAATATGCAGTAGAGCCATACCATACTCCTCAACCGCCGCCTCGCAAATTTCCATATCTCGCAGAACTCTCGGCACATCTGGAAGTGCATTATAGCTTTGTTTAACAGCCGTTAAACAAAGCTCTCGATTACGAAATTCGGACGGAACGTCACGCAAGGCATCGCCGTCCTGCTGAACAGCGGCCATACACAGTTCATAGGACAGGTGTTGCTGAGGAACCTGCCGGAGGATACTTTCATTGCTGCCGGATCGGTGGGGAGCTCTCTTTACTGCCATAAGACAGATTTCATAGGTGCGTTCCTCTTGGGGGAGCTTCGCCAACTCCCAACCATTACGAGTGATTGCTTGTTTGATATCTATGTCCATTTAAACCCTCCTGGAAAATAAAAAGCGTACAGCCGAAGCTGTACGCTTTTTATTTGGTATTTGCTTTTTACATATTTCCGACTTTCTCTCCACTCAATCCATCTGTATCAGGATCAGGATCCTCAACCTGGCCGCCAGTGCCTCCATCGTCATGCCCCGGGATGATCCAGCCGAAGCCATCCCACCATTCCCAGTCGCCATGCATTTCACCATCATAGCCTGTCCATGTGGGCTTTCCATTCTCGTCAACGGGCTTTTCCGTAGGCTTGGGCTCCGGGGTAGGCGTGGGAGCTGCCGTAGGCGTGGGCTTGGGTGTGGCCGTAGGCGCCGGAGTGGGTGTCGCAGCCGGGGGCTGGCTCTCCCCGTGGTAAGCGCCGTCACTCCCGGTAGGCAAAGCCTCCCCGTCTCCGCCGCCCACGTTGGCGGTCACCTGGACTTCCGGCTTCACCACCTCTACCGCTCCGCTCTCCTGGCTCTCAAAATCCGGGGTGATGGTGATGTTGCCCTCCTCGTCCACCTCCACCTTATCTTCAGACGGAGCGGAGCTGTCCGTAGTGGCCGGGGGCAGGGTGTAGTTTACCACAGGAGGAAGGGTATAAACCACGTTCTCCGGGGTCTTGCTGGGTGGCACTTCCGGGACCACGCTGTTTTGAGCCTTCAGCTCCTCCAACCGCTTCTCATTGGCTTGCTTCACCAGCGCCTGGCCGCCGAAGATGCAGACCAAGGCAAAGGCGACCAGTCCGGCCGGCAACAGGATCTTCCATTTTGTTTTCATTCACTGGGCCTCCTTTCATGGAAATCATATCTTACAGGTTTATTTTACCATCACGTTCTGCAACAATCAATAAAAAGTTGCGAAAAATCAAAAGTTGTGGATTCATTCGGCGGATTTCCGCCCTTTTGTGCATAACTTTCAGGTAGCTTAAATTCCGCCCCTTCCACCGTGCCCCAAAAGTCGACCCTTTTTGTCGAAAACTCGGTCGCACAATTCAACAAAAATCCGTTATTCTTATTATATCACAATAAGGAGGGATTTTTGTGAACGCCCAACAAAACCTGGCGAAAAACCTATCCCAGCAACGTGTCTCTCTTCGCATGTCTCTGGAGGAGTTCTCCCAGGAACTCGGCATCCCCAAATCAACCCTGCACTCCATATTGAAAACAGGAAACACCACCGTAAACACCTTGGTCCAAATCGCCCAACACCTCCATATTTCCATAGACGCTTTGTTGGGCACCAATCTGTCAGAGGACCCTTCCACACCCTGTATGGTTTTCTTGCCTCTCTTCGACTGCTATTCCAAGCTACCCGCAGAGCGCCAGTCTCTTTTTCGTATCTATCTTTCTCTTCTCCTGGAGGTGCTTCAGAAATGAACCCACAGTTCCCCTCCCCTCATATATCTTCCCTGCTCACCCAACTGGGCCTTACGCCAAACTGTACCGGCTTTTTTCAGACCGCCTGCGCCCTGGAACTCGCCCTTCAGGAACCACGCGCCCTTTGCCTTATTACAAAATGGATCTACCCCGCTGTCGCCAAACGTTGTAATACTTCTCCCTCTGCGGTAGAGCGAAATATTCGCCTATCCGTCTCCCACATTTGGAAAGAAGCTCCCCTTCGCCTGGCTTCTCTCTCCCCCAAGCCCCTTCACGAAAAGCCGTCCAACGCCGCCTTTCTCGCCATCCTCTGCGTCCATCTTGCCAAGCCCCTTTGATTTTGGTTGCTCTTCAACCAAAAAACAAGGCGTACAGCCCATGCTGTACGCCCTTTGGTCTTGTCGTTTTGGACTCACACTTCCCCCTCCGGCCCTGCGGCCGGCTGCTGACTACAGGCTTGCTTCTCCCAGCGGACAAACTGCTTTTCCCATGTTTTCACTGTCTGCTCCCGAAGGAACTCACACAAAAGGGAAAGCTCCTGCTTTTCATCCCAGGCTTCCAGAGCCGTATAGTACGCCTTTTTATCCTCCTCATGGATAATGACAGGCGGGTGATCGTGGCGAACCAAAAAATAGTTCATTGCCAGCCGCCCGGTTCGTCCGTTGCCATCGGCAAAAGGGTGGATATTTTCCAGCTTCGCATGGAAATAAGCCGCCGCCGTCAAAACTGAATCATCAGGAATATCCTTCAGCTCGGCAAGCAGCTCAGCCATCTCTTGTTGAACATCATCTGGAGCCGCCCCGATCTCGGCCTTGCCGGTTACATAGTCGTGGTGCTTATATTCGCCGGGTCGTTCCCCAAGTTGGTAACGCCGGGTATCGTAGGTATTCAGTGTGAGCTGCCTCTGAAGCTCCTTCAAGAAGGTTTCATCCAGGGGACGCCTTTCATGAAATGCAGTCAAAAACAGTTCATTCGCTTCCTTGGCATTCCGAATCTCAAAGAGTGTCCTCAGATCTCCAGTGTAAGAGCTTACACCATCATGATCAAAGATCTCCCTGGTATCGTTGTACGTGATCTTATCGTTTTCGATCTTGCCAGAATGGTACGCAAAAGCAACACTATGTCCGTTCAGAGCTTCCGCGAGCTCGGCGTCAGTCAAAATATGCTTTTTCCGCCAAAGCAAGACAATTTTTTGGTAGTCCGTCATAGCGATGCCCTCCTCTTTTGTTTTTTATTATACCATGTTTTATAAAATACGCAACAAAACCCTGTGTTGCTTTTGCCGTCATAACTCCGGCCCCGGCCTGCTCCTGTTGGCCTTAACATAGCCGTAGACTCTTGCGGTAATGCGGACATCATTGCATACCTGCCCGGTCAGCTTGGATAACGCTTGCCGGAATGCCTCATCTTTCAACAGCTCCCCGTGGGCGTCCGATGCTTAACCTTTGCCCCCGTATCTTTCCTCCTCCTTCCGGGCAAGCTACCCGTGAGGTGAGTAATATGGCGAAAAAAGGCATGGCCCGGCCGGACCGAACCAAGGTGGGGGAACGCAACACAGTCCCCCCGGTGCCCGAGCTCCAGGGCAAGGCCAAGCACGGCAACAAGAAGGCAAACCCTATCATTGCCGGGACCGAAGCCCCGTCTCAAAAGGTTTTCCACAAGGAGCACTGAACGAAGGGGCCCTTTCTGAATCGGAAAGGGCTCCCTACTTATTCATCCCTACTTCTCCCACGGATAATGATTCTCCCAATCCTCCGAATAGGGGGCCAGCTTGATGGGCCTTGCCATCCCGCTTGGCTCGCCATTCTCCCCTATCACGAACCCATCCAGGAATACCTCGTCCTCCCGCCCGGTATTGTCGGTATAGTGGAGGGAGAGGAGCATTTTATCTCCCGCTTTCAGTTCCAGTTCCCCGGCGGGAACTTCAAGATCAATATATCCATGCCCATCAGCAAGCTCGGCCAGTCCTTCGCACTCCTGGCTCCAGAATAGGGTGCCGTTCCTCCAGAGCCGAAGACTGCCCAACATCGGCTTTACCTCCTGTCCGCCCTGGGCCGTCTTGTATATCCCCGGCGAGATAATATCAATTCCGGCCCGCAGACTATGGAAGAACACCTTGTCCTCTGTCCTTCCCACAGACCATCTCAGATCTCCGTAGAAACCGATCTCTGTATTGCTCCGCAGGTAGTTCTCCACCCCTAACTGCTGGGTCACCACGGCCTCGTCGGTCACAAACCCCACCGACAGGGTGATGTCATCCGTGAGGGGACAGGTGAGCTCTGCCGTGAAGGTCTGCCCCGCCCTCAAGGTGCCGGGGACCTCCACCGCCTCAAAGTCCGGGCCGACAGCCGAGAATACCGCCGTCATCCCCTCCTTGTATTCCCGCGGGGTGGCGGTGAGGGCGAAGGTCACGGTATTCTCCAAAAGGTCCATATCCGCCACCTCATAATTTTTCCCGGCGGTGACGCTGTTCTGCTCCTCCAGAATATCCCGCACCTGGGCGCTGATGGAACCGATCTCCCGGGACACTGTATTCTGAATGTTGGATACGTTGTATTGCAGGTTCCCCAGCTGATTTTCCAGATTGTTGATCCGGCTCATGAGCATCAGCGTGATACCCGCCGCAATGAGGGTCACAGCCGCAATAGCCCCCCGCCGGCCTTTTTTCTTCGGAGGCTCCTCCTTCGGACCGGACTGGGACGTCCCGTTTTCACTGAGCTTCCGGGCGATCTCCTCCAGGGCCTTCAATTCCCGGTCTGTGAGCTCCCGGTCCATCCCTTCGCTCTCCTCGATGCCCAGCAGGGCCCCCACCGGGATACCAAAAAGCCTGCTCATGGCGATGAGCTTGTCAAGCTCCGGAATGGTGGTGTCCGACTCCCATTTGCTCACCGACTGCCGGGCCACCCCTAACTTTTCCCCCAGCTCCTCCTGGGAAAGGCCCGCGTCCTTCCGCAGAGCCTGAATGTGTTCTCCCAATGTCATGGCGCTTGCCTCCTTTCCCTCCGAGGATACCAAACCGGTTGGCAAATGACCACCACCCGCCGGGTTCTTTTTGTCAACTGTCAGGCGCAGCCGCTCTCTCCCAGCGGTTTTAGCGGACAGCAGGAATGGTCCTTTTATTCAGGGAGCGGACAACAAGAATCATCTCTCTGCCTGTGTCCGCCCGAGTGGCTCTCCCTCACCTCCAGATCTTCTCCGCCTTCCCGTCAGCTGCCAGATACTTCTCCCGCAGCTCCTCCAGCTTGGAGGTGTAGTCCTTGGTGGGGTCCTCACACTCCACACGCTCCAGCACCAGGAACTCAAACCCTTCCTCCCCGTACCTCTTCCACAGGCCGCTCAGCCTCTTGTTGGGGTAGGTCCCGCCCGAGAGCTTCACCCGCAGGCCGTTAAACTCGGCCGGAATATTCTTGGACACTCCCAAAAAGGACTCCCCGGTCTCCTTGCATCGGAGGGCGATGACCCCCATCTCGGGGCTGCGGTTCTTCCACGCCTCGATCATAGCCTTTCTCTGCGCCTTATCCATTCTTGTTTTCTCCTGATTGCTGATTGGTTTCCGTCCCGGTCTCTTTTTTCAAGGCCGCCAGGGCGGCGGCCTTGGCCTTCTCCACATCAATGGCCGCCCCGGTGAAGTGCTCCAGGGCCAGAATGGCCTGGTGGATGAGCATACCCATGCCGTTGGCCGCCGGGTGCCCGGTCTCCCTGGCCTTCTTCAAAAGACTGGTCTCGGGGGGCGCGTACACCGCATCCAGCACCACCGCCCCGGGGGGCAGGTCCTCCACAAAGCTGAGGTCATCGAAGTCCGCCCCGGTGCGCTCCATGCCCAGGGAGGTGCAGTTGACCACGATTTGACTCTTCTCCGCAAGTTTACATAATATATTCGGTTCCATCCCAGCAGGGGTCATTTTTGACCGGTCGATGCGGCACAATTCCTCCGCCCTCTTCACCGTTCGGTTACACACCGCCACCCGGGCACCCGCCCCGGTGAGGGCCACGGCCACCCCCTTGGCGGCCCCTCCAGCCCCCAAAAGGAGCACCTGTTTCCCCGCCGGATCGGCCCCCAGGTCGGCCAAAGCCCGCAAAATGCCCCCGCAGTCGGTGTTAAATCCGTAATATTTCCCATCTTTAATACAAACTGTATTCACCGCTCCGGCCCTCCGGGCGAACTCGTCCACCTCGTCCATCAGGGGAAAGAGCTCCTCCTTGTGGGGGATAGTGGCGTTAAAACCGGCGTACCCGGCGTAGGCGGCGTTCTCCAGCCACAGGTGGGCCTCCCCCCTGGGAACTGGTTGACATAAATAAATATAGTCCAGCCCCAACGCCTCGATCATGGCGTTCTGGATCACCGGCGATTTGGAGTGCAGCACCGGGTCCCCGATGACGCACAGCTTCCTTGTGGTGTTGCGAAGCTCCACCTTCATGGCGTTTCCTCCTTCCCTGCCTGCTCCCCTCTGGCCCGCTCAAAGGCGGCCCGGATATCCCCGGCGGGAAGCTTCAGATTGTTCTTCTTCAAAATGGCCTGGGCCTCCTTCCGGGCGGCCTCCATCTCGGTGCGGAGCTCGGCGGCCGAGATCCGCAATGCCCCGTGGCCCAGAATGATGAACTGCTCGGCGGCGTCCGAGGAGGCCACATACACCCGCTGGCCTTCCTTGGTCAGCCTGTAGCTGGCCTTCTCGATGTAGGCGTCGGCGGTCTCGGCCTCCCTGGTGTAGACCACGTGGATGTTGTGGTAGCGGCTTACCGAGCCCACCCCCTTTGGCACCTTGTAGGCGTCAAAGACCAGAATGACCCGGTTTTTCTTCAGGGCCTGATAGTCACAAAGCAGGTCGGCCAGGGTCCGCCGGGCGTCGTCCAGGTCCCGCTGGGCCCTTCTTTGCAGGTCCTCCCAGGCAAAGATCATGTTGTAGCCGTCCACCAGCAGATACTCCGGCGACCTCCCCCGGTCGGGCACCGTCCAATCCTTTCGGTCCAGGGTGGGCCGGGGCTTTGCCGTGGGCTGGAAGGACCGGGGCTTTACTTCCCCATAGGTCCGCTGAAAAATATCCATCAGCTCCTTGTCGGCGGTGAGGCTGGCGGGAGGGCTTGTCCGCCTGGGCTGGACTACAGCCGGGCCAGGAGCCTTCTCCTGCTCCTCCCCCCTCCTATCCAGCAGGGGCAGGTGGGCCATACCGTCCACCTCATCCCAGGGCACATAGAACCCAGCGCCGTGGGCGCAGAAGACCGAGCCGCAGGGGTCCCCGGCGTCCCGGTCCGGGTCATAGCCCAGAGCGGTCACTGCCGCCTCCTGGTCCCCGCAGGGCCGGTAGCCCCCGGCGGTACAGGTGAGCCGCCCCATGCCTCTGGTGTAGGCCGCCACATCAGCGGCGTAGTCCCGCATTTGGGACACGGGAGCCGCCCCGGTGACCACGGTCTCCTCCCCCACGGTCTGGGGCTCCCCGGCTTCGCCCCCCATGCGTTGCACATCGGAGAGGGCTCGGCCTAAATTGACCGTGGGCACCTCCAGGCGGAAGTCATACCAGGGCTCCAACAGCACACTTTGTGCCTTACGGAGCCCCTGGCGCACCGCCCGGTAGGTGGCCTGGCGAAAGTCGCCCCCCTCGGTGTGCTTCACGCTGAAGGCCCCGGACAGCAGGGTAATGCGCGCATCGGTAAGGGCCGAGCCGGTGAGGGTCCCCCGGTGAGCCCTTTCGGCCAGGTGGGTAAAGATAAGCCGCTGCCAGGACCCGGGCAGGTCGTCCTCCGAACAGGCGGTGTCCAGCTCGATCCCGCTGCCCAGGGGCAGGGGTTCCAGCAGCAGATGGACCTCGGCATAGTGCCGCAGGGGCTCGTAGTGCCCCACCCCCTCCACCGCATTGGCGATGGTCTCCCGGTAGACGATGCTCCCCGGGCCGAATTCCACCCGAAGGCCAAAGCGGTCTGAAATGAGCCGCTGTAAAATTTCCGCCTGGACCTGGCCCATGAGCCGCACGTGAAGCTCCCCCAAGCTCTCCTTCCACTCCAGATGGAGCTGGGGGTCCTCCTCGGTGAGCTGGCGGAGCTTCGGCAGGACGGCGTGGGGGTCGGTCCCCTGGGGCAATATCATCTGATAGGACAGGGCGGGCTCCAGCAGA
This sequence comes from uncultured Oscillospiraceae bacterium, assembly GCA_910585735.1. GTDB lineage: Bacteria > Bacillota > Clostridia > Oscillospirales > Oscillospiraceae > Vermiculatibacterium. The sequence continues at coordinate 46,812 of CAJUEU010000009.1, read as the reverse complement.
GGCGGGGCCCAAGGGCCCTGGGCTCCCAGAGCCTGGCCGGGGAAGGTGGCGGCGGGACCCACCAGGGCGCATACCGTGCCCGCCTCCACCACGTCGGGGGCGGTGAACTTGCTTCCCGAGTAGACCCGGAGCTGATCCACCTTCTCCCCGGTCTCCGGGAGGACCGCCTTCACCCGCAGGCTCCCTCCCGTGACCTTGACGTGGGTGAGCCGGGTCCCGGCGGGGTCCCTGGAAATTTTGAACACCCGGGCCCCGAACTCCTCCCCCCACCGGGGCCGGGGGACAAAGCGCTCCAATGCGGCGATCAGCTCCTCCACTCCCTCCAGCTTCAGGGCCGAGCCGAAAAGGCAGGGGAAGAGCTTCCGCTCCCCAATGAGCCGCCGGAGCGTGCCGTCGGAGAGGGTCCCCCTCTCCATATACTCCTCCAGAGCCGCCTCATCCCCCAGGGCCGCCTCCTCCCAGAAGACGGCCTTCCCGTAGTCAGCCAGGTCCAAAATGGTCCCGCCCAGGGCGGTGCGGAGGACCTGGAGGAGCCTTTCCCGGTCCACCCCGGGCTGGTCCATCTTGTTGAGGAAGAGGAAGGTGGGCGCCCCGTGGCGCTCCAGGAGCCGCCAGAGGGTGAGGGTGTGGCCCTGGGGCCCGTCGGGGGCGGAGACCACCAGCAGGGCGCAGTCCAGCACCCCCAGCACACGCTCCGCCTCGGCGGCAAAGTCGGCGTGGCCCGGGGTGTCCATCAACGTAAGCTCCAGGTCCTCCAAAGGGAGCACCGCCTGCTTGGAAAAGATGGTGATGCCCCGCTCCCGCTCTAAGGTCTCGGTGTCCAGAAAGGCGTCGGCGTGGTCCACCCGGCCCAGCCTCCGCAGGGCCCCGCCGGCGTAGAGGAGTGCCTCCGACAAGGTGGTCTTGCCCGCGTCCACGTGGGCCAGAATGCCCAGGGTCAGCTTGTCCATGGGGGTCCCCCTCTCTGAAAAATGGTACTTTTATTATAACGGTGCGGGGGCATAAATTCAATAGAAAGTAGTGGCCTCCAGTCTACGAACAAACCCCAGAGGCATTGCCTCCGGGGTTTGTTCCTTTTTATTTTTTCTGCAGCTCCGCCTGGGCCGCCAGATAGCCTTGGTAAAAATAGTGCAGACAGTCAAATCGTTCCACCTCAAAAATAAGCCTGGAGAAAATCCTGTAAAAGCTCATGAGCGTCTTTCCCATATGTGTCCCGCATTTGATATTCTATATCAAAAGTAGCGCTGACATGGCGGTTATACTCTGGATCCAGAAATAGCTCCCCTTTTTCAAAAGGCAGAGCCTGTTCAAACAACGTCTGAATATGTTCAGCGGCCTCCTCTGGACAGGCAGCTTGTCCGGCCCTGGGCATGGATCTGATTTCCGGCCCGGGTGAATTGATATAGAGCTCCTCGCACTCCTGCTGGGCCTTGATCAAAAGATCAATCGCCTTTTCGGAGACCATAAGCATCCTTTGATACATTTCACGGTAATCCGGCATTTTTCATCACCTCGATTCCAATTTTATGCGTTTATCGCATGAATGTCAAGATGCAGTTTCCGCATAAGCTAAACTCCTCCTGAGGTGAGGATATGGAATTACGAATTCGGGATTTGCGTGAAGACGCTGATTTATCTCAGCAGGAAATAGCAGATCTTCTCAATGTCAGTCAAACCACCTATTCCCGCTATGAATGTGGTGTCTTGGACATACCTTATCAGTCTCTTATTATTTTGGCTCAGTATTACAAAACCAGTGTGGACTATCTGTTGGGGCTGACAAAAGAGAAGAAGCCCTATCGGCCTTAACACAGGATGATGAAAATGAATCTTCGTATTCGTGATCTGCGTGAGGACTCCGACTTGACTCAAAAGCAAGTCGCTGATTACCTCATCTGTGACCAATCTCTCTATTCTAAATATGAACGTGGGGAGCGGGAGCTTCCCCTGATTTATGCTGTCAAGTTAGCGCGGTTTTATAAGACCAGCGTTGATTATTTGGTGGGCCTGACAAAAGAGAAAAAGCCCTATCGGCCCTGACCTTGTAGGGGCCGCCGTCCCCGGCGGTCCGATGATCTTTAGGCTTCCCCATTTATGGGGAAGCTGTCAGCCGGGCAGTGGCTTTGCCGCTGCCGGGACAGTCGTTCGGCTTTGCCGAATGACGTCCCTCGGCTGACTGATGAGGTCATTTTAATAAAGGCCCCCTCATCCGTCATTTGCTTCGCAAATGCCACCTTCCCCGTAAACGGGGAAGGCAAAGGTCTTGAGCCTCCCTCCTTGAGGGAGGTGGCTGGCCCAGGGCCAGCCGGAGGGAGCGCAACCCAGTCAGTGAGCCCCCGGCGGTTTTTTCCACAGGGATATGACAAACGTCCAGCAGTCGTTGACTGCTGGACGTTATTTGATCTCCTGCTCCAATTCATCGAATTCCGATGTTGAGAAAAACTCTCCCAAAGTGATCTCAAATCCGTCACAGAGCTTTTTGATCGTAACAGCACCGGGATTTTTGCTTTCTCCGTTGAGAATGCTTTTTATGGTTGATTGGGACACAGCCGCTATATTGCTCAACCCATTGGGCGTGATATTCCGCTCCTTGCAAAGCTGAAGGATCCGGGCCGCAATAGCTTCGGATGTATTCATATTGCAGCCCCCTCATAGTGGTATATCACTATAATAGAGGATTCCAAATTTTATGTTAGTGATACTTCACTAACTTCTGGAAATATGTTAGAATAGTGATATATCATTATTCGGAGGCGATCTGTTATGGACCCGCATATGGAAGAACTGTACAATCAAGTCTGCGCATTTGAAGATGGAGAATTGTACCGAACGGAATATGTGGACGTCAGGAAAGCCTGGATGTCACATTTCAATCGGTTACACGGTTTGCTGGAAAGTCGTCTGGATAAAGAGCTGACGGACTTTTTTAGGGCCATCGACAGCGAATGGGAGCTATACTGCAAGCACTTTTTCATGGAGGGCTACCGAATCGGCCTGAAGGATGGAAAAAAGGAAGGGAAATGACTGCCAAACCCGCCAAAAAGTACGAACAAAGGGCCGGCCGCTGTCCGGCCCTTGCCCCTGAGCCTCCCCTTTTAAGGGGAGGTGGCCCGAAAGGGCCGGAGGGGTCTTCCCGTAGGGGCCGCCTGGGCGGTCCTTGTAGGGGAAGGGGCTGCCCTTGAGCCTTCCCCACGGGGGAAGGTGCCTCAGTCCGCAGACTGGGGCGGATGAGGGGAGCCTGCCTGGTTTGCACTCCCTCCGTCACCGCCTGCGGCGGTGCCACCCCGCAGTGTGAAGAAAATTTGCCGGGGGCAAATTTTTAGCGTAGGCCCCGGCGAACTTATTTTGCCGGGGGCTCACCGCCTGGTTTACACTCCCTCCGTCACCGCCTTTGGCGGTGACACCTCCCTCAAGGAGGGAGGCTTAAAACCATGCGCTCTCCTTAGGGGGAGGCTAAGGTCCTAAGGCTCCCTCTCCGAGGGAGCTGTCAGCCGGGCAGTGGCTTTTGCCACTGCCCGGCTGACTGAGGGAGTGCCCTCTGCTCCAGAGAAAAATCACCCTTCCATAATTACGGAAGCTTTTCCGTCTTTTCCCCACTTTTCCATACAATTTCCTCTTTTTGGTATGCAACCAGAGTGCAACTTCCTCTTTTTCACGTACAACTGGCATACAACCCGGTACAACTTGGCGTACAACCGAGATACAACCCAGTACAACATTCCCGGCTCCCGCGGCCCAAAACGCTCTTTCCCCCACTATGTTTCACGTACAACCCGGTACAACTATCTTCCCTTCCAAAAAATGTAAAACCCTTGCAGGGCATTGCCCCGCAAGGGTTTGTTGTATTGTGTTTCACGTGGAACATCGTCGAAACGGCATCTCTACCAAACAGAGCCCTCGGCGGCACAGCCGCCTCGGTCGGTTTGGGACGTCATTGGCCTTTGGCCAACGACCGTCCCGGGCGTTTCGCAAAGCGAAGCCGCCCCACCCGCCCCCGGCGGGTTTTCTTAACGCCCCGACGTGAAACACCGCAGCGTTAAGCAAACGTGCCGGGGGCACGTTTGTAGCGTAGGCCCGGCGAACTTATTTCGCCGGGCACTCTCTGCCTGGCTCAGTCGTTCCGTTGTTTCGCCTTCCCCTCCAAAAACCAGTCCATCGCCATAAGATACCCCTTCAGCCCGTGGCCGTAGAGCTGGCCCACGCAGGCGGGGGCGGTGACCGACACCGCCCGGAAACTCTCCCGCTGGTCGATGTGGGAAATGTGGACCTCGTAGGCCGGCACCGAGATGGCCTTCAGGGCGTCCAAAATAGCGTAGGAATAATGGGTGTAGGCCCCCGGATTGATAACGATGGCGTCATAGACCCCGTCGGCCGCCTGGATGGCGTCTATAATGGCCCCCTCGTGGTTACTTTGGAAGCACTCGGCGGTGGAGCCGTGGGCGGCGGCGTGGTCCTTCACCATTTGGCAGAGAGCCTCGTAGCTCTCGCCGCCGTAGATGCCCGGCTCCCGCTTGCCCAGCAGGTTCAGGTTGGGGCCGTTGATAATGAGAAATCTCATGCCTCTGCCTCCTTCTCAAAGAGGGCGGCGATCATAGCCGCCGCCTCCTCGTAGGTGTCGGTGTGGGGGATGGTGTGGTGGGCGTACTTTTGGTAGAGGGGCAGCCGCTCCTTGTAGAGCCGGTAGACCCGCTCGCTGTCACTGCCGATGAGGGGCCGGCCGGTCAGGTCCTCCCCCACGATCGCCGCCGGGGATCGGTCCCGAAAGAAGACCAGCCCGGTCTCCCGAAGGGCCGCCATATTCTCCTCCCGCAGGATCACCCCGCCCCCGGTGGCGATCACCGCCCCATTGAGGGCGGCGGCCTCCCGCACGGCGGCGGCCTCCAGGTCCCGAAAGGCGGGTTCTCCCTGGGCCCCGAAGATCTCCGGGATGGACTTCCCGGCCTTCTCCACTACCATTTGGTCGGTGTCCACCAGAGGGAGGCCAAACCGCTCGGCCAGAATCCGGCCCATCTTGGTCTTGCCCGAGCCGGGCATACCGATGAGGACTAAATTTTTCATCTCTCAGCCTCCAAGATACAGAATATAGACCTGGCAGGGGTTCCCCTCGTCCCAGAGCTTGGGAAATACCTCAAGCTCCCGAAAGCCCAGAGCCAGGTAAAAACGGTTGGTGGCGTCGTACTCCGGGTAACGGCCCATCTGCACCGTCTTGACCTGGAGAAAAGCGTAGCCCAGCGCCTTGGCCCGTGCCTTGGCCGCCTCAAAGAGCGCCCGGCCCACCCCCCTGCGGTGGTACTCCTTCCGTACCCCCATGACAGCCAGCTCGGCGGTGGCTTCCCCGGTCCGCTTCAGGGTAAGGAACCCCACCGGGGCCTCCCCGTCAAAGGCGGCGAAGAGCAGCTCTCCGGCGCTGCTTGCAATGTACTCCTCCCGGGCCTCGGGGATGCCGAACCAGTCGGGTAGAGCCTCTAAGATCTCCCTGGAAATGGCGGTTTTCTTCTCTGGAACGGCGATCTCCCGGACTGGAATGTTCCCCTTCAGAACCGTCACTCCTTTTCCCCGATGTACATGATGTGCTCGCTCCAGCTCAAAAGCTCAGGGACCTCAATACACTGTTTGGCCAGCTCCACCCACTGGGCAACCTCCTCCGGGCTCCTCTCCCGAAGCTGGAGCTTGTTGGGAGCCAGAAAGCCCTCCTGTCCGAACAGGTGAAGCTTTTTGAGGGGAAAGCGCTCCATGAAAGGCAAAATGTTCCGAAGGTGGTAAAAATACACCGCCGTGAAGCCGGGGCCGCTGTAATCCTCCCCCTTGGGCACACCCTCCACAAGCTTCCGGCAGGCAGGGATGGCCACATCCTCACAAATATGCCCCTCATGCTGGAGATCGTAGATCAGCCCGGAGAAAACCGGGATAAAGGACACGTAGAGCTTCCCGCCCGGCTTCAGACATTGAAGGGCATTTTCCACCGCCTTCACCCGGTCGGCCTCACTCTGGAGATGATAGAGGGGCCCCATGAGGAACACATGGTCGAACTGTGGAAGCTCCAGCTTGTCCAGCTCCAGGCAGTTGACGGCGTAAGCGGGGAAGTCCACTCCCGCCTCCCGGGCCTTGGCTTTGGCATACTCCACATTCCCCAGGGAGAGCTCGGCCAGGGTGACGGCGCAGCCCTTTTGGGTGTAGTGGATGGAGTACCGTCCCGGCCCGCCGCCGATGTCCAGCACGCTGTCCCCAGGGCGGATGTATTGGTCCATCATATAGGTGGTCAGCTCAAACTCAAAGGGCTCCTGCTCCAACCGGGCCCACTCCATGACAGGGGCCTCATCATAGTGGGCCCTAACCTCCTCGATCTGCTTTTTATCCATGTCCATTCTCTCCCTCATAAGCCCTGAAGTTCCCTAAAATGCGAAAATCCGCCGAAAGCTGGCTCAGCTCGTGGAGCACCCCGTCCATCCCCGGGGCGGTCAGGTCCCCGGTGAAGTCCAGAAAGAAGAGGTACTCCCAGCCCCGGCCCAGAATGGGCCTGGACTCTAACTTTTGAAGGTTGAGCCCCTGGACGGCGAAGATGGTCAGGATCTCGTGGAGGGAGCCCGACTGGTGGGGCAGGGAGAATACAGCGGAAATTTTGTCCCGTCCCTCCCGGAGCTCCAGCCTGGGGGAGACCGCCACGAACCGGGTCACATTGGCGGCGTTGTGGTTGATGGGGAATGCCAGTTCCTCCAGGCCGTAAAGCTTTGCCGCCCTTCGGGAGCAGATGGCCGCAACGGCCCGGTCCCCAGTCTCGCTCACCTGCTTGGCTGAGCCCGCCGTATCCAGCACAGGCACCCGGGCCCAGTCCCGGTGTCCGTCCAGGAACTTGTCGCACTGCATAAGCCCCTGCTCATGGGAGTAGACCGTTTTGATGTCCTCCAGCTTCACCCCCGGAAGGGCGGCCAGACAGTGCTCCACCTTCACCTGCCACTCCCCCACCAGGGAGAAATCATATTGGGCCAGCAGGTCGTAGACCTGCCGGATGGACCCGGTGGAGGAGTTCTCAATGGGGAGCATGGCGTAGTCGGCCTCCCCCCGGCTGAGGGCGGCGAACACGTCGTCGAACCAGGGAAGCCCCTTAGACTCCACACGCTCTCCGAAGAACCCGGCGGCCGCCTCCTCAGAATAGCACCCCGGCTCTCCCTGGTAGACCACCCGGGGGCGCTCCACCGGGGAGCGCCTGCCCTCCAAGGCCTTGAGCCACCGGGCGTAACCCGTATCCTCGCTCCCCTCCCGCACCAGCTTGCGCTGCTGGCGGCGGGAGATGGCCATAATGGACTCGTAGAGGGCGGCCAGGTCGGCCTTGCCCGCCGGGTCATCGGTGAGGGCAGTCTTGGCGGCAATGACCTGCTTCTCCCGCTGGGCGTCCAGCACCGGGATACCCTGGGCCTTTTTATATTTCCCCACCCGCCCGGTCACTTCCATCCGCTCCAAAAAGAGCCGGGAAAGCTGGGCGTCGATGGCGTCGATCTTGGCACGGTATTCCTCTAATTGAGACATGGCGGTCTCCCCCTTATATTCCTAAAATCTCACAGGCCGCTTCGTCGGGCAAGCTATATATCCCTCGCTTTTGGGTAATCCCAAAAGCTCGCTCATTCCGCTGCCCCTCCTCTCCCCCAAAAAACGCTTCGCGTTTTCCCGGGGTCCCCTTTATAGCATTAGCAGCTCACAGGCTGCTAATGCCGCCGCGGCCTCAATGACAGGCACCGCCCGGGGAACGATGCAGGGGTCGTGGCGGCCGGTGATCTCGATCTCCACTTCCTCCCCGGTACGAAGATCCACACTCTCCTGGGGCAGGCCGATGGAGGGGGTGGGCCGCATCGTGACCTCAAAGACCACGGGCATTCCGTTGGTGATACCCCCGTTACAGCCCCCGGCGTTGTTGGTCTTGGTGACCACCTGGCCATCCTGATTGACAATGGGGTCGTTGGCCTCGGTGCCCCGCATGTAGGAGAAACCCACCCCGGCCCCGAAGGCCACCGCTTTTACGGCGGGGACCGCGAAAAGATATTGGGAGAAGACGCCCTCCACGTTCCTACCAAAATCAGGGGCCCCCAGCCCGGCGGGGAGGCCTGCCACCACGCACTCGATGGAGCCGCCCACGCTGTCCTGGCCCTGTTTGGCCTCCAGAATAGCCTCCCGCATCTCCTTCCCCTTGGCGTCGTCCAGCACCGGGAAGGGCTTGGCGGCGGCCGCCTTCACCTGGGCCGGGTCCTCCCAGCTCTCGTCCAGGATCCCGTAGATGCCGCTGATGTGGGCATACACCTCCACGCCCCTCTGGGCCAGGAGCTGTTTGGCCACCGCTCCCGCCGCCACCAGAGGCGCGGTGAGCCGGCCCGAGAAGTGCCCACCCCCCCGATGGTCCTGACAGCCCTTGGAGGCCATAAATCCGGCAAAATCCCCGTGGGAGGGCCGGGGGGTGTAGCGCAGGGCGTCGTAGTCCCCCGAGTGCTGATCGGAATTCTGGATCACCATGGCGAGGGGGGCCCCGGTGGTCTTGCCCTCGAAGAAGCCGGAAATTATGTTAACCTCATCGGTCTCTTTCCGGGCGGTGGACAGGGCACTTTTTCCCGGGGCTCGGCGGGCCATGTCGGCACGAAGGGCATTGAGGTCCAGCTCCAGCCCGGCGGGAACACCCTCCAGGACAACGCCGATGGCAGGGCCGTGGGACTCTCCGAAAATAGTGTATTTCATGGCTGCTCCTCCTTGATTTTTTTGCCCAAACCCAGATCCTGCCGCCATTGGGGTGCCGGGCCGTCGTCACCCCAGTATTCGTCCACGGCGGTGATCTTATCGCCCTTTATCTGAATGAAAGAGGTCACATGGAAGGACACCGCCGGGTCTTTCGGGGTATATACATGGGCGACCGTGATGACCAGGTCCCCCAGCCGCTCCAGGCGCTGGATCTCCCCGGCCCAGTCGCCGGGGTACTCGCAGTTGGCCCGGATAAATTCCTCCGTTGTAAACCGCTCGTTGGTGTTATGCCAACAGACCACGGCCGCCGGGGCCAAAAAGGACCTCATTGCGGCGGCGTTTTGACTCAGGACGGCCTGCCAGTAGGCGTGAATATCCATGGGCACCTCCAAAATTATGTAAACAGATATTATGTAAACCTATAAAGCGACCCAATATCGTTCCAGTTTTCTCCCCGTGTCGGGTTCCGGGGCGGTGCCCTCGTAGATGCCGCCGGCCTTCAGGATGGTGCGGCGGCTGGGCTCGTTGGTGTCATAGCAGGTGATCATCACCTTGTCCAGCCCTAATTCCTCCCTGCACCAGAGGAGGCCCTGGCGGAGCTGCTCGGTGGCGTAGCCCTTCCGCCGCTCCGAGGGCCGGACGGAATAGCCGATGTGGCCGCCAAATTGGCGCAGGTAGTCGTTGAGGGTGTGCCGCACCTGAAGCATCCCCACCAGCTTGTTATCCGCCTCCCGGACGGTGAGGAACTGGGTGGCCAGCACCTTGCCTTCGGGGAGGGTGGCGGGGTCGGTGTAGAGGGCGTTATGGGCCAGCCACTCCTCCGCCGTTTCACAGTGGCGCAGAGCGCCGCAGCCGTCCATGGAGCTGTCGGCGGACTTCATCTCCTCCTTGTAGGCCATGATCTGTCCGGCGTATTCCATAGTCGGCAAAATCAATTTCAGCTTTTCCATCCGTTCGTCCTCCTTTAATATTATGTAAACTAAATCTTCAATTCTCAGGGGCGGGCAGGAGATAGACGGCCTCGTCACAGTCCATCTCCCCGGTAAATCGGAAGCCGAATTTTTCATACATCCTGACGGCTTTTTCGTTGGCCTGTTCCACCGTAAGGTAGATGGCCCGGCGGCCATAAACCCGGTACATCTCCTCCAGGACCAGGGGAAGGGCCTGGGCCCCATAGCCCCTGCCCTGGCAGTCCACATCGATCATATAGCGGCAGAGAAGAGGCTCGCCCCCCTTCTCCTCCCAGGCTTCAAACATCACAAAGCCCACGGCTTTCCCGTCGGCCCGGATGAGACGGCACTGACAGTCCGGCTCATAGATTGCCTGGAGCATAGAGAAGGCGTTGCTGCACAGCCACTCCTGGTCCAGAGGATTTTCCCGCTTGGGGTCGGTGGTGAGAAACACAGCCTGACGCCAGTTGTCCAGGGTAATGGGCTCCAGGGTCATAGCGTAGGTCCGCTCCATGACGCCGCCAAGGTTGACATAATCTTCCCAGAAATTAGGATAGGACTTACTGACGCACTGGGCCCCGGTGATGGTGACGGGCTTCTCGCAGGCAGTGGCGGCAATGGCGGCCATCATGGCGATGCGGTGGTCGTTGTGGGCGTCCACCGTCACGCCCCCAGGGAGGCTGTTCTGCCCCTCGATTTGCAGAAAATCAGGGCCTTCGGTAACCTGGGCTCCAAGTTTACATAACACGTCAGTGACCGCCGAGAGCCGGTCACTCTCCTTCATCCGCAGCCGGGCGGCGTTACAGAGCCGGGTCCTTCCCTGCCGCACCGCCCCCATAGCGGCCAGGGGGGGCACCAGGTCGGGGCAGCCGGACACGTCAATGGTCACTTCTCCCGGCTTTATTAAGTTTACATAATGTTCAACAATGACCCTGTCCCCCTGGGAAGAATCGGGATTCATATTTATTATGTCAACCTGATTGCCCAGATTTTGGGCGGCATACCAGAACCCGGCCTGGGACCAGTCGGCCTCCACGGTGGCTTCCGTTGGGGTGTAGGTCTGGTTGCCAAAGGGGTGGTACTGGGGGGGCAGAGACATGGTGGCGGCCATCTCCACCCCGAATTGGGCCATAGCCTGAAGGGTCATGCGGATATACCCCTCGCTCTCCAATTCTGTGGTGGGGATAATGGCCGAGGGGCCGGAGAGCAGGGGCAAGGCAAAGAGGAGCCCGGTAAAGAACTGGGAGGACACGTTGCCGGGGAGCTGATAGACCCCCGGCTCCAACATACCCTGAACGGTCAAGGTGCCGTCCTTCTGCTCGTAGAAGATGCCCTTCTCCCGGAAGATCTCAAAATAGGGCTCCAGGGGCCGCTCCATAAGCCGCCCCGCCCCGGTGAAGATCCCCCCTCCCCGCACCGCCAGGGCGATGGGAATGAGGAATCGAAGGGTAGAGCCCGACTCCCCGCAGTCCAGGTGGGGGTAGGCCATGCGGCGCATGGGGGACATGGCATTGGCCCCCATGCCGGTGACCGTGACGGTGCTCCCCTTTCGGGAAAAGCTTGCTCCCAGCTCCTCCAGGCAGTTCATGGTGGCCACAATGTCTTTGGAAAGGGCAACATTGTGGATGACGCTCTCCCCCTGGGCCAGAGCGGCGGCGATAAGCAGCCGGTGGGCCTGGGATTTGGAGGGGGGCGGGATGATGGTACCTTTCAGTTTGGTGGGTGTAATGGTAACGGTCATGGGAGGACCTCCTTTGGGAATGAAAAAGGGAACAAAGGTGCCGGGCGCACGATGTGCGCCCCTACATTGGTAGGGCGCCTATGCTTTGAAGCAGGGTGGCCTTGGGCAGCTTGCGGAGGACGGCGTGGCCCATTCTGTCCAAGAGCACCAGGGTGATGTCCGCCCCGGCGCCCTTCTTGTCCCGGCCGATGGCGGCGGCATAGGTATCCCCATCGCAGGGGATGGCGGTGGGAAGCCCCAGGGGGACGAGAATGGCCTCGATCTGACCGGGGAGCTCAGGCGGGGTGAGCCCCAGAGTCACTCCCAGCTTTGCGGCGGCGCACATTCCGGCGGCTACCGCCTGGCCGTGGGTCCATTGCTCGTAATGCCCCGAGAGTTCATAGGCGTGGCCGATGGTGTGGCCGAAGTTCAGGACCATACGGGACCCGGTATCCCGTTCGTCCTCCTCTACAACAGAGCGTTTTATATCGCAGCATTGATACAGAATGGATTCAATATTTGCCATAATTTCAGCTCTTGTGGGGTGGGCCCGGAGGAAGTCGAAGAATTCCTTGTCCCGGATGCAGCCGTATTTAATGACCTCGGCCATACCGTCGGCAAAAGTGGCGTCCGGGAGGGTGTTCAGGGTATCCGGGTCCATGAGGACCAGTTTCGGCTGCCAGAAAGCCCCGGCCAGGTTCTTCCCTGCCCGCAGGTCGATGGCCACCTTGCCCCCCACGGAGGAATCCACCTGGGCCAGGAGGGTAGTGGGGATCTGGACAAAGTCCACCCCACGGAGGGCGGTGGCGGCGGCAAAGCCCGCCAGGTCCCCCACCACGCCGCCCCCCAGGGCCACCACCGCGTCGGTACGGGTGAGGCCAGAGGCCAACATTTTCTCCCAAAGGCCGCTCAACTCCGAAACGCACTTGGAGCTCTCCCCCGCCGGAACGGTGAGGGCGGTCATCTCGAACCCGGCGGCGGTAAGGCTGTTGGCCAGGCGGGTCAGGTAAAGGGGAAACACGTTGCTGTCGGTCACCACAAAGAGCCGGCGGGCCTGGGGGCAGACGGCTTTGATCTCCTCCCCGGCGCGGTCCAGAAGGCGGTCGGCGATGAGGATATCGTAGGAACGCTCACCTAAATTCACATGGAGGGTTTTCATAAAACACATTCCTTCTTGAATATTTTTTCTTTCCAGGGGGCCATCTTTCGTGAAAAGAATTGGCCCCCTGAACCCCCAAGAAAAGCCATTGCCAATCTTGTTGGCGGCGGCTCCCTCACAACGACCCGTGGTTCCTTTTGCGCCGCTGCCGCTGATAATGTCATAACCTTTCAAAATCTTCGCTGAAATTTCCGCCGCCTGGCGTGTTCAGCCTTTCGGCCGTTATTTGACCAGCTCTTTCCCGGTCAGGTCCACCAGGGCGGAAATTTTTCGCATCAGGGCGTCAAACTTTTCGGGGGTGAGGGACTGCTGACCGTCGCATTTGGCGTTGGCCGGGTCGTTATGGACCTCCACAATGAGTCCGTCGGCTCCGGCCGCCACGGCGGCCAGGGCCAGGGGCTCCACCATCCAGTACATCCCCGCCGAGTGGGAGGGGTCCACCACCACAGGAAGGTGGCTCATCTTCTTCACCGCCGGGATGGCCGACACGTCCAGGGTGTTGCGGGTGTAAGTCTCAAAGGTGCGGATGCCCCGCTCGCAGAGGATCACGTTCTCGTTGCCCTCCGACATGATGTACTCGGCGGCCATGATCCACTCCTCGTAGCTGGCGGACAGGCCCCGCTTCAGGAGGATCGGCTTACTCAGCTTGCCCACCTCCTTGAGAAGGTCAAAGTTCTGCATATTCCGGGCTCCGATCTGAATGAGGTCTACCTTGTCCTCAAAGAGCTGGCAGTGCTTGGGGCTCATGAGTTCGGTGACAATGGGCATGCCGGTCTCGGCCTTGGCCTCCAGAAGAAGGTCCAGACCGGGAGTCCCCATGCCCTGGAAGGAGTAGGGACTCGTCCGGGGCTTGAAGGCGCCGCCCCGAAGGAGGGCGGCCCCCGCTGCCTTTACGTCCTTTGCCACGGCAGTGATCTGTTCCTCGCTCTCCACCGAACAGGGCCCGGCAATCACAGAGAATTTTCCCGCCCCGATAACGGCGTTCCCCACCGTGACGGCGGTATCCTCGGGGTGGAACTTCCGATTGGCCCGCTTGTAGGGCTCGGAGATCCGCATGACCCGCTCCACGTGCTCGTTCGTGGAGATCTTGTTCAAGTCCACGCTGGTGGTATCTCCCACCAGGCCCAAAATGGAGCAGTCCACGCCCTTGGTGATCCCCACCTGAAGTCCCTGGCTCTGGAGCTGTCTGGCCAGCCTGTCGATCTCCTGTTGGGCGGTGCCCGGTCTCATAATTACGACCATAATTTTTTCTCTCCTTTGCAAAAAGGAACTCATTGATGATGAACATCAATGAGTTCCCTGATTTACGGGTATTTTCCGGCGCTGCCGGTCAACTCATCTCGTCCATCCTCATTTTTCCGCAACAAAATAGCCCATGCCGTTAAATCGGGCATAGGGAAAGGGAAAGCAGGATGCGGTTGTGAGGGGAATTCGGCTCATAGAAATACCTCACCAGGATAAGTTGAACACATTATAAACCCAAACGGGGGAAAAGGCAACAAAAAGTTTTGGAAAGACAGCACCCGCCGGGGAATGTTCCCCGGCGGGCGGATAAAGCATCAACCGTTTTAATACGCCACGCCCCAATAGACCATGTGCTTGGCGGGTTTGCCGCAGACGGCGCAGGTGTCGGAAAGGTGTTCCTGGTCAAAGGGAATACACCGGGAGGAGACCCCGGCCTCCTCCTTCATCTTCAGCTCGCAAGCCAGATCCCCGCACCACATGGTCTTGGCGAAGCCGCTCCGGGAGGCCATTTTTTCCTTGACCTCTGCCAGAGTCGCGCAGGGGTAGGTGTTCTCCTCCAGGTTCTTTTTCGCCTTGGCGTAAAGACCGTCGTGAATGTCGTCCAAGAGCTTTTTCACGGTCTCCTCGATGCCGTCCAGGGAGGCGGTCACCTTCTCGCCGCTGTCCCGGCGGACCAGGACGCACTGGTTCTGCTCCATGTCCTTGGGGCCCAGCTCCAGACGGAGGGGCACACCCTTCATCTCGTACTCGGCGAACTTCCAGCCGGGGGAGTTGTCGCTGTCGTCCATCTTCACCCGGATCCCGGCAGCCTTCAGCCTCTCCATGACCGCCCGGTTGGCCTCAATGACCCCTTCCTTGTGCTGGGCCACAGGAATGACCACCACCTGGGTGGGAGCGATGCGGGGAGGCAGCACCAGGCCCCGGTTGTCGCCGTGGACCATGATGATGCCGGCGATCATCCGGGTGGAGACCCCCCAGGAGGTCTGGAAGGGGTGGTGGAGCTGGTTGTCCTTGCCGGTAAAGGTCACGTCAAAGGCCCTGGCGAAACCGTCCCCAAAGTAGTGGGAGGTGCCGCCCTGGAGAGCCTTGCGGTCGTGCATCATGCACTCCACGGTGTAGGTAGCCTCGGCCCCGGAGAATTTCTCCTTGTCGGTCTTGCGGCCCTTCACCACGGGGATGGCCAGCACATTTTCGTAAAAGTCGGCGTAGATGTTGAACATCCGCTCGGTCTCAGCCATGGCCTCCTCGGCGGTGGCATGCATAGTATGGCCCTCCTGCCAGAGGAACTCCCGGTGGCGGAGGAAGGGCCGGGAGGTCTTTTCCCAGCGGAGCACGCTGGTCCACTGGTTATAGAGCTTGGGCAGGTCCCGGTGGGAGTGAATGATGTGGGAATAATGCTCACAGAAAAGGGTCTCGGAGGTGGGGCGGATGCACAGCTTCTCCTCCAGCTTTTCATTGCCGCCATAGGTCACCCAGGCGCACTCGGGGGCAAAGCCCTCCACATGGTCCTTCTCCTTCTGGAGGAGGGACTCGGGAATGAGCATGGGCAGGTACACGTTCTCATGGCCGGTGGCCTTGAACTCTTTGTCCAGAATGCTCTGGATGTTCTCCCAAAGGGCATAGCCATAGGGCCGAAGGATAAACATGCCCTTCATGCTGGTATAATCAATGAGCTCAGCCTTGCGGCACACATCGGTGTACCACTGGGCAAAGTCCTGATCCATATCGGTGATCTGCTCCACCAATTTCTTTTCCTGTGCCATTTCTCTCTCCACCTTTTCGTGAAAGTTGGGTTTATTGTACGTCATAGCTTCCGTAAAGTCAAGGGGGGACACCGAGGGGCAAACTTTCTGTCTCTAACATACGCGCCCTCATCCGTCATTTGCTTCGCAAATGACACCTTCCCCCTGCAAGGGGGAAGGCTTTTAAGGCGTCCCTCCTATGCGTTCACAAACTCCAGAACCCTGGGGCCCTGCTCGTAGCCCATCTGGTAAAGCCGCTCCATGGCCTCCTTGTCCCTGGTGAGGGTGGACATGCCCCCGATGTCGGCAGGGGCCACCAGCAGGGCCTTCCCCTCCAGCTCTTTGACGGCAGCCACGTCCCGGTTATACCGGGCAGAGCGGCGCAGCAGGGCGGAGTAGGCGTTGGGCCAATCCCGAAGGGCTTTTTCCAGCATCCCCCGGTGCTCCAGAAGAGGGCGGCGGTAACCGGCGGGGCGGGTGAGCAGAACCACCAGCCGGTCGCAGCCCATCGCCAAGGACCGCTTGTAGGGAACCGGGTCGGCCACGCCCCCGTCAAAGCCGGGGACTCCGTTTACCGGGTAAGGTCTGCAGGCCCCGGGCACACAGCAGGAGGCCTTGACCACGTCAAAGTTCCCCCCGGCCAGCATATCCTTGCCGTAGTATATCGGGTCGCCGGTGGCGGCATCGGTGACCACCGCCTCATACCAGGCGGTACTGGAATTGAAGGCGGCCAAGTCCACCGGGTCCTCCCCCTCCTGGCCGGAGAGCACCTCATAAGGATAGTCCAGGTCGATATAGGAGCCGCTGCGGAGCATGTTATGCATGGACATATACTCCGGCCGGAAGGCGTACTCCATATAAAACCGCCGGTTTCTTCCACGTTGGCCGGCCAGGTAACTCACCAGGTTTCCGCTGCCCGCCGAGACGCCGATACAATAGTCAAAGGGCTGAACGCCCTGGTCATTGAGATAATCGTAGATCCCGGCGGTGAAGATGCCCCGCATACCGCCGCCCACGTCGATGATGCCAAGCATGGTTTTTCTCCTTTTCAAAAAGTAAGGGGGCCAAAGGCCCCCTTGAAGTAAAAATTTGTTTTTTCTTTGGGGGCTCCCGGGGCTGTCGAGCTGCAAAGCGGGCAGGACACTCGGTTGCTTTCCCTCCGACTCGGCCTGGTCTCCGGGCCGCAAAGCGGCCCTGCGCTCGGCCTCGCTCCAGTCCAAGCGCCCTCGCTGCCCGCTTCTCCGCTCTTCTTATTCAGCGGATATCATATAGTAGTACACCGGCTGGCCCCCGGAGAGAAGGTTGATCTCGGCCTGGGGGCAGGCCTTGGTGAAAAGCTTCAGGGTCTTCTGGGCCTCGGGCTCCTTCACATCCTCACCGTAGTAGATGTTGATGAATTCGGCGCTTTGGAAGGTCTCCTCCTTGGCCAGCTTCTCCAGCAGCTTCTCCTGGTGCTTGTTGGTGTCAAAGAGCTGGCCGTTCAAAAGGGCCATATGGTCCCCCTGCTTGATGGCGAAGCCGCCAAAGTCACTGTCCCGGGCGGCGTAGGTCACCTCGGCGGTGGAGACGGCGGACATGGCCTCGCGCATGGTCTCCACGTTGTCCTCCACCTCCCCCTCGGTGTCCAGCATCATGAGGGCGGTGATTCCCTGGGGTACGGTCTTGCTCTCAATGACCACCACCTGCTTGCCTTCCACAAGTCCCACACACTGCTGGGCGGCCATGATGATGTTTTTGTTGTTGGGCAGGACGAAAACCACCTCGGCAGGGGTGGCGTTGATCTGCCGCAGGATGTCCTCGGTGGCCGGGTTCATGGTCTGCCCTCCCGAGATCACCCCATCACACCCCAGGTCCCGGAACACAGCGGCCATCCCCTCGCCGGCGCAAACGGCCACCACTCCATACTTCTTTTCGGGTTCAGCGATCACCGGCTCAGCGGGGGCAGCAACACCGTGCTCCAGCTCCTCCTCCACAGCGTCCAGATCGTCGGTGGACTGGACATGCTTGCCGGCGGCCAGATCCTCGGCCTGGGTGCGCATGTTCTCGATCTTAGCCAGCTCCAGAGTGCCGTATTTGGCGGACTCGGTAAGGGCGGCGCCGGGGATGTCGGTATGGACGTGGACCTTGAATTCCTCGTCGCTCTCCCCGATGACCAGGCTGTCGCCAATGGAGCTCAGATAGGCCCGGAAGGGCTCCAGGTTCACGTCTTCCCTCAGCTTACGGACAATAAAAACCGTATCGTAGGTGAAGGTGATGTCCTCATCGCCCAGGGCGGCAAAATCCGCCTTATCGTTATGGCTCTGGCTCTCCCCGGCCCCCTCGGGCATAGGCAGACCGTGGAGCTCATCCATCATACCCTGAAGGATCACAAGAAATCCCTTGCCGCCGGAGTCCACCACCCCGGCCTTTTTCAGCACTGGGTTCATCTCTGTGGTTTGGTCCAGGGTCTCAAGGCCCTGGGCGATGGCGCGCTCCAGCACAAACTCCACGCTGGGATCCTCCCGGGCGGCAGCGGCCGCCGCGGCGGCCGCCATGCGGGAGACCGTCAGAATGGTGCCTTCGGCGGGTTTCATCACCGCCTTGTAGGCGGCGGCCACGCCGAAATCCAGGGCGATGGCAAAATCCCGGCCGTCGATGGTGTCCTTCTCCTTCACTGCCTTGGCCAGTCCCCGGAACAGCAGGGAAAGGATGACGCCCGAGTTGCCCCGCGCCCCCCGGAGGAGGGCGTTGGCTGTGGCGTTGGCGGCCTCCCCCACCCGGTCAAAGCTTTTTTTCCGCAGCTCGTCGGCGGCGGCGTTGATGGTCATGGACATATTGGTCCCCGTGTCCCCGTCGGGAACAGGGAACACGTTGAGCTCGTTGATCTCCTGCTTGCGCTCGCTGATACAGGCGGCCCCGTGGACCACCATGCGGCCAAAGAGAAGGCCGTCGATTTTATCTATCATCTCTCCGCCCTCCTCAGCCTACCACCATAAAGTCCACATAAACGTCCACGCTCTTTACCTCTACGCCGGTCTGGCGGCTCACGTTATAGCGGACCTCACTCATAATGGAGCGGCTCACTGCCTTCAGGTTGACCCCGTTCTCCACAATGATGTGGAGCTCCAGGGAGATGGTGCCGTCCTCGTTGTAGACCACCTTCACGCCCTTGGCCATGGACTCCCGGCGAAGGAGGTGGACCAGGCCGTCGGTGGTGGAGCGGATGGCCATACCCTTGACCCCGTAGCAGTTGGTGGCGGCGGCACCGGTGATGTTGGTGAATACGTCGCTGCTGATGCCGATCATGCCTTTTTCCGTCTGAAATTTCATGGAGACCCTTCCTTTCTGTCACCCGCGTTCCTTGCCGAACTGCGGGGGTAAGCAGATTCTTCCATTCTATCATTCCTATTGTATTCTATTTTCTCCAAAATTACAAGGAAAAAAGTAGCGGAAAACGATTGTAATTTTCCGCAAAGTCGTGTACACTATGACTATCCATAGAAAAAGGAGGCCCGAACCATGAAGGTTGCCCGCTTTGTACTGAAGATCGTCTCGCTCTGCCTGGCCGCCGCGGCCCTGGCCTGTTGCGTCATCGCGTACTGGGACAAGATCGTTGCCGGGATCCGTTATGTGGGCGCTAAGTGCGGCTGCAAGCACTGCCGCCCGGCGGAGTATGACGATTACGCCGACTGGGACGAATAAAAATCCATAATAAGGCAAAAGACCTGCCGCGGAAGTTCCGCGGCAGGTCTTTTCGGTTCTTTAGAGCGCAGGCCCCATGCTACACACCCACAGGGGTCAGGGTCACTTGAGCCTCCAGCTGGGAGACCAGGGCCCGGTCAGGGGGCTTGGTTCCCTCGGTAGTCACGGCTCCCGCCGAGGCCGCCAGGGCCAGGCGGAAACACGCCTCCAAAGGCTTGCCCTGGTCCAGTCCGTAGCAGACGGCGGCGGCCATGGTGTCCCCCGCTCCCACGGTGGAGCGGACCTCCACAGGCAGACTGGGGGCAAACCAGGCCCCCTCCCTCGTCAAAAAGCAGGCGCCTTCCCCTCCCATGGACACGCAGACCAGCCCCACGCCCTTCTCCAGCAGGCGGCGGCCCAAAGTAAGGATCTCCTGGCGGGAGGGCTCCCGCTCCAGGCCAAAATACTGGGCCAGCTCAAAGGAATTGGGCTTGACCACATCAGGGCAGGCCTCTATAGCCTGGGCAAAGAGGGGACCGTCGGCATCCAGGAACACCCGGCTGCCCCTGGCCTTCACCGCCAGGATCAGTTGACGGTAAATGTCCTCGGGGACCCCGGGGCAGCCACTGCCCGCCAGCACAAAGATGGTCCCGGGCGTGGCATAGCTCACCAGCTTGTCCCGGAGGGCCTCCAGTTCCTTCTCCGTCACGGTGGGGCCCTGCTCGTTGAACTCGGTGAGATGTCCCCCTGGCTCCACCAGCTTCAGGTTGGTGCGGGTCTCCCCGGAGACCCAAATAAAGTCGGGGGTGATCCCCTTCTCCCGCAGCAGCTCCTCAATGAGCCGCCCAGTGGAGCCGGCCAAAAAGCCGCAGGCGGTGGAGCTGCCCCCCAGGGCGGCCACGGCCTTGGACACGTTGATTCCCTTGCCGCCCACGTCTTTCTCCACCCGGGTGAGCCGGTTCAGGGCCCGGGGGTGGATGGTCTCGATCCCGGCGGTCTTGTCAATGGCCGGGTTGATTGTCACTGTGATGATCATAGTATCTCCACCTTGAAAAATTCACCTTGCGGCCCCAAAAGGGGCCGCAAGGCGCGGGGTTCATTTCAATCCAGCCAGCTCGTCAGCCAGGGTCCAGCACAATTCCTCAGACTGGACGATGGTGCCCAGCATATCCAGGAAGCCGTGGTCGGTGCCCAGGTAGCGGACCAGCCGCACCGGGACCCCCAGGTCGTGGAGCCGCTTGGCCACATGGTCGGCCCCCACGGTCAGATAGTCGTACTGGGCGGTAATGACCAGGGTCTCGGGGAATTTCCGAAGCTGCTCATCCCCGGCGCAGGCCAGACTTACCAGCGGGTCGGACGTGGTGGTCCTGCCCTGGAGATAGAGATGATTGCTGCTGGACTCGCTCTTTTCCATGCCGCTCTTGATCCGATCAATGCGGCTATAGGCCCCCTCCCGGTCCTCCTCGCACACGTCGTACGCCTCATAGCTCCAGGTGTACTCCGAGGCGGGAATGTCGTGGTAGTTCCGGGTATCCCAGCCGGGATAGATGCCGATGAGCTTTTTCACGATGCCGGCGCTGTCCTGAAGGACGCAGGCAGCCGACAGGCTTCCGCCCGCGCTGTCTCCGGCCAGGACCACCTTCTCCGGGTGGGCCCCGATCTCCTCCGCGTGGGCATGGACCCACTGAACGGCTCCCCAGCAGTCCTCAATGGGACCGGGGAAGGGACACTCGGGGGCCAGGCGGTACTCGGGGAAAACCACCACGGCGCCGGACTTTTCGGCAATGAGCTTCATCTGATTGGCGTAGAGCCGCATGTCTCCGGCGGTAAAGCCGCCGCCGTGGAGATAGACCAGCACAGGTCGGCCGGGCTTTGCATCCACAGGCCGGTAGATATAGATGTCGATCAGGTGGTCCCCCACAGGGATGAGCCGTTCGTCCACCGTAATGTCGGCGGTGGTCAGGTCGTAGGTCACCTTGTCAGGACGGTACCGCTCACCGCTGAGGGTCCAGCCCGCCTTGGCCCGGGAGGAGAACATCTTCCGCTTCATTGCGATGATCTCCCGGAGCCGGGGGTCCAGCACGTTGCCGCCATCGGCGTCGGGGATGGCCTTATTGAGCACCATCATACCATTTTTGTGGGTGGATGTAAACTGCTTCTCCCGGATCTTTCCGGGGAGAGTGGGATCGTATTTCCTTGGCTCCATAAGGGGACCATCCTTTCCTGGGTCAGAGTTTCTTACGCGGCGTTCTCCTCATCGTAGACCGAGTCGTCAAAGCCGATCACATTCACCGTGATGAAGGACATAACGGCCATATAGACCACCAGAATGACAGCGTTGCGGAAGTTGGCCATATCCTTGTCAGGGCCAAGGTACAGAAGGATGTTGGTCAGGGAGTATCCGCCGAAGCCGTAGCACTTCAGATTCAGGATCCCTGTGAGGATGCCGGTGGTGAAGGCTGTGATAAAGTAGGCATACCAAGGCTTGACCATCTTATAGCAGATGCCGTAGGTGGTGGGCTCGGAGATACCGCCCAGCAGGGCGGACAGAGAAGCGGTAAAGCCCAACTGCCGCAGGGAATTCTTTTTGGTTTTCAGCGCCACGGCCAGGGCGATGAAGCCCGGGGTGATGGTGCAGCAGAAGAACCAGATGTTGATAAAGTCATCATAGCCCAGCGAGGAGAGGCTGGCCATGGCAATGGGGACCAGAGCCAGGTGGAAGCCGGGCATCACCAGGCCCACCGTGGAGGCAAAGAGAATGATGGCGGGGACCACGGCCCAGGGGGCAACTCCACGGATAGCGTTGACGCCGGCGGCGATGTAATTGGTGAACAGGCCGCCCAGGGGGCCGGTGACGGTAAGGGTGACCACCGACATGATGAGCAGGAGCAGGAAGGGCTTGAGGAAGTGGCGGGCCACCTCGGGGATGACCTTCTTCAGCAGCCGGTCCAGCATGGCCATGACCCACACGGAAAGGATGATCTGGATCACAGCGCCGTTGTAGGTGGTGCGGAGCACAGGCAGGCCGAAGTAGCTGGTAAAGCCGCCCTCAGCCGCCGCGGCGGTCCACTCGGGATAGAGCAGGAAGCAGGCCAGCACCATGGCCAGCACAGGTTCGGTGTCAAACTTCTTCGCGGCGGTGTAAGCCACCAGCACAGGCAGGAAGTAAAATACAGTCTGGGACAGGTTGTTCAGGATCTGGTAGGTGGAGTTACCGGCATCCACGTGGAAGAACACGCTCATGATGGTCAGCACGGTGGAGAGGAAGCCGGCGGCGATCAGGGCGGGGATCACGGGGCTCATAATACCGGCCATCATCAGCAGGAAACTGCTGAAGGTCTGGCCGAGGGTCTTCTTCTGCTTGGGACCATCGGGCTTTTCAATGTTGCCCGCGCCGGTGACGCCGGTGAGCTTTTCCACAGCCAGGTACAGGTCCTCAATGATAGCTCCCACGATGACCTGCAGATAGTCTCCCGCCAGCTCCACGCCGTAGACCCCGTTGATTTTCTTCAGCTCATCCACGTTCACCTTGCCGGGGTCGGCCACATTCACCCGCAGGCGGGTAGCGCAGTGGCTCAGTTGGGCCACGTTGCCCCGGCCGCCCATCTCTTTGACGATCTGCTGGGCCATCATGGGGATGTTGTTCGTCTGTTTTGCCATCTCAAATTCCTCCTTGTTTATTTTGTACTGATATGCAAGCCGTCTCTCCTTCGGCTTTGGTGGTTTTAGTATAACGTGATGGATTACTTTTGTCAATAATAAAATATATGAAAGTTATTTTCTTTCATGAAAGCAAAGGGGCTCAGATCGAAATCCCTGGTATGCCTTTACAAAAGGGTATTTTATGGTAGAATAATAAAAAAGGCCCTTGCAGGCCGGAAAAGGAGGGAGCGCCATGCCGGGCCACCAGACCAATATCATCAGCCTGCTCTGCTCCGACCTGAACCTCTTTGCCGCTGAGCGGCGGATCGCGGACTACATTCTGGCTCATGCCCAGGAGGCGGCCAACATGACCCAGGCCCAGCTGGCCGCCGAAAGCGGCAGCTCGGAGGCGACGGTCTCCCGGTTCTGCAAAAAGCTGGGCTATGAAAATTACCGGGTGTTCCAGCTCTCCCTGGCCCGGGATGTGCGGGAGACCCATCGGATCGACACCCACTCCAACGACGTGAGCCTGGAGGACATTCCCCAATCCCTGGAAAATATCCTGAACAATAAGCTCAACGAGATCACCGCCACCATCCACTCCCTCAGCCAGGATTCCCTGCTGCGGGCGTTGGACCTGCTGCGGAAGGCCTCCATCATCGAGGTGGCGGCGGTGGGCAACACCATCCCGGTGGCCCTGGACGCCTCCTTCAAGTTCAAGCAGCTGGGCCTGCGGTGCGTCATGAGCGAGATCCTGGAGCACCAGTCGGCCTTTGCCCTCACGTTGACCCCCAACGACCTGCTCTTCCTGATCTCACACTCGGGCCGGTCCCGGCGGCTGCTGGACATCGCCAAAACCGCCCGGGAGCGGAAGGTGCCTATCGTGCTCATCACTGGCGACCCCAGCTCTCCTCTGGCCCGCATCTCAGACCTCTGCCTCTACTCCACCAACCTGGAGAGCCTGCTCACCACCAAGGAATTCACCCTCTCCCGCATCTCTGCCATCACCATCATTGAGGTACTCTATCTCTTCCTGGTCTCCTCCATGCCCGCCGCCCGGCGGAACATCAGCAAGCATGAGGCCTTGATGCTTTCAGACAAAAATCTTTGAACCGCGCCGGGGGAACACCCTATCGCCCTTTGCCCCGCAAAAAGGGGGACATACCGTTTTGGTATGTCCCCCCTTTTATTGCTTTGGTCAGCCTTGTCTTCCCTGCGGCCATACGGTTTTGGGACCATTATTTCCCTTCCTTTTTGGCGGCTCTTCTGGCTCTCCGGGCCTTGCGGGTACGGATCAGATAAACGATAAGCACCACAAGGGCAATGAGCAGGATCACCGCCAGCAGGACCACCAGGGTGGGCATCCCCATGGGAATCAGGAGCTTGACGGGGTTCCAGCTGGGCGCCACCGTCTTGCTCACGGGACCGGGGGCCAGGTCGTTCCCCGCCACCTGAAGGTAGGAGGCGAAGGCCTGCCAAGCTTTCAGCTCCCGGCCCTGGGCGTCGTGGAGGATACGGGTCTCAAAATTGGTCACCTCGTTGCCGTTCTCGTCCCGGGGGGTGATGGAGAGCAGGCCCATGGATTTGCCCTTCACGGTGGAGAGCATCTGGCCGGAATAGAGGTCGGCCACCACCCGGTAGAGCTTGTTGTCGTCAATGGCTCCGGCGATCCCGGGGGTGGTGATCTTACAATCGGTCACCTTGTCCAGGAACATTCGGTTGGGGTTGTAAGTCCAGTGGCTCCCGGCCCCGAAGAGCTCGGCGGCCGACATGATAAGGGACACCGAGGCGTCCACTTCAAAGGCGTTTTTCAGATCCCGTCCCGTAAGGTAGACAGACACCAGGGGATACCCCGGGCTTCCGTCTGCCCCCGAGCCCAGGGAGAGGATGTCAAAGGCCTGGGAGGTGGTGACCTCCCCCTGGCGGATGCGGCCCCGGATGACTCCGTCCGGGGTCACAGCAAAGGCGATGGGGTCGTAGTTCTCCCCCTCCAGCTCCTTCACGGCGGCCATGTAGGCCTCACCGATCAGGTCGCCGGTCTGGGCAATGGTAAAGTCCTGATGGGCCACGGCCAGGACCTGATCATAGCCGAAGCCGAACTGGGAGAGATAATTTTCGTCCACCTCGGCCTTAAAGCTCTGGGCCAGGGCGTCGATCTCCGGGTCATAGGGGACAGCGGCATCCAGGGGGGTAAGGGTGTAATCGGTGTAGCCTCCCTCCGAGGTAATGGTGACGGAGCCCAGGTTCTGGGTGTAGGGTCCGCAGGAGACGATGAGGGTGTTGTTCACCTCAATGGGCTCAGTGAGGGTGGAATGGGTATGGCCTGAAATGATGAGGTCGATGCCGTCCACCGCCTTGGCCAGCTCGTAATCCTCCCCCTTGCCATCCTCAGTGCCCGTATGGGAAAGGCAGATGATGAAGGTGGGGTTTTCCTTCTCTTTGATCTCAGCCACCACCCGCCGGGCGGCCTCGGCCACCGGCTCCAAAACCATGCCGGACATAGGGGCGCACTCGTCGGAATCCACCCCCATGATGCCGAACACGGCGATCTTCATGCCCTCCCGCTGGATGACGGTGTAATCGGTGACCGGGTAGTTTTCAAAAGCCTCCATCAAGGCCTGAATGCCGGGAGCAACGGGGTCCTTGGGGGTGCGGTAGTTGGCCTGGACGATCTGAGGCAGGGCTTCCCCGCTCTCCTTGGCGGCGGTGAGCATGTCCACCAGCCCCTGAGGGCGGTAATCAAACTCATGGTTGCCCAGGGTGACCACATCATAGCCCATGGCCCCCAGGACCCGAAGCTCAGGGGCGTCAGTGGAGTAAACCGTCTGGAAGAGGGAGCCCATAGAAAAGTCCCCCGCGTCCACCGTGATAGTGGGATGCGCCGACTCCGCCCGGGCGTTTTTCAGGGCGGTATAGAGCCGGCCATAGCCGCCCACGTCGGCGGCGTCAGGGTAAAAGTGGTCGTGGGTGTCATGGGTAAAGAGAACTGTCAGGGCGGCCTGAGGCTCGTCGGCCCGCACGGGCAAGGCGGGCAGAGCAAGGGCAAGGGTGAGCAGCAGGCTGAGGCCCAGGGCGGTCAGACGGTTCAGGGGGCGTTTCATGGCAATTCCTCCTTCGGAATAGCAGAGCTCTCTCGTGGATTTTTGTGTCCCCCCAGTCCAAAAGTCATACCGGGAGGTTGTACTTCTCTTTCGTTATTATCCCACGGGGAAGGCCATTTGTCAATTTGAAGGAGGGGAATTTTCCCGGGAAATCCCAATTTCTTTTGTCGAATTTGAACAAGTTTTTTGCCAGGCGCCCGGTTTTCTAATTGCTTTTTGCCCGGAGTTTTGATATGATAGAATGGCAAAACACCGCTGGTGGGACAGAATGGTCCCG
This sequence comes from uncultured Oscillospiraceae bacterium, assembly GCA_910585735.1. Classification (GTDB taxonomy): domain Bacteria; phylum Bacillota; class Clostridia; order Oscillospirales; family Oscillospiraceae; genus Vermiculatibacterium. The sequence goes on along the minus strand of CAJUEU010000009.1, from coordinate 20,598 downwards.
GGGAGGAGCTTACGATGTATGACGTGTTGATCATCGGCGGCGGCATTACGGGTGCGGCCGCCGCCTTCCAGCTTTCCAAATACAAGCTGAACATTGCCGTTCTGGAGCGGGAAAACGACGTGGCCATGGGAGCCACCAAAGCCAACTCGGCCATTCTCCACGCCGGCTATGACCCAAAGCCGGGGACTCTTATGGCCCGCCTCAACGTCCGGGGGGTGGAGCTGGCCAAGGGGCTGTGCCAAAGGCTGGATGTACCTTACCGCAGCTGCGGTTCCTTTGTGCTGGCCCTCAGCGAGGAGGACCGGGCCAAGGTGGAGGAGCTCTACCGCCGGGGGGTGGAAAACGGCGTTCCCGGGCTGCAGCTCCTCACCGGGGAGGAGGCCCGAAGCCTGGAGCCCAACCTGGCCTCTGAGACGGTCTGCGCCCTTCACGCCCCTACGGCGGCTATCTGCTCCCCCTGGGAATTTTGCCTGGCCCTCATGGAAACGGCGGTGCGCAACGGGGCGGAGCTCCATTTGAACACCGCCGTCACCGGGCTCTCTCCGATCGGCGGGGCAGGAGCGGAGGGGGCGGGAGGGGCAAGCCCCTCCCCTACAGGGCAAGGTGGGTGGACGGTGCATACCGACCGGGGGGAGCTTCAGGCCCGGTTCGTCGTGAACGCCGCCGGGGTAGAGGCCGACGCCATCCACGACATGGCGGCCCCTCACGATTTCACCATCACCCCCAGCCGGGGGGAGTATTACCTGCTGGACAAGAGCGAGGGAGCCCGGGTAGGCCGGGTGATCTTCCAGGCCCCCAGCAAATTGGGCAAGGGGGTCCTGGTAGCCCCCACGGTCCACGGCAACCTGATCGTGGGCCCCAACGCCACCCCTGTCAAAGGAAACGACACCTCCACCACCGGGGAGGGCCTTCGTTCCGTGGGAGACGCCGCCCGGCGGTCGGTGCCCTCGGTGAATCTGCGGGAGTCTATCCGCAATTTCTCGGGGGTGCGGGCCAACACAGACAGGGGAGATTTTATTCTTCGGGAGGCTGCTCCCGGCTTCATTGACCTGGCCGGAATTTGTTCTCCCGGCTTGTCGGCCGCCCCGGCCATCGGGGAGTATGCCGTGGAGCTGTTGGGCAAGGCCGGACTAACTCTGGAGGAAAAGACAGATTTTATCTGTGAACGCAAAAGGATCCGATTCAAGGAGCTGTCCCCCGTGGAAAAAGCCGCTCTGGTGGAGAAAGAGCCCTCTTACGGCCGGGTGATCTGCCGGTGCGAAACGGTGACCCAGGGGGAGATCTTAGCGGCCCTGCACGGCCCCATTCCCCCCTGTTCGGTGGACGGGGTAAAGCGGCGGGTGAACGCCGGTATGGGCCGGTGCCAGGGTGGCTTTTGCGCTCCCCGGGTGGTGGAGCTTCTCTCCCGGGAGTTGGGTCTCTCCCCCGGGGAGATCCCTCAGGACCAGTCCGGGTCCTGGCTCCTCAAGGTGGAGACGAAGGGAGGGCACAGGGATGTATGACCTCATTGTAATTGGCGGCGGGCCCGCCGGGCTGGCCGCCGCCCAGTCAGCCTGGGAGAAGGGACTCAAGAAAATCCTGATCGTGGAGCGGGATAAGGAGCTGGGAGGCATCCTCAACCAGTGTATCCACAACGGCTTTGGGCTCCACCACTTCAAGGAGGAACTCACCGGCCCGGAGTACGCCGGGCGGTTCGTGAAGCTGCTGAGCGAGACCGGGGTGGAAGTTCGGCTGGACACTATGGTGCTGGAGCTCACCCCAGATAAGAGGGTCCACATGGTGGGCAAGGCCACCGGCTACCGGGTGGAGGAGGCCAAGGCCATCGTCCTGGCCATGGGCTGCCGGGAGCGGACCAGGGGAGCCATCTCCATCCCAGGCACCCGCCCCGCCGGGATTTTCACCGCCGGGGCCGCCCAGCGGTATGTAAACATGGAGGGTTGGCTCCCGGGCAAACGGGTGGTCATTCTGGGCAGCGGAGACATCGGCCTCATTATGGCCCGGCGCATGACCCTGGAGGGAGCCAAGGTCCTGGCCTGCGTGGAGGTCATGCCTTACTCGGGGGGCCTCAACCGCAACATTGTCCAGTGTCTTCAGGACTTTGATATTCCCCTCTACCTCTCCCACACGGTCACAGACATCCGGGGTCGGGACCGGGTGGAGCAGGTGGTGGTGTCCAAAGTGGATAAAAATCGCGCCCCCATTCCGGGCACCGAGATGGTCTTTGACTGCGATACCCTGCTTCTCTCGGTGGGCCTGATCCCGGAAAACGAGCTGACCCGCCAGGCAGGGATCGGGATGGACCGGCGGACCAACGGGGCGGTGGTCTATGAGAACATGGAGACCTCTATCCCCGGGGTGTTCGCCTGCGGCAACGTGTGCCATGTCCACGACCTGGTGGACTTTGTCACCGCCGAAAGCCAGCGCGCCGGGGAAGCCGCCGCCCGGTATGTGCTGGAGGGGGAGGCTGGGCAGGAAGGCTGTTTGGAGGTCAAAAACGGGGACGGAGTCACCTACACCGTGCCTCAACGAATCCGTCCGGAACAGGTGGAAAGCTTCTGTGACCTGTTTTTCCGGGTGAACCGGGTGTGTAGAAACAGTGAGATCCTGGTGATCTCGGGGGAGACCCTCATTGCCCGGTTCCAACGGGAGCACCTGGCCCCCGGGGAGATGGAACGCGTCACGCTGCCCCGGGTACTGCTGGACAAGGCACAGGGAGAGATCACGGTTTCTGTCCGGGAGGTGGAAGCATGAAGGAACTCATTTGCATTGTCTGCCCCAAGGGGTGCCATTTGAAGGTGGACGAGGAGAAGGACTACGCCGTCACGGGAAACGGCTGCCTCAGGGGAGCGGAATATGGAAAAGCCGAACTGACCAACCCCACCCGGGTGGTGACCTCTACTGTCCGCTGTGAGGGCGGAACGCACCCCCGGTGCCCGGTAAAAACCGACCGGCCGGTGCCCAAGGGAAAGATGATGGAGGTCATGGCCGCATTGGAGGGGATCGCCCTCACCGCCCCGGTCCATGTGGGAGACACCATCATAGAGAATGTCTGCGGCACCGGGGTCAACGTGGTGGCCGCAAGGAACATGGATAAGGGGGGCTGACCGATGGAAAAAAAGTACATTCTGGCCCTTGACCAGGGCACCACCAGCTCACGGGCGATCCTCTTTGACCAGGCGCAAAACATCATTGGGATCAGTCAGAAGGAATTCACCCAGTTTTATCCCCATGAGGGTTGGGTGGAGCACGACGCTATGGAGATCTGGTCCTCCCAGTACGCCGTGATGATGGAGGTCATTGCCCAGTCGGGCATTGACCCCCACGACCTTGCCGCCATCGGCATCACCAACCAGCGGGAGACCACCATCCTCTGGGACCGGGAGACCGGCCGGCCCATCCACAACGCCATCGTCTGGCAGTGCCGCCGTACCGCCGAATTGGTGGACAGCCTGGTGGAGCGGGGACTGGGAGACCACATCAAAAAAACCACCGGGCTCATTCCCGACGCCTACTTTTCCGCCACCAAGGTCAAGTGGCTTCTGGACCATGTGGAGGGAGCCCGGGAGAAAGCGGAGCGGGGAGAGGTCCTCTTCGGCACGGTGGACTCCTGGCTGGTGTGGAAGCTGACGGGGGGCGCCGCCCACGTCACCGACGTGACCAACGCCTCCCGCACCATGCTCTTTGACATTCACAAGCTTTGCTGGGACGAAAGGCTGCTGGAGGAGCTGGACATCCCCAAAGCCATGCTGCCCCAAGTGCGCTCCTCCAGCGAAATTTACGGCTGCGCCGACATCCAGGGGGTAAAAGTGCCCATCGCCGGCATGGCCGGAGACCAACAGGCCGCCCTCTTTGGGCAGACCTGCTTTCGACCGGGAGACGCGAAAAACACTTACGGCACCGGCTGTTTCCTGCTGATGAACACAGGAGAGACCCCAGTGGAAAGTCAAAATGGTTTGGTTACCACCATTGCCGTGGGCCTGGGGGACAAGGTCCAATATGCCCTGGAGGGCAGTGTGTTCGTGGGCGGCGCCGTCATTCAGTGGCTGCGGGACGAGCTGCGGTTCTTCAATGAGAGCCGGGACGCGGAATACTACGCCCAGAAGGTCCCGGACAACGGCGGGGTCTACCTGGTCCCCGCCTTTACCGGCCTGGGGGCCCCTTACTGGGACATGTACGCCCGGGGGACCATCGTGGGCCTCACCCGGGGCACCAAGCGGGAGCATATCATCCGAGCGGCCCAGGAGTCCATTGCCTACCAGGTCTGCGACCTCGTCCACGCCATGGAGGCAGACACCGGGATGCCTCTCACCGCCCTGAAAGCCGACGGCGGGGCCAGCCGGGACCGCTTCCTCATGCAGTTCCAGGCCGACATTATGGGCCGGGAGCTCCGCCGCCCCGCCATTCGGGAGACCACCGCCCTGGGGGCGGCCTACCTGGCCGGCCTGGCCACCGGGGTGTGGAAGGACCTTACGGAGATCCGGCAGCTCTGGAAATGCGACAACACCTTCACCCCCGCTATGGAAAGCGGGGAGCGGGAACGACTTCTGGTCGAGTGGCACAAGGCCGTGGGGAGAAGCCAGGGCTGGGCAAAATAGCTTCCGCAGACAGCAAAACGGCGGGGCCCCTTTTGGGGTCCCGCCGTTTTGCTTTTCATGCCCTACACACTTTGCGGCAGGTCATGCCTGCTTCTGCAGGTCCCTGCGGGCCGGCAACGCCGGGTCCGCTCCTCCAGGCCTACAGTCTACTTTAGACGAGTATCTACCAACGTTCCGAAGAATTTATAAAAAGGGAGCCGACCTTATCCGCCGGCTCCCTTCTGTCTTCCCTTTTGGAAAGAAATTTTTCCCTCAGTGGCCCGCAAGCTCATAAAGAGCCAAGGCCGCCAAAGACAGGGCCAAGTATACCGCCCCCGCCAACAGCAGCCCGGCGGAGGAGCTTCTCTCCCGGGCCTTGCGCTCCCGGTACTGGTGGATGTCCTCCTTCTCCTCCCGGCGAAGGGCGGGGATCGCCATGTCAAAAACATAGCGCAGGCCGTAGCCGGCGGTGTCAAAGGTCCCCTTGTTCCGGGCCAGCTTGATAAACCCAATGCCCAGCAGAAACACCGCCGCCACAAACAGTCCGTCGCACAGGCACCGCAGCACCAGATAGCCCCGGTTCAGGTTCAAGGCAAACACAGCTCCCGCGATCACCGCGCCCGTTACCAAGTTGAGGAGAATGTCTCTTACTTTTTCACTCATTTCCCGTTCAGCTGCTCCATGATACGCCGGTACTCCGCCTCGTTGCACTGGACAAAGTGGCCCGGACGGACCTCACGGAAGCTGGGCTTATCCTCGGTATAGTCGTGTTCGGCCAGAGGATTGTAGGTGATCCGTTTCCGCTGCCGCTCGTAGATGGGGTCGGGCAGGGGAATGGCCGAGAGCAGAGACTTGGTATAGGGGTGCAGGGGATGGGCAAAGAGCTCGTCCGAGTCTGCCATCTCCACCATCTTGCCGAAATACATAACACCGATGCGGTCGGAGAAATACTTGACCACGCTGAGGTCGTGGGCGATGAAGAGAAGGGTCAGGCCAAAGCGCTCCCTCAGCTCGTTGAGCAGGTTGATGACCTGGGCCTGGACCGACACGTCCAGGGCGGACACCGGCTCGTCGGCAATGATGATCTCCGGGTTCATGATAATAGACCGGGCCACGCCGATCCGCTGACGCTGGCCGCCGGAGAACTCATGGGGGTAGCGGGAGGCGTGCTCGGGCACCAGGCCCACCAGCTCCAGCATCTCATAGACCTTCTGGTCAATGACCTTCTTGTCCTTCTCCCCCTGGATGACCAGGCCCTCGGAGATGATCTCCCGGACGGTCATACGGGGATCCAGCGAAGCAATGGGGTCCTGGAAGATCATCTGGATCTGGGTGACCAGCTTCTTATCCGCGTGCTTCTGGTCATGCTGGGCGGACTTGATCTCTTCCTTCTGCTTCTTGATAAAAGCCTCCAGCTCGGCTTTTCTGGCCGCGTCGGCAGTCTTCATCTCCTCCTGGGCCGCCTTGATGGCGTCCTTGTAGCCCTGGGTGCCGGCGGCGATGCGCTGGCCCTTGAAAATGATATTGCCCGAGGTAATGTTATAAAGCTTGATGATGGACCGGCCGGTGGTGGTCTTGCCGCAGCCCGACTCACCCACCAGGCCAAAGACCTCGCCCTTCTTGATGTCAAAGCTCACATCGTCTACGGCCTTGGTCACAAAATTTCCAGCCTTAAAATACTGGCAGAGGTGCTCGACCTTAAGCAGAGGTTCCTGGTTGCTCATCGTTCGATTTCCTCCTCTCATTCATTCTGGCGATACGGTCCATAACGGCCTTGGGCGGGTCCACCTTGGGGGCGTCGGGGTGCAGAAGCCAGGTGGCCGCGTAGTGGGTGTCGCTGATCTGGAACATGGGGGGCTGCCGCTCAAAGTCGATCTTCATGGCGTACTTGTTCCGGGGGGCAAAAGCGTCTCCCTTGGGCGGATAGATCATGTTGGGCGGCGTGCCGGGGATGGCGGAGAGCTTCTCATTGGTGTCCAGATCGGGCATAGAACTCATCAGCGCCCAGGTATAGGGGTGGGCGGCATGGTAGAAAATGTCCTCGGCCGTGCCGTACTCCACGATCTTGCCGGCGTACATCACCGCCACCCGGTCCGCCATGTTGGCCACCACGCCCAGGTCGTGGGTGATGAAGATGACCGACAGCTGGCGCTCCTTCTGGAGCTTGTTAATAAGCTCCAGGATCTGGGACTGGATGGTCACGTCCAGAGCGGTGGTAGGCTCGTCGCAGATAAGAATGTCCGGGTTGGCGGCCAGGGCGATGGCGATGACGATCCGCTGCCGCATGCCGCCGGAGAACTCGAAGGGATACTGGCGGTACCGCTTGTGGGGCTCAGCGATGCCTACCTCTTCCATGAGCTTGATGGCCCGCTGCTTGGCGATCTGGGGCGTGACCTTGGCCACCACGCCCGAGGCGTTGGCCATCAGATAGTCGATGACGGCGATGGTCTCGGCCCGGTAGTCCCGGTTTTCCGAGGTGGAAAGGATCTGCTCATAGTGGGCGCTCAGCCGGTCGATCAGGTGGGAGATATTGGCCTTCACCAGCTCCAGGTCGGTGACGGCCGCGTCGGCCAGCTCCCAGCCGGGCTTCTTGCCCTTGGCCACCAGCGCGTCATATTTACGCTTTTCCTTTTCGTACTTCCGCAGGATCCTGACGTTCCCGGTCACGCCGCCGAAGTAGCTTTCCAGCTCGCTTTTCAAGCCGGGGAGGAAGGTGTAGACCACGCTGTCCTTGGTGATGGCCAGGGGATCGATGGTATTCTTGACCACCTCGCCCAGGTGCTTGGCCGTGGCCTGGCATTCCTTCTTGTCCAGCTTTTCCCGGGCAAAGGCTGCCCGGGCCTTCTCCAGCTCTCCGATGGCCGTCCTGATGTTGCCGTAGGTGATCCCCGCGGAGTACGCCAGGGCCTGCTCCGCGTCCCGGAGGAACTCCAGCATAAAGTTTTCGTCCAGATATTTGAGAAGGTACTCGTTGAGCTCATCGATGGGCATATCGGGCAGCTCTTGGCCGCTGAAGGTGACATAATAGCCCATGCGGAAGAAATTGGGCACTCCCTTACCCATGCCGGTGCTCAGGATCTCCTTGAGCCGGTAAAGGCTCTTCAGAAGGCCCTGGTAGTCCTTATCCTTGAACTTGCCCGAAAGCGATCCGGCCAGCTCCTCCACCTCGGCACGGTAGACCTCTGGGTCCACCACGTACTTGTGCAGGGAGCTCTTGGCGTAGCGCTCAATGTCCTTGAGCCGGTCGGCCGCCCCCTTGCCCGGAGCGTTCTTCTCCAGCTCAAAGGCGATGACCTCAATGTCGTCCAGGGCTTCCTCCGCCCCCTCGTGGGCGATGTTGTAGGCGGCCTCCAGCTTGGTGTGCTCGATCTCAAACTTGTCGAACTTCTTGCACTTCTCGGTGAGCTCGGCCTCCCGGGACTTGTCCCCGCAAGCCTCCACCATTTTGGCGTTGAGAACCTTCAGATACCCGTTGAAGTTATTCCGGCTCTCCTTCTGGCGGATCTTGCCCTTGAGGATCATAGCCTCGGTAAGCTGATTGCCGATACGGACGATGGGGTTCAGGGAGGACATGGGGTCCTGGAAGATCATGGCGATTTTGTCGCCCCGGATCTTGTGGAAGTCCTCCTCGGAAATTTTCAACAGGTCCTGACCGTCATAGATGATCTCGCCGGACTCCACGATGGAGTTACCCGCCAGGATCCCCAGGATGGCCTTACTTGTCACCGATTTGCCCGAGCCCGACTCGCCCACGATGGCCAGGGTCTCGCCCTTGGCCAGGTCGAAGTTGATGCCCCGGACCGCCTGGACCTTTCCGTTGCTGGTGTGGAAGGAGACCCGCAGGTCCTGTACATGCAGTTTATTTTCCATCAGTCATCCACCCCTCTCGTGGTCGGGTTAAAGGCGTCCCGCAGGCCGTTGCCAAACAGGTTGAAGGAGATCATCAGCAGCCCCAGGAAAATGCTGGGCCACAGGATGGCGTGGGGAGCCGAGGTAACCGCCGCCCGGCCGTCGCTGAGCAGGGTACCGATGGTGGTACCCGCAAAGGCCCGCAGGTTCACGATGCCCAGGTAGGTCATAGAGGTCTCCGAGCTGATAACGCCGGGAATGACCAGGGCACAGGAGGTGATGATGGTGCCGATGGCGTTGGGGAAAATGTGCTTGAACATGAGCCGGGAATCTGAAGCGCCCAGGGTCCGGGCCGCCATGACGAACTCCTGGCCCTTAAAGCGGTAAAACTGCTTCCGGGTCAAGGCCGCCATACTGATCCATCCCGTTAACACGAAGGCAAAGAGAAAAGCTCCTATCGCACCCACCTTCTGCGCCAGGTGGAGCTGGAAGAGGGTGGTGACCACCACAAAGGGCACACCGGAGAGAACGTCGCAGATCCGATCCAGGACCATGTCCACGGCGCCGCCGTAGTAGCCCTGGATGGCGCCGTAAATGGCGCCGATGGTCAGGTTGATGGCAGAGACCAGAATGGCGAAGAGCAGGGAGAACCGGGCGCCGGCACCGATGCCGCAGAACAGGTCCAGGCCCATCACGTTGGTGCCCATGATATAGCTTGGCTCAAAGCCATTGATATACTGATAGTAATTGTAGTACAGCACACGGCACTGGACGGCGCCAGCCTTGGCGGTGGCATAGGCATAGCTTCCGTCATCCCCCGGGATCCGAATGGAGTCATACTCCACACCAACACCCATAGTGTCGGTAGAATAGGCCGGGATGAAGTTCCCGTTCTTATCCAGCGCGGGAGCTCCCGAGCTGTCCAGCTGGTACCAGATGTTGGGGGTGTCGGTCTGCCCGTTGATGTCGGCGGGATCCACATAGGGATAGATCACCTGGATGCCGGTCTCGTTCTGCCAGGCCTGGAGGGCCTTGTACTCGTCATAGGAGAAGGTCTTGTAGATCATACCCAAGGCGTAATAGTAGTTGACCTCAATATCATAGGTGGTACGGGTGACCATCTGACCCCGGTACTTCACCTCGGTCTCATGGGTGTTCAGGACCCGAAGCACCGGATCCATGCCGGTCTCCTCCCCAATGGCCCGCCACTTCAGCATGGCCACATCGTTCTGGGAGTCGAAGGTCTTGGCGCCATCCAGAATGCCCAGGTTCATCCGGGCGATCCCGGGCACATACGCGGGGAAGTTGACATACAGCTTATCCGTGTCCCGCACGTCATACCGGGAAATGATGGGCGAAAAGATGGCAAAGAGGATCAGAAAGAGCAGGATCCAGGCGGCGATCACCGAGGATTTGTTCTTGCTGAACCGCATCATGGCGTCGGCAAAGAATCCCCTTGCCTTGGTCTGAAGCTCCTGATCGTGGAGCACCTCATTCTCCTGCACAAAAGCAAACTGCTCGGCAGGGATGTGTTCATTTCTCATATCATTCTTCATCATTTCTTCGACCCCATTCTGATCCGCGGATCGATAAAGCCGTAGCTGATATCGACCACAAGGCTGGCCGCCAGTCCGATGGCGGTGTAGAAACAGGTGGAAAGGATAAAAATATTATAATCCAATCCCGTAATGGCCTTCAGGGTCAGTCCGCCCACACCGGGGATACCGAAGATGCCCTCAATAATGAGAGAACCGCCCAGAATACCGATAAACTGGCCAAAAATGGCGGGCACAATGACCACAAAGCAGTTGCGCAGGGCGTGGCGTACCGTAGCCTGGGTCTTGGTCAGGCCCTTGGTCCGGGCCAGAAGCATGAACTCACTGGTCAGTACCTCGGTGAGCTCAGCCCGGGTGGTCCGGGCAAAGCCCGCGATGGTGCCGAAAGAGAGGGAGAGAATGGCCGGCACCATGGAGATGAACATAGGCCAGCTAAACCAGTCTGTTCCGCCCTTCATCAGGAACGGGAACCATTGGAGCTTATAGCAGAATAGGTACTGGATCAGGAAAGCGTAGACGAAGGAGGGCACCGAAATGACCACCATGGTCAGGGTGGAGATGGTGTAGTCCACCCAGGTATTCTTCTTCAGGGCGGCAAAGATACCCAAAGCGATACCCACCGGGATGGTCCAGATGATGGAGTAGAGGTTCACCACCATAGTGGCGGGCAGCTTCTGCACGAAAATGCTCCACACATCCTGGCCGTAATACAGGATCTCGCTGAGACCCCAGTCCCATTTGGTAAAAATATTCTTCAGGAAAATGCCGAACTGCACCACATAAGGCTCGTTATAGCCCAGGGCCTCCCGGCGCATCATGACGATCTTGGTGTGAACGTCCTCGGGCGGAAGCACCGGCAGGGGCAGCATTCGGATGAGAACAAAGCACATGAAGGTGATGGTGAAAAACACCATGATCATATACAGAGTTCTCTGCAGGGTATATTTGACCATTCAGAGATCCCTCCATTTCATTTCATTGGTTCTCGTATATGCCCCGCAGCGTTTTTTCTGCGGGGCATATACGAGAACCAGCATAGGAATAAAAGCAGTAGGGGGGGCGGATTTCGCCCCCCCTGCTGCCTCTGGGTTTTGCTACAGGGGAGTCAGATCAGTGAGGATCAGTACTGCAGGGTACCACCCTGGGAAGCCACGTACTCGGCCCACTCAGTATCGCTGTAGTTGTACTTCAGGTACTGGATGCCGCCACGGATCATGATGGGACTAAACTCCTCCACCACGTAGTAGACCTGCTGGCTCAGCAGAGCCATGGAGCCGTCGGCCAGCATGGGCAGGGTCACGTAAGCGCCCATCACGGTCTTCTCGCACTCGGCCAGAATGTCCAGACGGGTCTCCACGTCCACCTGACCGTAGCCAAAGTTGTACTCCTTGCCGTTGACCGTCTTCATGTTGCCGTTGAGGCACTCGGCCCAATCGCGCAGGGACATGGTCAGCTCCTCGCCCTTGATGGTCATGGTCATGGAGACGGCCTTGGAATCGAACCAGTTGGTCCAGTAGGACCGGTCGGCGGTCCAGGTGTCGGCGAAGCCGAAGGGATCCATGGTGGCGCCGGACCAGCCGGCCAGCACGCAGTCGGCGGTGCCGTTCTGGATGGCCTCAGACCACTTGTTGCCCAGGACCGCGGAGAAGATAAACTTGATCTTGCCCTCAAAGGGAGTGCCGGTGGCAGCCTTGCCGATGGACTCGTTCAGGTAAGCCAAGGTCTTCTCCATGAAAGCGCTGGCCTCGGCGGACAGGGCATACTGGATGGTGACGGTCTGGTCGGAGATGCCGTCGCCGTCGTTATCGGTGATGTAGCCCTTCTCAATGCCCTCCTCAAAGGCCTGCTGGAAGAAGCCGACGGCAGCCTCGGGATCAAAGCCGGTGATGGCGGCCACAGCCTTATCCAGGTCTCCGCCGTAATTGGCGGGATCCACGGAGTAGAAATCGCACAGGGCCTTCTTGGCCTGGGGGGTATCACGGTACAGGGCGCCGGTCTCGGGATCGTAAACGTACCGGGTGCCAATGAGGCCGAAGCCGGCGCTACGGGCGGGAGACACGGAAGCGCACATGTCGTCACGGTCAATGGAGACAGCCAGAGCCTTCTTGAAGGCCTCCACGCTCATCATCTCCAGGTCGGTGGTGTTCTTGTCGAAGTCGGAGGCAGCCTCACGCTCCTGGAGCACCTTCATGTAGCCATTCATAACCAGACCGAACACAGACTGGCCGGGAATGGCGTAGCAGAACTCGGAGCTGCGGTACTGGTCGAAGTCCTCAGCCTGCAGGCCGTAGGTCATAAGCTGGCCGGCCAGGAACATGGTCTTGTTGGTGGCGGCCTCCTGGACATACTGAATGTCGATGTCGGTGCTCTGGTACATATCGTACTGCTTGCCGTCAGAGGGATCCACATAGGTGTAGATGCCGCTGTCCCAGCCGTACCAGTTCTCGTTCTTCACGAGGTGCATGGACTTGTCGCGCTGGAAGTCGCTGAGCTTGTAAGGGCCACAGGAAGCGGAGGTCTCCACGCTGGAGTTGTAGTTGGAGGACCACACACCCTCACGCTCGGTGAGGCAGGAGTCGTACAGATCGGTCTTCACCAGATAGGTGGTAGACATACCGTAGGTCATCAGGTAGAATCCGTCCAGAGCGTTGCGGAACACAAAGGTCAGCTCGTTGTCACCACTGACGTAGAGGCCCACGTTGGACATGGGGTAGTCGGCCTCATACTCAACCATGGTGCCCATGTAATCGCCGGCCATGCTCTCGTACTCGGCGCCAGGAGCAAAGTAGGCGTCATACAACTCCTTGCCGGAGAAGGCGTCATCCACAGCTTCGCCATAAACGGTCTCGTCCAGAACAGAAACATACTGGCTCAGGGGGTTGCCATCGGCATCGGTGTAGCTCTCATCGCAGTTCCAGAAGGTGTAGGCATCAATGTAGAGGTCCTCCACCTTGCCGCCCTGCTCAAGGTAGGCGGCCACCGTCATGCCCAGGCCCTTGAAGGAGGTGGTGCCCTGCAGGGAGTACTTGTCGGCGTTCGCCACCACATAAGAGCCGTCATAGTAGTCGGCGGCCCGGTAGTTCAACAGCTCGCCGCGGAGCACGCGCTCCAGGGAGTCCACGAAGTCCTGGGCGGTAATGGGGGTGCCATCGTCCCACTTCAGGTCGTCACGAAGCTTCACGCTCCAGGCGTAGCCGGAGGTGGCCGCCTCGGGGATGTTGAACTCAGGACGGGCAGCCTTCACCTCGGCGGTCACGTCCACAGGGTAATCGGCGGCCATGGCGGGGATGAGCTTGTAGCCCATGTAAGGATCCATTCCATCCACAGGATTCAGCGCATCGTTGTACACGGCGGTAAACAGGCTATCCGTCATGTAGTCCAGAGGCACAGCATCGTCAGCCGTCTGGTAGGTGTGCGGGTTCCAGTTGGCGGGCAGGATACTCACGGACATCAGATATGTGTACTTCTGATCGTCGAACTCCACCTTTTCATAGTTCGCTCCCACGGGCTGAGTGTTCTCCCCACCAGGGGTCGGTGTGGCGTTGGGAGCATCCTTGGGACCGCAGCCGGCCAGAAGGCCAACACACATAACGGAAGCAAGAAGCATCGCAACAAGTTTCTTCCCTTTCATTGTTTTCTTCCTCCTAATATATTTTTGAACCAGAGGTCTCCCTCTCTGTTCACAAAGTGGGGTGGGCTTTCCGCCCAGGGCCAAATGCATTCGCAAGTTTCGCCCTCTTGCATTTGCAAGCAGGAAATAAATATATGAGATATTATAGCTCAAAGGCGGGGCAACAATCAAGCACAAATTGGCTTGCAATTTTTCAAAATTTCCCCGTCATCCTTTTTCCCTTTTGTGGCTTTTGCACAACTTTCCTCAAAAATCCTCGGTTTTCAACCGTTTTCATCCTGCAGGCGGGTGTTTCTGTCTGTTGCACATTTTGCATTTTTTCAACAAAATGTTGCAAGTCAATTTCCTCTCACTCTGCAAGCGGGGGGGTAAAAATTGTGGGAAGCTACGCTTGAAACAGCTCCAGTCCGCCCCGCGGACCGGCCGTCAAAGTCTTATCCTTCCGTTATTCGATCCCGCCCAGGTCGAACCCGCTCAGGGTCTTGTCCGCCGCGGCGCACACCCCGCGGAGGCAAGCCTCCTCAAAGGGACTCTCCAGCCCGGCGTTCTTGAGAAGCTCGGTGAACACACGGCTGCCTCCCTGCTTGGTGTAGGCCATATAGCGCTCCCAGGCGTCCTTCTTGTCCTTCTGGATCAGGGCCCAGAACTGGAGGGCGACCGTCTGCGCTAGGCAGTAGTCAATATAATAGAAGGGACTGGAATAGATGTGGTGCTGCCGCTGCCAGCCCTCTCCATCCGAATAGAAGGGGATGTCCCCATCCAGCTTGAGCCAGGGCATATACACTCCCAGCAGCCTCTTCCAGGTGTCGTGGCGCTCCCTGGGGGTCATCTCAGGATGGGCGTAGACCTCGTGCTGGAAGTGGTCCACCATGGTGCCGTAAGGGATAAAGGTGATGGCCCCGGCCAGATGGCTATAGAGGAACTTCCGGGCGTCCGGGCCGAAGAAGCCTTCGGCATGGCTCTCCCCAAAGAACTCCATGGACATGGAGTGGACCTCACAAGCCTCCATGCCGGGCCAAACATACTCCATAGGGACCCGGTCCCGGTTCATCCAGGCGGCAAAGGCGTGGCCCGCCTCGTGGGTCACTACCTCCACATCCCCCTGGGTGCCGTTGAAGTTGGCGAAGATGAAGGGTACGTTATAGTCGGGGATGGAGGTACAGTAGCCGCCCGACTGTTTCCCTTCGGTGGAAAGCACATCCAGCAGCTCTCCCTCCAGCATGGTGCGGAAAAATTCGCTGGTCTCGGGAGAGAGCTCGTCATAGAAGTCCCGGCCGGCCTTCAGAATATCGTCGGGGGTCCCCACAGGCCGGGGGTTGCCGGTCCTGAACTCCAGGGCGGCATCGGCGAAGGAGAGGGGGTAGGCCACTCCCAGACGCTGGGCCTGCTGGCGGTAGATCTTGTCGGCCACGGGGACCAGGTACTTTTGCACGGCGGCGCGGAACTTCTCCACGTCGTTCTTGTCATAACAGTTCCGGCCCATACGGTAATATCCCAGGGTGGTGTACCCCTCATAGCCCAGGGCCTTACCCATCTCGTCCCGAAGATGGGTGAGCTCGTCATACAGCCGGTCCAGTTCCTGTTGGTTGTCCTTGTACCACTGTCCCTCGGCCTTCCAGGCCGCCAGGCGCTTGGCGTCGTCCGCCCCGGTCTTGAAGGGGGTGAGCTGGCTCAGGGTATAGACCTTGCCCTCAAAGGGGATCTGCGCCGAGGCCAGCAGCTTCTCGTACTCCTGGGTCAGCTCGTTCTCCTTCTGGAGCTGGGGAATGATCTTGGGATCAAAGGTTTTCAGCTCGATCTCGGCGTTGACGAACATCAGGTCCCCGTACTCCGCCTCAAAATCCTTGCGGAAGGGGGAGTCCAGCATGGCGGCGGTCCAGGCCTGGGTGTACTCCTGAAGCTCAGGGTAGGTAGCGTTCCAGAATTTGCTCTCGGCGTCATAGAATTCATCCCGGGTGTCGATGGAATGGCGGACGCTGGCCAGGGTGCTCTGGGTCTGGATGCGCTTCACCTGAGCCTCTTTCTCCAGAAAGACGGCCTTGGCCTCGGCATAGCTCTCCGCTCCCTTCAGCTTTTCCACCAAAGCCGCCAGGGCGGCCTTCAGCGCCTCAGGGTCGGGCCGTTGATACTTCATTTCCTTAAACTTGACCATATTATCCCCTCCTTAAAAAGCGATCTACCTTATATAATGATATCACTTCGTTCCGCTTTGCCGCCGGCGCAGTCAAAACCGCTTCGGCTCCGTTTCTTTTCCCCTTTAACATCTTGAAGTAACATTATAATACATTCCGAAGCCTTTTGCAAGGAAAAATTTCCCCCACGCCTCTTACGCAAGGGTTCCCGGGCGGCTTTGGCTCGTCTCCCTCTCCAAAGGCTTTGTTGTTCTTTTCCACAATAAGGACTTTATATCCCGCACCTCTCCTGTGTATTCTGCTTAAAAAGTGGATATTTCTCAAATAACAGCAGTTTTGTCCAGTGGATATTCTTTCCTGTTTTTTATAGAATATGATTATACCAGTGGTGGAAACTCTTCTCTGTTTTGTCGGTTTCCACAAAATGCTCCAGGCCCGTCAAATTTGCACCACAAATAAAAAAGGAGGACACAAATATGAAAAAGCGCTTACTCGCACTGACCCTGTCCCTTGCCATGATCGTGGGTATCTTTGCCGGCTGCGGCAAAAAGGATCCCGATCCCACCCCAACGCCCGACAATTCCCCTGTGGGCAACCAAGAGACCCAAAAGCCCGAGAATCCCCCCGTTGAGAATCTGACCGCCGTGCAGCAGATCATCAAGGAGGCCGAGGGCATGACCTGGGAAGAGCTGGCCCAGAAGGCCATTGAGGAGTCCAAGGGCAAGACCTTCTACGGCGTGGGCAACTCCAGCCGCGGCAAGTCGGCTCTCCCCCTCTTCATCGAGGCTCTCCAGGCCATCGACTCCAGCTATACTCTGGAGTATGAGTGGCAGCAGCCCAAGAACAACAAGATCTTCGACCAGCTCACCGCTGACGGCCTGAAGGACACCGGCACCTTCGCCATGACCCTCATTCAGGACGGCAACCAGATCGAGAGCAAGATGGTTCAGACCGGCGTTCTGGACACCTTTATCCCCAAGGCCTGGGCCGAGGCCAACGGCACCACCGCCGATGCGGTCACCGGCTACCTGCCCCTCCAGACCCTGAACAAGGTCTTTATGTACAACAACCAGGGCTCCAAGACCTACACCAACTGCTGGGACTTTGTGGCCGAGGGTGAGCACGGCCTATTCATGGACATCGACTCCGAGATCGTGGGCAAGAACTTCCTTTACATGCTCACCCGCGAGGATTATGCCACTTGGCTGAAGGAGGCCTTTGAGGCCCTTCCTGCCGACAAGCAGAGCCAGTTCAAGACCACCATCGACGCCATGGCTTCCGACGCCGCCGACCTGGGTCTGGGCGAGAACGGCAAGTATGCTCTGGCCTGGATCAAGCTGTGGGTGGAGTCCTACAACGCCCAGACCGACGACGGCCCCATCTGCAACACCTTGGTTGACAAATCCGCCACAGACCAGTTTGGTCTGCTGGTTTACTCCAAGCTCCGCAGCGTGGAGGAGTCCAGCTCCGTCAGCGTCAACAACATCAACGTAGCGGCTTATAACGAGGGCTATCAGGGCATCGGCGGCTACGGCTACTGCCACTACCTGTTCGTCACCGACAACTCTCCCCTGCCCTGGACCGCCTGCGCCTTCATCTACTACATGACCTGCACCGTGGACGGTTTCTCCGCTTGGGGCAAGGACATGGGCGGTTACTCCGCCAACCCCACCGTGGCCGAGGGCACCGAGGCCAAGTACGGCCACTCCAAGGGCGGCATGTCCGAGGACGGCACCACCGTGGAGTTCGAGTGCAAGAATGACCGTGGCTACCAGTGGTGGACCACCGACGGTAAGCTGGTCCTGGAGGATCCCGAGTACTGCGCCAGCGTGGCCTTTACCGTGGGCTCCTGGATCGAGATGCTGACCAAGTACAGCGCCGGCTAAAATCCAAAGGGAGGAATCTCCCTCCCGCTGATTTTCAAGGCCTGACTGGAATAAGCCGCAATATTGGCGCCCTTGGAACGGTTCGCCGGGCCAAGGGCGCCTTTCAAAAATGATCCGGGCATTGCCTTGAGGAAGGAGCGTTACTATGAATGAACGCATAGGCCCCAACCGCTGGGCCATTTTCCGCAACAAGCTGAAAACCTATTTTTCTCAGCCCTACAATGTGATCCTGCTCCTTTTCGGCATTGTGGTCACCGTCACTACCATCGCTCCCATCGTGGCCATTTTAAAGGACACCTTCTCCATCCATCCGGGCACCATCGACCAGCACCTTACCGGGCAGGCAACAGGCTACACCGTGGTAAACTACATCGACCTTTTTACCAGCCGCATGGCCAAGACCAACCTGTGGACCCCCCTATGGAACACCGTGCTGCTGGCGGTGGGCACCTGTATCGTGGCCATCCTCTTTGGCGGCATCGTCGCCTTCCTGGTGACCCGCACCAACATGGCCTGGCGGAAGTACATCAGCTCCATTTTTATTTTCCCCTACATCATGCCCCAATGGACTTTGGCTGTAGTGTGGCAGAACCTCTTCAACTCCAACGCCGTCACCGGCACCTCCAACGGCCTGCTGGCCTCCCTCTTCGGGATCAACATGCCCTTGTGGTGGTGTAAGGGACTTTTCCCCAGTCTCATGGTGCTGGGGCTCCACTACGCCCCCTTCGCCTATATCCTTATCGGCGGCATTTTCCGCAACATGGACGCCAACCTGGAGGAGGCAGCCACCATTCTGGATACCCCCCGGTGGAAGATCGCTTTCCGGGTGACTCTGCCCATGGTAAAGCCCGCCATTCTCTCCACCATTTTGCTGGTCTTTGGCTCGGCCATGGGCTCCTACCCGGTGCCCCACTATCTGGGCCTGACCACCCTCTCCACCAAGTACGTCTCCATGAATTCGAAATATACCGGCGAGGCCAGTATTTTGGCCATCATTATGATGATCTTCGGCGTGGTCATCATGCTGATGAACCAAATGAGCCTGAAAAGCCGCAAAAGCTATACCACCGTCACCGGCAAGTCTGGCCAGATCTCCAAGGTAAATTTGGGCAAGCTGGGCAAATACATCGTAGCCCTGGCCCTGGTGGTGGTGACCTTTTTCACCTCCATTTTCCCCATCGTTTCCTTTACCTTTGAGACCTTCCTGCCCAACCCCGGGGACTACTCCTTCCTCTACACGGGCAATCCCGACAACCTGACCACCAAATGGTGGGTCACAGACGAGAATGTCAGCGAGAACGGCATGTACGGCCAGAAGGGTATTCTCCACAACGAGACGATATGGAAGGCCTTTAAGGGCACTATGCTGGTCAGTATCGCCTGCGCCCTGCTGGCGGGCACCATCGGCACTCTCATCGGCTACGCCGTAAGCAAAAACCGACGAGGACGGTGGGCCAACTACGTTTACAACATGGCCTTCCTTCCCTATCTGATGCCCTCCATCGCCGTGGGCGCAGCCTTCTTTATCCTCTTTTCCCAGGGGAGCATCAACCTGTTCAACACCTACACCGCCCTTATCATCGTGGGCACCATCAAGTACATTCCCTTTGCCAGCCGGACCGCCCTGAACTCCATGCTCCAGCTTTCAGGAGAGATCGAGGAGGCGGCCATCATCCAGAATGTGCCCTGGATCAAACGGATGACCCGGATCATCATTCCCATCCAAAAGTCTTCCATCATCTCGGGCTTTATGCTCCCCTTCATGACCTGCCTGCGGGAGCTCTCCCTCTTCCTGCTGCTGTGCACCCAGGGCTTCATCCTTTCCACTACCCTGGATTACTTTGATGAGATGGGCCTCTACGCCTTCTCCAGCGGCATCAACCTGATCCTCATCATCACCATTCTGGTTTTCAACACCCTGGTCAACAAGCTGACAGGCGCCAGCCTGGACGAAGGGATAGGAGGTTAATACTATGCCGAAAATCGAACTGACCCACGTGACCAAGCGCTGGGATAAATTTTATGGAGTAGACGATCTGAACCTGGTCATTGAGGACAACGCCTTTGTGACCCTTCTGGGCCCCTCGGGCTGCGGCAAGACCACCACCCTGCGCATGATCGCCGGATTGGAGACCCCCACCTCGGGCAGGATCACCATCGGGGACCGGGTGGTCTACGACTCGGAGGCCGGCATCAACGTGCCCCCCAACAAGCGGAAGGTGGGCTTCCTCTTCCAAAACTACGCCCTGTGGCCCAACATGACGGTCTATCAAAACATCTCCTTCGGCCTTTCCAATGTGAAGGAGGAACTGCCCCAGATCGACTTTGAGGCCCGGAAGACCGCCGCCCTGATCCGTGCCCTCCAGCGTCCCGACGACGTGGTAAAGACCGTGCAGGAGTGTGTGGACAAGAAGGGCAAGCTTGACGAGAACAAAGCCCTCATTAAGCTTATTGACCGTTACGAGATCTCCATCTACACCGCCAAGGAGCTCATGGGCTATAAGCTCCACGAGTCCATGGAGCCCGCCACCGTGGCCAAGGCCAAGCTCTCTGAGCTGGAGAAAGCCCTGGCCGCCGCGGAGCAGAAGTGCCAGAGCGAGGGCATGACCTTTGCCCCCGACTACACCTGCCTGAAAAACGGCCAGCCGGTAAAAAGCGTCCGAAAGCTGACAAAAGAGGAGATCGACCTCTCGGTGCGCCGGGTCGCCCGGATCGTGAAGATCGGCATGTTCATGGACCGCTACCCCGCCGAGCTCTCAGGCGGCCAACAGCAGCGGGTGGCCATCGCCCGGACCCTGGCTCCCGAGCCCAGTGTCCTCTTCATGGACGAACCCCTCTCCAACCTGGACGCCAAGCTGCGCCTGGAGATGCGCTCCGAGCTTCAGCGGCTTCACCTGGAGACCGGCTCCACCTTTGTCTACGTCACCCACGACCAGATGGAGGCCATGACCCTGGCCACCAAGATCTGCC
>CAJUEU010000008.1:11618-61511 GCA_910585735.1 uncultured Oscillospiraceae bacterium | reverse complement strand
CACCTGCCTTTTAAGCCGGTTGTCCGGGGTTCGAGCCCCCGCCGGGTCACCAAAATAAAAGCACCCCGCGTGGGGTGCTTTTATTTTGGGTTGAACCAAGGTAGGGGGCCTTTGTCATATCACCTGATAGAGATAGAATTTCAGATAGTCGGTCTCTGGGACCCCCAAAAGAATAGGGTGATCAGGGGCCTGCTGACGGGCCTCGATTTGCTTGAGCTGGACCCCAGCATCCCGCGCGGCCGCGGCAATGACCCCCTCAAACCGATGGGCCTCCATAAAGTGGGAGCAGGAGCAGGTGGCCAGATATCCTCCCCGTGGAAGGAGTTTCATGGCCCGGTAGTTGATCTCCTTGTAGCCCCGTGCCGCCTGGTCGGCGGTACGGCGGGACTTGGTGAAAGCAGGCGGGTCCAGAATAATAAAATCCCAATCCCGGCGCTTCTCCTCCAGAAGCCGGGGCAGCAGGTCGAACACATCGGCGCAGAGAAAATCCATTTTTCCCTCTAAGCTGTTCAGAGCGGCGTTTTGCCGGGCCATATCAACCGCTGTCTGGGACACATCTACAGCGGTGACCCGCTCTGCCCCGCCATAGGCGGCGTTGAGGGCGAAGGAGCCGGTGTGGGTAAAGCAGTCCAGCACCCGTTTTCCCTCTGCCAGCCGCGCCACCGCCCTGCGGTTGTATTTTTGATCCAGGAAAAAGCCGGTTTTCTGGCCATTCTCCACGTCCACAGCGTATTTGACCCCGTTTTCCGTGATCTGGGTCAGAGGGCTTTGGGGGACGGGTTCCCCGGGCAGAGGGTAGAACCCTTTCCCCTGCTCCAAGCCCTCCTTGTCCCGAAGAGCCTCGTCATTGCGCTCATAGACACCCCGAATGTCTTGGCCGTCCTCCCGAAGGACCTGTACCAGCAGAGGAAAGAGCATATTCTTTCGTTGCTCCATACCGTAAGACAGGGTCTGGACCACCAGCAGGTCATTGAAACGGTCCACGGTAAGGCCAGGCAAGCCGTCCGATTCCCCAAAAACCACCCGGCAGGCGGCAAGGTCCTCCGGCTCTAACACAGTCTTTCGGTAAGACCAGGCGTATTGGAAGCGGCGCAGCCAGAAGGCCTGGTCAAAGGTGTCATTTGGATTTCGGGAAAGGAGCCGTATCCGAATGAGAGAGTTGAGACTGAGGAGACCTGCCCCCAACCAGGCTCCCTTCTCGTCCAGCACATCCACCACAGCGCCGTTTGGGGCCTCCGCCGAGCAGGACAAAACCTCCCCGGCATAGACCCAGGGGTGGCCCTCCTCAATGGCCCTTCGGCCCTTTTTGGTGATGGTAAGAATGGGATAGGGCCGAACTTGTTTCATGGAAAGACCTCGTTTCTCATGCCCTCAAAATCCCTTTGACAGGGGCTTTGGGGCCGATGTAAAATACATTTGATAGACAGGAAAAAGCTTCGGTGATAGTATGAGAGAGCAAGGGACGGGCCGAAAGGGAACGTCATTCCCGCTTCGCGGGAACGACTGTTCCCGGTCGTTTGCGCTTTGCGCAAGCGACCCGAGCAAGGGAGGCAGATAAGATGAAACTGAGCGGACAGATCAAAAAGCACCGGGATGAATTGGGACTTTCCCAAGAGGAGCTGGCGGAGAAGATCTTTGTCACCCGGCAGAGCGTTTCCAACTGGGAAAACGGCAAGACCTACCCCGACCTCCAGAGCCTGCTCCGGCTCAGCGACCTTTTCGGTCTCTCCCTTGACGAACTTATCAAAGGAGACATTGAGACAATGAAAGATGAGATCAACAAGCTGGAAATCAAAAAGATGAACCGCTGGGGCAACCTGCTAGCCATACTGTTTCTGGCCCTGGTGATCCTCCCGGTGCCCCTGTTGAAGATACTTGACACAGACACAGTGGGATTCCTTCTGGTGATGGCCCCCTTGTTTGTTATCAGCATGGCCGTGGCCCTCCGGGTGGAAAAGCTCAAAAAGGACAACGACGTCCACACCTACAAAGAGATCGTGGCCTTCTGCGAGGGCAGGCGGCTGGACGAGCTGGACAAGGCCGTGGAGAAGGGCAAGCGGCCCTACCAGGCGTTTATAGCGGCCATAAGTGCCGCCCTCATCGCCCTTTTGGCAGCCGGAGGTATTACCCTCATGTATATGGCTTTTGACTATCTGACGAAGGGCTAAGAAAACGGAGCCGGTCCGCCTTGGGCCGGCTCCGTTTTCATACTCACTCGGTGGTGTAGTTATCGAAATAGCCCTGGATGTAAACGATGGGGGTGCCCTTGTCGCCAGAGCCTGAGGTCAGGTCGCACAGGGAGCCGATGAGGTCGGTGAGCCGCCGGGGCGTGGTGCCCTCGGAGGCCATCTGGCCCTTCAAATCGGCATCCTTCTTGCGGATGGCTCCCGAAATGGCATCCCGCAGCTCGGCCCCCGAAAGATGTCCAAAGTCATTGTCCGCCAGGTACTTGAGCTTCAGCTCGTTGGGCGTTCCCTCCAGGCCGGGGGTGTAGGCGGGGGAGACCACCGGATCGGCCAGTTCCCAGATCTTTCCCACCGGGTCCTTGAAGGCCCCGTCGCCGTAGACCATGACCTCCACGTGCTTGCCGGTCTCCTCCAGAATCTTTTTCTGGATGGCATCCACCAAGGGCTGAGGATCCCGGGGGAAGAGCTTTACCTTGTCCTCGGTGGCCTTATTGGAGCCCAGAAGGCCATATACAGCATTGTAGCCGCTGCCATTCACGCCGGCGGTCATGATGTCGTCCAGCCCCAGCACCCGCTCACCGCCGGCAGCTTTCAGCAGCCGCTTGGAGCGGGCACGGGTATGGATGTCGCAGGTCAGCACATCCTTGGTGTATTCCAGCACCGCCCGGGGGTCGTTGGCAAAGATGATCTCCACCTCGGCCCCACAGTCCTTGATCAGGCTCTCGTAGTACTCCACATAGTCCACCCCGGTAAAGGGATGCTTCTCATAGCCGAAGAGCGCCCGGTACTTTTCAAGCGTGAGTACATCCCGATAGGGGTCCACTCCATTTTCATCCAGAGCATCCATAGAAATAAGATGATTGCCCACCTCGTCAGAGGGATAGGACAACTGGAGGACCACCTTTTTACAGCCCTTCGCGATCCCCCGCAGGCAGACAGCAAAGCGGTTTCGGGAAAGGATCGGGAAAATAACGCCCACGGTGCCGCCGCCCAGCTTGGCCTTCACATCGGCGGCGATCTGATCTACAGTGGCATAGTTACCCTGGGCCCGGGCCACAATAGCCTCGGTCATGGCAACCACATCCCGGTCCCGGATGGCAAAGCCATCTTCCCGGGCGGCCTCTAAAACGGATTGGGTCACGATCTGGGTAAGGTCGTCTCCCTCGCGAATAATGGGAGCCCGGATCCCCCGGGAGACTGTGCCGACCGTACGGCTCATAAAAGAACACTCCTTTAAGGAAATTTCAAAACAGCCGAATCTATTATAGCAAAAATCAGCAAAATGTAAAGACCAGTCTCAAAAAACTTGAGATGGCCACAAAAAAGGAGCGTCCAGGCAGGACGCTCCTTTTTCTTAATGAAGATCAATGATCTCGTGACGCTTCGGGCCAGTAGAGACGATTTTTATGGGCACCTCGATCTCCTTCTCCAGAAAGCGCACGTAGTTCCGGGCCGCCTCGGGCAGCTTGTCAAAGTCGGTGATCCCCCGGATATCGCATTTCCAGCCGGGCAGGGTCTCATAGACCGCCTCGGCCTTGGATAGCTGGGCAGGAACAGGAAATTCCCGCGTCACCTGCCCGCCGATCTTGTAGCCCACACAAACCTTTATCTCGTCCAGATAGCCCAGACAGTCGATCGCGGTAAGGGCCGCCTCGGTAGCCCCCTGGACCATACAGCCATACCGGCTGGCCACCGCGTCATACCAGCCCACCCGGCGTGGGCGGCCCGTGGTAGCTCCAAACTCGCCCTTGTCACCGCCCCGGCGCCGCAGCTCGTCTCCTTCATCTCCCAGCAATTCGCTGACAAAAGGCTCGGTCTGAGCTCCCACGCAGGAGGAGTATGCCTTGGTCACACAGATCACGTCCTGTATGGTGGCAGGCGGTACGCCGCCTCCCACCGAGCCGAAACCGGCAAGCGTATGGGAGGAGGTAGTGTAGGGGCAAATGCCCAAGCTGGGGTCCTTCATGGAGCCCAGCTGGCCCTCCAGCAGAAGGGTCTTCCCCTCTTTCAGCGCCTGGTGGACAAAAGCTAAGGCGTCGCCCAGATAGGGCTTGATTGCCTCCCGGCGCTCCATAAGCCAGTCAAACAAAGCCTTGGGTTCCAGCGGGTCCTTGTGGTAGAGATGGACCCAGAGCACATTTTTCAGCTCACAGACCTGCTCCAACCGCTCCATAAGCCGTTTTTCCTCAAAGAGATCGGCGATCTGGATCCCGTTTTTGGCGTACTTGTCAGAGTAGAAGGGCGCGATTCCCGACTTGGTGGAGCCAAAAGCGTGACCCGCCAGCCGTTCCTCCTCATAGGTGTCCTGGAGCACATGGTAGGGCATGAGTACCTGAGTACGCTGGTCCACCAGCATGTGAGGCATAGGCACGCCCCCCTCCTGAAGCTGCTTCAGCTCGGAGAGCAGCTTATCCACGTCCAGAGCCACACCGGGGCCAATGATATTGGTGGTGTGGGGATAAAACACCCCCGAGGGCAACTGATGAAGTGCAAAGCGGCCATAATCACAGATGATGGTATGGCCCGCGTTGGCTCCGCCTTGAAAACGGATGACCACATCGGACTTCTCCGCCAACAGGTCCGTGATCTTACCCTTGCCCTCGTCGCCCCAGTTTGCGCCTACGATCGCTTTTACCATGTCGTTACCTCCGGGTCCCGGGATTCGCAAGCCTATAGCTTTGCCTTTTCCGGAAGGCCCATAACAACACGACCATTATAATCCTTTTTTCGTCAGGAGACAAGAGGCAGATTGACAAATACTCCCCCGCATGGTTTCCCTGCCCCGGGATATGCTAAAGCCAAAATAAAGGGGAGGAAACATGATGGAGGCGTTTTTTTGGTATTTTTTGATCTACAGTTTTCTGGGATTCCTTCTGGAGATCATTTTCGCCCGGTTGATCCACAGCTCCAAGCCTGACCGCAAATGCCATCTGATCCTGCCTGTGTGCCCGGTATATGGACTGGGTGCTATCGGGATCCTTCTTCTGCCTGGTTGGGTCAAAGCCAGTCCTCCCTTGCTTTACCTGGGAGGTGCTTTCATGGCCACACTTGCTGAGTGGTCCCTGGCTTTTTTCTACGAAAAGGCTCTGGGTGTCCAATTCTGGAACTATCACGGTCTACCCTTGAATTTCCAGGGACGGGTCTGCCTCTGGTTCAGCCTGTTCTGGGGACTTCTGGCTCTTCCTCTGTGCTACCTGGTCCAGCCCGCGCTGGCCGGCTGGGTCTCCTCCATCCCCACCGGGCTGACCCTCCTGGCAGCCCTTTTCTATCTGGGAGACGCCATGATCTCCCTCCTGATCCTCCGGGTCCGCGGGACCAAGGGACTTCGCTGGTACCGTAGCCTCAGACCTTTTGAAGCTCGCTGAGCGTCTCCTGGATCTTCTTCTGGGGCACGTACTCCCCCGCCAACGCGATGACCTGCTCCAATGTAATACTGCGGGCGGCCCCCAGCATAGGATGGCGCATCACCATGGGAAACCGCTTTTGAAAGACCGCCTTGGCCGGCGGATAGTCCATCAGCTCTCCTACGGTGATCCTGTTGTTTCTCAGATTCATTGTCTCACCTCCTGCCCATACTATGCGGCTGGACAGAAAAATAGCCTGCATGTTCCACCGCCCACTGGGCATACTACCCCTGTACCCAAGGAACATCAACGAGGAGGAATCATATATGAATCGCAACACCAACGGGAATCCCAGCATCAAGTGTTCGGTAAACTCCTGCGCCTATCACGCTTCCACCGGCCAGTGCACCCTGCAGGAGATCTCGGTGGGCTGCACCTGCAAGGACGTGAGCAAGTGCGAATCCACCGAGTGCGCCTCCTTCCAGCTGGGGGATCACGGCACCACCTGCGGCTGCAAGTGACGCCACCCCTTCGGGGGGTACATAAAGGGCCGCCGCGGTTTTATCCCGCGGCAGCCCTTTTTCTTACTCGTCCCCGTCCAGCTTGATGTAATCCCGGGAAACATAGCCCTCAATGCTTCGGGAGGGATCTTCCGCCAAACGGATCCTGCACCAGCCCTCCATCAGCTCCAGAATCTCCACCCGGTCTCCGTTGCGGAGGCTTCCCACCTTGGGATAACCCGTGCTGGGACCGGCACGTACGTTCAACCCTTTGTCCGCGTCAAACACCGTACCCATCCTTCCGTTCTCACCGGGTGCCACAGGCTCTTCGAGCCCTTCCCCCGGTGTCTCGGAGGGCTCCGAAGGCTCCGCGGGTCCAGGGCTCTCCTCTGGCAAATCGGGGTCTGTAGGCTCGGGCGATCCTGCCGGAAGCCCAGACTCGGAAGGTTCCAGGCTTTCCTCCGGCATCACAGGCCCGGTAGGCTCAGAACTCTCAGCGGGCCCTTCCGTCTCAGAGGGATCCGTGGTCTCTCCCGGCGTGGGCGTGAATTCCAGGAACCGCTGGATCAGCACCGCCATCTCGGCACGGGTCAGGGTATCCCTGGGGGCCATCCCCCCACCTTTGCCGTTGACCAAGCCCTGGGTCACCAAGGTAGCCGCTGCCTCCCGGGCATACTCCGCGATCAGCTCCCGATCCGCGAAGGGCTCCAGCACCTCAGGAGTTCCCGGCGGACACTCCTTCCCCAACTGGGGCAGGAACCGATACAGGATGGTAAACGCCTGTTCCCGGCTGATGGTAGCCCGGGGCGCAAAATTCAGCTCGTCCACTCCATTGGTAAGCCCCAAACTCCAGGCCCAGACGATAGCGTCATGGTAATAATCGGTCTCAACTACGTCACCAAATGGGAACCCGGCCGCCGCTTCCGTGAGCGCCGGGCGGCCCATGGCGTTATAGAGCATTTGCATAAAGTCGCCCCGGATGATGGACAGGTCCCGGCCAAACTCCGTAGGGCTCACTCCATTGACGATCCCCTTCTCGTAGCAATATTCCACCGCGTCGTAAGCCCAGTGCTCCGGGCCCACATCCACATGACGGTCGTTGACGGTCACTGGAATAGTCTTGCTCTGTCCTCCAGCCTCGCAGGTCAAAAAGCCGCTGCCGGGCAATTTCGACGCGGTGAATGTGCCCTTCTCATCCACGCCACCCACATTCCCCTGGACGGTCCAGCGTACCGGCCCCAGATCCCGCAGCGCTGTGCGGCCCCAATAGCTCCCGGTCACCGACAGGGCCACCTGCTCCCCGGGCTTCAAGCTCAGCGCGCTTAGCTGGCCACCTCCGGCAGCTGAGAGCGTCATCTGAGTCAGGGCGGTCACCACGTGGACCTGTGCCGTGCCGGTCAGCTCTCCCACCTGAAGGCGCAGGGTATCCGTCCCCCCAATACTCCCAGCGGTGTAAGTCCCATTTTCGATCGTTCCCAATCCGGCCTCAGAGGTAACGGTAAGTCCGCTCATATCTACAGGCACCAGGCCCAGTCCCTTGTCCACCGCCACCGCTCCCGGCAACGCAAGGGAGGATCCGGCCAATACCACCTGCCCCTCCTCCGGGAACACCAATCGGTCGGCTGTACCGTCCCCCGTGTCCTCGGTCACAAAAAGCAGATACGTGGCGCACCGCCGCTCCTGCCCATCCGAGGGCAGACTCACCGTCTTGGGCCCCGTCTGCCCCGGGATCCACGCCGACAAGGCGGTGGAGCCTCCGCCGTCCAGATTCACGACCCACCGGCATCCCTGCTTGGCCAGCTCCTGGGCCAGGTCCACCTGGGTCAACCCGGCGGAATAGCCCGCCCGGCGGCCATCCACCGCATAGACCAGAATAGAGCCGTCCGGCTTAATGCCCAGGGCCGACCGGGGCTGCCGGCCATCCTTTGTATAGGTCCAGTCTGAGGTATCGGTAACTACCCCGTCGCTCACCATCAGGTCCCCCACGCCGCAGGCCCACCGTGCCTGGGAGAGGTCCGGGTCGGCGCATTGGGTGGTAAGGGTCACAAAATTCCCCGGCTGGAACAGCTGAAAGGCGTCCTCCCGGTATGACAGGTCCGCCGCCGTCAGAATAAATTCCCCCGGGCCGATCGGCAGGGAAACGTCGGACCGCACCGCCTCAGTCACCACCAGTGTCAGGGAGGAATTTACCGTCAACCTCGTGGTTTTCTCCCCCTCCCGCGGCAGGCTTTCCTCCTCCGGGTCAGGCTCCGTTGACGGCTCGCCCTCAGGAGGCTCCACAGGAGTAGTCTCCAGGGGCCGTGTTTCCCCAGTGCTCTCCCCGTCACCTTCCGCTTCGACGCCTTCCACCACCTCCGCCGTCGCCTCGGGGGCCGAACTCTCTGTAGCCTCCAGGCCCTCCCCTGGGCTCTCCTCCGGCGTTTCCTCGGGAGCAGGCGGCTCCGTCGCGTTCTGGGCGGGATCCAGCACCTTCATCCGCACATACCATCCCGGCCCGTCGCTCCGGGTGGACACCCCGGAAAAATCGTTGTTGAGCAGGTATAGTCCGCCAATGTTGTTCCGGGCCTTATTCAGGTGATTTACTTCCACCGAAAGCCCGGATGCCTGGTCGTAAAGCGAAAGGGATACCCGAGGATCCATCACAATTGCCGTGCCGCCCTCCAGAATGGCCAGTGCCTTCTCCTGATAGGAGCTGGACTTGTATACCCCGTCCTCAATGACGATACCGCTGGGCACCCCGGTAGACATACTGAAAAAATCGGTGTTGATGGCCCCCAGCACATGGTAACCCATAGCCTGCGCGTTGGCCACCGCCGTGGTGATGGTCCCACCGCCATAGATGGTCTCATCCCCCTGGAGCAGAATGGCCCGTGCGGCGCTTTCCGGCCCCAGCTCCAGGGCAAAGCTCTCCACCCGGTTTCCGCCGTTGACGGTCACGGTATTTCGGTAGGTCAGTCCCTCCACCAGCTCGGTCTCAGTACGGATCACACTCGCCCCGGCGTCAGCCCGGGCAGTCATGGGAAGGGCCAGAAAAACTGCCAGCGTCAGGACAAGCCCCCGGCGAGGCAGAGAAGCAGTATGTCTCATAAGGTTCTCCTTTTGTGTATATGCGAATAGGGAAAGATGAGGTATTATAGCAAATTTTCCTCCCGGGTTCAATGCCTGGGTGAAAAAAGGCAGATATTGTCAAACGCTGAGACGGCTTTCCTTTCGTTTCTCCACCCAGCTCAGGATCCGGCAGCTCATGAAGCCGCAGAAAATGCCTACCAAAGCTCCCGCCAGCACATCGCTGGGATAGTGGACCCCTACATAAAGCCGGGACAAGCCCATGATGACCGCCAGGGTCAGAATGGCACTCCGGGCCTTCTTTTTAGATAAGGTCCCCCAGCAGGCCACGGCGGCGGCCAGGGCCGCGCTGGTGTGTCCCGAGGGAAAGGAATTCATATCATGCTCAGCCACCAATGCTGTCAGCCCCTCCACCACCAGCCAAGGCCGGGTCCGCTGGACCAGAGGTTTCAAGATCATGTTGGTGCAAATAAGGCTCAGGACCAGAGCCATCGCCACAGCCGCCCCCACCCGGCGGGTCCTGGGATACAGAAGCAACGCCAGGCACAGCAGGATCCAAAGCAGTCCCCCATCCCCCAGGTGTGTAAAAGCCTTCACCACGGGGTCCAGCCATTCCTGCCGAAGATACGCCTGGATCCACAGCAGAATACCGCCGTCCAGTCCCAAAAGCATTTCTCCCACAGGCATCTGCCCCCTTTCTAATTCACACTGTATTTTTTCGACAGACTATGCTACAATGAAAAGGAACGGCTCTGCCGTCCCATGTCGCATTATCATATCACATTTTCTCCCTCCCCTCAACCCTTTTTTGAGGGCGGCCCGAAGGAGGCTTCCATATGAGACAAGTGGTCTGTCTGGCCGACCAGCCTTGGTCAGCCCTCCCCACCCGGACCCAACAGCTTATGACCCGCATGGAGAATGCCCAGGTCCTGTATCTGGAGCCTTCCCTACCCAAAAGCGCCTGGAAAAAGCCGGGACGCAAGCTCCGTCCCGACCTGATCTCTTTTACCCTCCCCCCCATGCATCTTCAGTCTCCGGCGGGGCGGCTTTTGGCCCGGTATGACGCCTCCCGGGTCCTTCGTTTTGTCCGGGAGCTTCTGGTAAAATATCGGTTTCAGGAGCCTCTGCTCTGGTGCGCCACTCCTTTGGGCGCCGCTTTTCTGGACGAGCTTCCTTACCGTGGACTGGTCTACGACTGTGCCCAGGATTGGCCGGGCTATCCCGAGATTTGGGAGAGTGAGCTCACCGCCGCGGCCGATGTATGCTTTGCCGCCTCCCCCGATCTCATGCGTCACCTCGCCCCCTGTAACGGCAACGTGACCTTGCTGCCCTATGGCTGCAACTACCCCATGTTCGCCAAGGACCATCTGCCCATCCCCCAGATGCTCCGAAACATAAACTGGCCCATTCTGGGCTATGTGGGCTCCCTCTGGCCCGACCTGGACCTGACCCCCATCCTCCAACTGGCCCAGGCCCGTCCCGACTGCGTTATCGTTCTCATTGGCCCGGACGAGGGCTGCTATCTGCTCCCAGACCTGCTGGCGCTGCCCAATGTCCGCTATCTGGGCCCTGTGACCCCGGTGGACCTGCCCGACTACCTTTCCGCCTTCCGGGTCTGCCTTCAGGTCCTGCGCCGGGGACGGCTTTATGACGATGTGATCCCTGCCCGGATGTTTGAGTACCTCTCCTCCGGCAGGCCCATCGTCTCCATGCTCCGTCCCGACCAGGTGGAGCACTTCCCCGACGTGGTATACGCAGCCCACACACCCGCCGAATTCGTCTCCCTCTGTTCCCGGGCCTTGGAAGAGACCGGCACCTACGCCCGGGACCGCCGCCGGGCATACGGCCAAGCCGCCGCCTGGAGCAACCGCGCCGGTGAGGTCAACCGCATCCTGGAGAGCATCGGGCTCTTTTAAGCCCTCAACCCCAGGTTGAGGCTCCGCCTCCACCTTCTCCCCTGCGGGGTTATTGTCTTTTTCCCCTTCGGGAGGTATGATGCACTCAGACATTCCGGAATGCAAATCATAAATCAGGAGGACGATCTTATGTCAGCAGATCCGAAAAAGGTAGGGGAACAGATCCTGTCCCTTCGGAAAACCAAGGGCCTGACCCAGCAGGAACTGGGAGAGCGGCTCAACATCTCCTTTCAGGCTATCAGCAAATGGGAGCGGGGCGAGACCCTGCCCGACACCGCCCTTCTCCCCGACCTCGCCGATGTGTTGGAAACCACGGTGGACAATCTTCTGGTGAGCGGCGACCGAACCACCAAATTTCAGCGCCGGGTCACCATTACCCAGGTCCGGGAGGCCATTGAATGCTTTGTCCGTCTTGGAGAGCTTTTGGGCAAGGACAATTATTTCTACCTTGGGGCCATCCAAGGGGTAGACCAAAAAATGAGCATCGAGCTGGAAAAGTATCTTTCCGAACCCTTCACCAAGGAGGCCATGGTTGCCGAAGCCGCCATGCAGTGTATCAGGAACGGCGCTTATATTGATATGACCGACATCAAAAAGAGTTTTTCTTTTCCCCACTGGGCCGACACGGTCACAGCATTCGCCCAAAAGTGCGGGATCCGATAAACGATCCCCCGTGGCATATCCACCCACCCCCCTGCCGTAGATTTATGGCAGGGGGTTTTATTTATGCAATATTTTCCTGTACTGCTGCTTCTGGCCGCTGTGGTCCTTGTCAACGGCTGGACCGACGCCCCAAATGCCATCGTTACCCCGGTGGCCTCGGGAGTTCTCTCCTTTCGAACTGCCGCCACACTGGCCGCCTTCTGCAACCTGCTGGGGGTTCTCTCCTCCGCTGCGGTCAGCGACGCCGTGGCCCGCACCCTCTATGCCATTGCCGACTTTGGCCCCCAGGCCCTCACCGCGCTCACAGCCGCCCTGGCCGCCACCGCCCTCTGGGGAGTGATCGCCTGGCGGTTCGGCATCCCCACCAGCGAGAGCCACGCCCTCATTGCCGGGCTCATGGGCTCCGCTCTGGCCTTGGGCCTTGAGCGGCTCCACAGCGGTCCTCTGCTGTGGGTGGCCTTTGGAATGGTCCTCTCCCTGGCTCTGGGATGGCTTTTAGGGCGGCTGTTCCGTACCCTTCTTCCCAAAAACAATGGCCGGTTCTACGACAAAGGCCAAATCTTGGGTGCCGCCCTCACCGCCTTTCTCCACGGGGCCCAGGACGGGCAAAAGTTTCTGGGGGTTCTGGCCCTGATCCTCACCTTCCAGCATGGAGGCTATGCCCTCCACACCTGGGAATGCTGGGCCTGCGCCGCCCTCATGGCTTTGGGCACGCTCCTGGGCGGGCGGCGGATCATTGAGACCATAGGCCGGAAAATGGTACTTCTCACCCCCCAGGCCGGTTTCGCCGCCGAGCTTGGCTGCGGCCTGACCCTGGCTCTTTGTACTCTTTTGGGGCTCCCGGTGTCCACCACCCACGCCAAGACCGCCGCCGTGCTGGGAGCCGGTTCCCATCCCGACCGCAAAGTGGCCAGGGAGCTTGGGATGGCCTGGATCCTCACCTTCCCCCTCTGCGGGCTCATGGCCTTCGTTCTGGTCCGGCTCCTGCTGTAAAAAGGGGTGGGCTCTGATGCTAAAGCTCTAAATTGTTAACAACGGGGCCCAGTTGAATTACTGGGGCCCGTTGTTTGACTTCAAATGATAACCGCAGATAGATAGAAGTACCCGCCGTCGTAAAATTCGATGGTATAAGTCTTGGTCTGATAGGGATCTGCCTCATCCACATTGTCATCAACGCTATAAAAATCCCAGTAAAGGTACCCGTATTCCCGGCCAGGCTTTTGTCTGTCAGGATAAGTTGGCGGTCGCCGCCAAAGCCTGAGGCCAATGGGGTGACGATGGCGTCTGCTTGACCGTCATATTCGGAGTCCTGGGTGATGTCGAAGTCAAAGTCTTTGAAATACTTTGATAACTGGGCGGTAATGACATCGCTGGTGAAGATAAAGACCTGGTTTTCCGAGTCCCAACAATTTGCTTCCAACGCATCGTAATCGGACAGTAGCAGGAAGCAGAGATAGAGCTCCGCCTCTGACAATTCAGCGGGATCGGAAAAAGTGAAGCTGTAGGTACCAGTCAAACCAATCTCCATTGGACTGATTAGGGAGATGAGGTATTCGTCGGTCAATGTATTCTCATCCACCTGCCAGCTTGCGGAAGGCAGATCATCTGGCGTACCGCTCTCCGTTGGTGTACCAGGTGAGTTTTTACTGGCAGCGGTCTGGCATCCTGTTAGGCACAGAAATAGACAGGCACACACCCCTAATGCGATCTCTCTTTTTCTCCATGTTTTCGATGCCATGTTTCACAGTCCTTTCTCGGTTTACTGATGCCGTCTAATTCTGCCATACTATAGCTATATGGGTTATGGTTGTCAACTTCAATTCGGCTACAAAATAGATCCTGCAAGACAAGGGGTCGGTTCTTTTTTTCTTTAGGTTTTATACCCCACACCCTCCTCATGGGCGAAAACCAGGCGGTTGAGGGCGTCGTAGGATATAGGTAACTTCCTTAGCTCCATTATAGTTGACGTCGCTCACCAACTCAAGGGAATTGTAGGAATATTTTGCAGAAAAAGGCGCATCCCACAGGGCGTTTCCCCTGTGGGATGCACTCTTTTTACAGCCATCCATTGCCCCCCCAAGCGATCTGCTCCACCCGGGCCAGTGCCTCCTCCCGGAGGGCTTTGGGCTGGCGGCCGAAAAATTCCACCATCGGCTCCTTGTTCTTCAAGTTCCAGATTCCGGCCACCACCCCATCCACAGCGATGGTGGGCAGACAGATCCCGGATTTCAGAATGACCGTCTTTTTGTATTTCGGAGGCAGAACGGCCTCCCGGTTCACGTAGGACACCACATAGGGGTCAAAACCGGAGAGCAGGGTCAGATGGGGAATATCCTCCATATCTCCGGCAGGTACATAATAAAGCCTCTCTTTCCCCCGTTCCATCCGCTCCAGGCCCTCTAGGGCCTCCGCCGCTTTTACCTCATCCTTTTCCACCCCGAAGAACCAGGCCGCGTCCTCCACACTGGCCGGGCCATAGGCCTCAAAGAACCGGGGCAAAAGCCGTTCCAAAGCCTCCTGTCTGGAAAACACAGGCTCACACCCAATGAGATCAAAGTCCCGGCTCGCCATACTTTGAAAGGCCGCCTTTCCCCGCCGGGCCAGGTAGACAAATATACCGCCCCAGGAGGAGAACAACCGGCTCACCGTTTCACCGTCATAGCTGTCCAGAAAGATCTCCCGCATTTCGGCCCGGGAGTTGACCCCGTCCTCCATAAGCATCAGGACCCGATGGGCAACCTCTTCCACTTCCTCATCGGTCAGGCCGAACCAGCTCCAGGGGTCCGCATCCCCGTGAAGAGCCAGCAGAAGGGGCAGTTCCTCATAAACAGCGCCGTGGAGGGTCCCCCGGTAGAGCCAGGTCTTGGTAAGGGCATTTTTCCACCCCGCCAGGCCGCAGCCCCGAATAAGGGCGGAGAAGGCCACGTTTCGGTGGAACCAGCAGTGGAGCCCCATCAGCTCCCGGGAAAGCTCCACAATATCCCAGCAGCTCCGGGACAGGTAAAGCCCGTGCATTCTCCGCCGCAGAATGTCCTCTGTCTGCCTGTCCATTCCTTCCGCCTCCCATCTTTTGGAACAGCGTAGCATAACGCCCTTTCTCTGTCAAGGGCCTGCCAAACCTCGGGTAATAGATGCGGGCGGCTATCCAAAGATAACCGCCCGGCAAATATCAGCCGTCAAGCTCCCGTCTTCATCCGGCCTGACTGGCTCATCTCTATGATCCTCCCGCACGCCTCGTCAAGGTCTGTCTGCCCGGAAACGACTTCCATGTCGTGAGGCTCCATATCAAAGCAGCCATGGTTCCTTTCCAGCATAGCGGCTACCGGCGCCGGGAGATTCCCGCGCATCCGCTCCGCAAAACGCGCCTTTATGGTCTCCAGCTCCGCCGTTGCCAAAACACGAACACAGCCGCCCGGCAGCAGGGACAAGTGTTCCTTTTCCGAGATCACATAGATGATATTCTCCCCGGCCACAGCTTCGCGCAGCATCGCCCGAAAAGTCTCCTCAGCGGCAGCTTCATTCTTTTCCAACCGAAGATAATCCTTCCCCGTATAGATCCGCGCGTTGATACACTCCCGCAATTTTTCCGCCAAGGTAGATTTGCCGGTACAATTTTCACCAAAAATTCCAATCACCATTGTTGTCTGCTCCTATCCATTCTTTTTGACGCGCCAATACCCTGTACTGTCTCTGCCCAAAAGCCCTTCCCCAACCATATCCCGGCGGATGGTACAAAAATCATCATGGAAATCGGCGATCATAACATTCACTTCCCGCTCGGAATATATCCTGTCAAATTCAAACGCTTCCGCGATGACTTCTAAAATAATACGTTCCTTTTTGAGCTGCGTGGGAATTGATCTCAGTTTCCCATATTCAAAAAAGGCATCTATGACCCTCTGCCGATAATCGGCGTCCCGCTGCGCCTGCTTTTGCGCTTCGTCAGACTCCTGCCGCAAAATGTCCAATATGCTGGTCTGGAAAATCTCCTTGTTCAGAGAATACATCATATAATATTGATTTTTGTATGCGGTCACAGCACCGGCCTCCGACAGCTTTTTCAGATGAAAAGAGATCGTGGACGGGGTAAGATCCAACCGCTCCGCCAGTCTCTCGACATACATATCCTCAACGGCAAGGGATTTCAATATCTGCAGCCGTGATTTGTCCGCCAGGCACTTAAACAGGCCGATCGCTTCCGTCTCCTTCATGTGCTTTCCCCCCAGAGCCGCATACACATATCCTTGATCTCCCGGACAGTATCCAGCTTTATGCTTTCCAGGTGCATCTTTTCATCATCTTCATGCTGCCTGGCCATTTCATAGGAAGTCCTCCAACTTGCCGGGATCTGCTCCGCCTTTTCCAGAAAAAATCGCTTCTTTGCCAAAACGTCCTCTCCGCATACTCTGTCCGCGGCAGAGAGAATGGTTCTGAAAATCTCGTAAACGTTCGCCTTAATTCTTTCAAAATTCCCCTCATCCATACGGTCATCCGCGATCAACAGCTTTCCGCGCCACTCACAGGCTTCGATCTGTTCCTCAAAATACTGCTCAAATTTGCATTGTTCTTTCATATCCATACCCTCCGATCACCAGTCTATCGTTCCGCAGCCCACAAAATCAATGTGATCCGACGCCGCGTTTGTACCCCCAAACATATCATTCGCGCCAACCGCGATATGAAAGGTGCCACACATCTTTTCGTCCAACGTAGTATAGCCGCACAGCTCCGTCACGCCGGGATTCATACCAAAGCCAAGCTCGCAGACAACGCTGTTCTCCCGGGGCTGCTTCTCAAAAAAGGCCATGACCGCGGGTTGGCTGCTGCCGCTGACCCGTCCATCCTTGACACACAGCAGAACATGCTCATATTTGACACCGTCAAGGTAAAATTCCTCAAAATAGACCGTGCCCTGCGTCTTGCTCTCAAGGGGTGCAATGTAGACCTCCCCACAGGGAAGATCGCCATCCCCGGCGTCAATATGCCACCTTCTTCCTGTCAGGTCCAAAGAGAGCTCACAGTCCTTTCCCGTGCGGAGCCGCACCTCATTGACGCCCTCAAAGCGGCCTATCGCCTGCCTGCAGGCTTTATCAATGGCAGCGTAATCAACATCGTAAGCCCTCTCCATGCGCCGAATGTAATCCTGCGGCTCAAGCCCGGAGCCCTCCGCGTTTGCCGCGGTGGGGATCCTGATCTGGAGAAAACGCTTGCACTTCATCAGTGCCGAAAAGAGCTGTGCCATGTATTTACGGTAAAGCTCAAACTTTTCGTCATCAATTTTGTACCCAAGGATCACGGGCTGATAGGCAAAAACATCAAACACCGCGTCGAATTGGCTGAGCAAATCAAAATACCGGCCACTGTAACAGCTGTCTTTTGCCGCAAGGAAAATATCCCGGTTGACAGTCCTGGACTGCTGCAGCAAGACAGGGGTCGCTCCCGCCTCCGCCACAGCCACCAAAAAGCTGTTGGCGATCTCCCTGTCGGCATCCTCTCCCCAGAAATGGATCAGGATCATTTCGCCGGCAGATATACCGCTGGCGTTTACAATTTCAGCTATCATTTTTCTGTCCATAGGATCTCAAGCCTCCCCTTCGCCCCGATTATATCATTACAGTATCAAAAAGTCAAATCTAATTTTATATTTATGAAATCAAATTTAGAGATCCATTCCACGAAAGCCACAGTGCAAGCTGCCGCAAAATCGCCCAGACACGCGTGCATCGCCGATCTCGACCAGGAGCTATGGCGTTTTGTGCTTGTCAAACGAGCGGCGGGATGCTACAATGAAACGAAGCAAATCAAAACGAAAGAGAGTATCTCTCATGCGACCCTATGACACCATAATTTTTGATCTGGACGGCACATTGCTGGACACCCTGGACGACCTGATGGACGCCACAAACCATGCGCTGCGGCAGATGGGCTGGCCGGAGCGGTCCAAAGACGAGATCTGCCAATTCGTAGGCAACGGGGTTGCCAAGCTCATAGAGCGGGCTGTTCCTCCGGGAACTGATGACGCCGGGGTCAAAAAAGCTTTGGATATTTTTACTCCCTACTACGACGCCCACAAGCAGGATAAAACCGCCCCCTATCCCGGTATCCCGGATATGCTGACAGCCCTGAAGGCCAGGGGGCTTACCCTTGCGGTGGTCTCCAACAAATTTGACGCCGCGGTCAAAGGGCTCATGCCGGAATACTTCCCCGGACTCATTGACGCTGCCGCCGGAGAGGCCGTGGCCGCCGGAGTCCCCAAAAAGCCCCACCCCGCCATGGTCCATGGCGTTCTCAAGACTTTGGGGGCCGACCCTGCCCGGGCGGTCTATGTGGGGGATTCCGACGTGGACCTTCAGACCGCCAAAAACGCCGGCCTTCCCTGCATCTCGGTGACCTGGGGCTTCCGGGAAGAGGATTTTCTCCGCGCTCACGGGGGCGCCACCTTTGTTCACTCCCCCGCCGAACTTGCCGCATTCCTCATGGAAAAGATATGAAAAGTCACGCCCCAGCCTTTGCTGGGGCGTGACTTTTTATGATCCTCAGTATTCTTTTGTTAAGTTATCCAGCAGCCGGGCGCACCCCTCGGACACGTCCCGCCAGGTAGTCTCAAAGTCCCCGATGTACCAAGGATCCGCCACATCTCCCGGAGAGGCGGTGTAGTCCAGCAGCAGAGAGAGTTTTCCCTCCGGGTCCCCGCCGCAGATTCGCCGCATATTGCGGAGGTTGGCGCTGTCCATCCCGATTAGAAGGTCATAGTCCTCATAGTCCCGGGCGGTAAGCTGCCGGGCAATCTTCCCCCCGCAGCCAATACCGTGACGAGCCAGCTCCCGCCGTGCAGGGGGATAGACCGGGTTACCGAGCTCCTCGGCGCTGGTGGCCGCCGAGGCGATAAAAAATTCCCTCTCCAGCCCGGCCTTACCCACCAAGTCCTTCATCACAAATTCAGCCATGGGACTGCGGCAGATATTGCCGTGGCAGACGAAAAGTATCCTTGTCATATCCTTTTCGCTCACTCAATCCCCGGTATGGCTCTGGTGAAGCTCCGCTTCCTCCCGATCCTCTTCCCGCTCTTCCTTTTCCTCCTGCTTGAGCTCAAAAGCAAGGATACCCCGCAGGACCACTACGCCGCCCAGGATCAAAAGCTCCTTGGTATCCCGGATCACAATGGTTTTCAGGATCTCGGCGGTCATCATAAACTCCAGCCCCAGCAGCAGTCCGGCCGCCAGCCGTCCCTTCACATGGATACGCTTACGGGAACACAGGCAATACAGGTACCTGGCAAAGCTCATGAGCGCGGCTTCCGCCACAATAAAGATCCCCATCAGCTCCAGAACCGGCACCACAACTTCCAGCATCCATTCGATCACATGCTCCACAACATCCATGACCTCGATTCCTTTCTCTTTCTCTATGTATTTCTTCTCTGCCTTACGGCAGAAAAAGAACCACACCATGGGTGTGGTCCTTTTTTTGGAGGCAACGCCCAGACTCGAACTGGGGGTGGAGATTTTGCAGACCTCTGCCTTACCACTTGGCTACGTTGCCAAAGGTCTTTGCTCTTGACCCTTGTGAGCCCCGCGGAAACAGTGTGGCTGTTTTCGTAGGGAAAGCGACAATTTATTTGCCTGTCATGGTACGCCGCCCGCGGCGGCACCTGACGCTCAAATAAATTTGGAGCGGGTGACGAGGCTCGAACTCGCTACCTCCACCTTGGCAAGGTGGCGCTCTACCAGATGAGCTACACCCGCATCTCTGCGGTCATCGAAAGGGCTCCCCGTCATGTTCCATACTATGCGGGGAAGAAGAAATGTATTCTCCCGGAATGTCCCCATTCCGGGAGAATCATTTCCTGGTGCCTCCGGCCGGAATCGAACCAGCGACACGCGGATTTTCAGTCCGCTGCTCTACCAACTGAGCTACAGAGGCATCTGGCGACGCGGATGGGACTTGAACCCACGACCTCCGGCGTGACAGGCCGGCGTTCTAACCAACTGAACTACCGCGCCATATGGTGGGAACAACAGGGCTCGAACCTGTGACATCACGCGTGTAAGGCGTGCGCTCTACCAGCTGAGCTATGCTCCCCTGTTGTGCCGCTTTGGAAACGGCATTGGTTATTATACCGAACCTGCTGCCATCTGTCAAGCCTAAAATCAAAATCCGTCGGAAATTTTTCTCAGGCTCTTGCTTTTTTCAGCAGTACCTCCAGCTCAGCGCCGGAGAAATGATAGACCGCGTCGCAAAATTGGCAGGTAAGCTCGGTCTTTCCCTGCTCGGCGATCATGGCGGAAAGCTCTTGGGGACCAAGGCTGATAAGAGCTCTCTCCACCCTTTCCCTGGAGCAATAGCATTTGTAACCCACCGGATGCCGCTCCAGCTCCTCCAGCTCAAAGCAGCCCAGCGCGCGGCGGAGCAAGACCTCTCCATCCGCCCCTTCCTCCATCAGTGCGGCGGTCACAGCCCCCAACTCCTGAACGCCCCGCTCCACCGCGTCGATCACGCCATCGTCGGCGCCGGGCAGCAGCTGGATCAGATATCCCCCCGCCCGGAGAACGCTTCCGTCCTTACCCACCAGTACGCCCAAAGCACAGGCGGTAGGGATCTGCTCACTGATGGCAAAGTAGCTGGTCACATCCTCGGCGATCTCCCCGGACGCCAGAGGGGATGTACCCACATAGGGCTCTTTCATATCCAGGTCCCGGATCACGGTGAGAAGCCCCTTATGTCCCAGCGCGCCCCCCACATCCAGCTTCCCGTCGCCCCTGGGCGGCAAGATCACCAGCGGATTTTGGACATAGCCCCGCACATTGCCCCCATCATCGGACACCACTGTGATGGAACCCAGGGGACCGTCCCCCTTAAAACGGAGCGTCACCGAGGTCCCCTCCCCCTTCAACTGGTCTCCCATCATGGAGCAGGCCATAAGGGCCCGGCCCAGGGCGGCGGTGGCCACCGGGGTAGTGTTATGGATCTCCCGGGCACGCTCCGTCAAGGCTTTCCCCGTGATGGCAGCCGCCTTGACCGGGGCGTCCTTCGCAATCATTCTGATGATCTCATCCATGATGATCTCCCTTTCCTGTCCCTGGCTTCACAGCGGCAAAGAATACCCGCTGCTCCCCCTCTTTCGGTTTTCCCATACGAAGCTCTCCATGGCGGCTTATCTGAATAAATCCCGCTTCCCGGAGATACTCCTCCAGCTCATCCATGGTGTAGGCATACTCCCGGTGAAGCTCCTCACCCCGCCGCCAGTGGTTCCCCTCCCGTTGAAAAATATCCATCCAGAAGGAGCAAAGCCGCTTCTTTTCGCTATATTCCCCCCGCCAAACGCAAAAAACATCCTCGGTTTCATCCAAAAAAACCTGTCCGTCCATGGCACGCAATTTCTCCGGGGTGTCCGCGTCAAAGAGGAAAAGCCCTCCCGGCTCCAGACTGTCAAATACCCGAAAGAAGGTCTCCCGCAGCTTTTTGGGCTGAAGCACATAATTGACGCTGTCCAGACAGCAGACACAAGCGTCTGCCCTCTCGGGCAGACGCAGTCTTTCCATAGGCTGGCAGAAAAAAACGGGGGCCTGCGGCAGTTCCCGGCATTTTTCCTCCGCAACCGCAAGCATATCAGGGGAAAGGTCCACCCCGGTGAGCCGATAGCCCCGCATGGCCAGCTCCCGGGTGAGGCTTCCGGTCCCGCAGGCCAGATCCACCACGTTTTCTACCGAACGGGCCAGCCTGGCAAAATGCTTTTCCAGATAATCTGCCCATTGGACATAGTCCACATCCCAGGTCAAAGCATCGTAGCTTCCGGCCAGAGCATCATAGCAGTCCATCGGCCTCTGCTTCCTCGA
The DNA here is from genome assembly GCA_910585735.1 of uncultured Oscillospiraceae bacterium. Classification (GTDB taxonomy): domain Bacteria; phylum Bacillota; class Clostridia; order Oscillospirales; family Oscillospiraceae; genus Vermiculatibacterium. Next base: position 40,000 of record CAJUEU010000008.1, on the reverse strand, counting down.
TCTTATCGGCGATTCGGGGAATGATCTCCAGATAGGCTCCCTCACCGTATTGGAGGGAGCGGTTCACTCTGCTGATGGTGGCGCTGGACGCCCCGGTGCGCTCCAGTATATCATTGTAGATCATTCCCTCGTTCAGCAGCCGGGCCACCTCAAAGCGCTGCTCAATGGCCCGCAGCTCGGAGACCGTACACAGGTCCCGGAAAAAGCGTTTGCACTCCTCTTTGTCCTTCAGGGTCAGGATCGCGTCATAGAGGATGTCTCTTTCCTGCTTCTTTGAACTTCTTGACATAGCAAATACCTCCCGGTCATGATGATCGCCGCTCCAAAAAGAACGGACAAATATTTTCCGGCCCCGCCGGTTTTGTACGCCCTTATGATAGCAGAGTGAAGTATAAAAGTAAAGCCCTGAACCAAAATTTTCTTCTTTTCATAGGATGGAAAAATCAAATTGGGAGGCGATTTTTTGAAACAGGAGCTGTCACCGCCCCGGCTCCTTGATCCGGGGCATTATGAAGAGGTCCACCGGGATGGAGACCGGGTACTGCTGACCATCCGGGCGGACTGGCCCCGACTGGAAGAGACCTCCCCCGGCCTGCGGCGGATCAACCGATATTATGAGCGGCTGGCCCAAAAGCTGCGGGAGCGTTGGGAGGGCGAGCTTCTTATCCGAGCCAGGGCCGAAGCAACCTCCAGTACGCCACCGTGGGAGGTATCCCTCGGTTTTGACGTCACCCTTCTCACCCCGGAGCTTTTCAGTCTCACCTGGACTGCCGCCGAGAACCTGGGCGGAGAGCGCCCCCACACCATGATGGAGGGGGACGTCTGGAGTCTCCCGGATGGGCTGCCCCTTCCCCTCTCCCACTTTTTTCCAGCCCGCTGCCGAAAGCAGCACATCATCAGCGAGATCTCCAGCCAGATCCAGGCAAGGCTGGCCACTGGAGAAAGCCTGTTTTATGAAGACTGGCTCCACCGGCTCCACGCCCACTTTTCTCCCCGGCACTTTTTCCTCTCCTCTGCGGGTCCCGTCCTCTTTTATCCTACGAAAACCATCTCTCCCGCTATAGAAGGCTTCCCCTCCTTCTCCCTTTCTTCCCTTTCGACCTGGAAAGACAAGGAGGAACGCTCCGAGGAAGAGAATCAGAAGGAACGCTGAATTTTTCAATTTTTAATGGGATTTTGAAAAAACCCCTTGCATTTTCCCTTTTCTTCTGCTAATATAGTAGCCGATGTTCTATGTGCATCCTGACCAGTGAGGAGGGAAAGAAAATGGCTAAATGTGAATTCTGCGACAAGGGCGTGAGCTTCGGCATTCAGGTCTCTCACTCCCATCGCCGCTCCAACCGGACTTGGAAGCCCAACGTGAAGCGCGTGAAGGCAGTTGTGAATGGTACCCCCAAACACGTGTACGTCTGCACCCGGTGCCTCCGTTCCGGCAAGGTCACCCGCGCCGTGTAATGATCACCGCAGAAACGCCGCTGCCTTTCCGGCAGCGGTTTTTTCTGTTCTTCCGGGCAAACGTCTTTTTATGTCCCTCGAATATTTTTTAATGTTTTTCATTAAATATCTATTGACAAACATTATCCTCCGTGCTATGATAGCCTTACCAAACCGATTTGGATATCATTTTTACAGGAGGAACCTGATATGAAAAATCTGACCAAATTCACCCTATGTTTGTCCAAGATCATGGAGTGCCTTTGCTGGCTGGCCGGTGGCCTGGCCGGTCTGGCAGCAGTTCTTTTCGTTGTGGCACGCGATTGGCTCGAGGATACGCTTCTTTTCAGCATGTCTTTGCCCGAGGGGGCAGCCGGTGGTCTGGCTCTGGTGCTGACAAACGGCTATCCCTGCGTGGCGTCCATTGCCTTCAGCGCCCTTTGCGGCGCTGTTATGGCTGGCCTTGGCGCCATGATCTTCCGTAATATCTACCTGATCCTGAAAACCGCCCAGGGAGAAAGCAAATTCTCCAAAGGGAAAACCCCCTTCCAGAAGGACATTACCCGGATGCTGCGGGAGGTGGGTATTTTCCTCATCTCCATCACCGCGGTCGAGCTTTTTTTCAGCACAGGACTGCGCTTTTTGATCGGGGTGGACAACGTGGAGTTGAGTGTGGAAATGGACTCTGTCATCCTCGGGCTGATGGTGATCTGCCTCAGCCAGTTTTTTGACTACGGCACCCAGCTTCAGCAGGATGCGGACGGGCTTTTATAAAAAAGAGAAAGGAAGGCACCCTATGGGAAAGATCATACTGCGGCTGGACCGAATGATGGTGGAGCGTAAAATTTCCCTAAACGAGCTGGCCGAGCGGGTGGGCATCTCCAACGTGAACCTGTCCAAGATCAAAAACAATAAGGTGACCGCCGTCCGTTTCTCTACCCTGGCCGCCATCTGCGAGGCCCTGGACTGCGAGGCGGGAGACATTCTGGAATACCAACGGGAAGAATGATTCAATTCCCTATACGGAGAGACCGCGGCAAGCTCCATGCGGCCTCTCCGTTTTTATATTTTTTCCAAAAACTTTTTCTCTTCTTCTCTTCGCTTTTGCTTATACTATTATGGGGGTGAGGAGATGAAAAAATACGGTAGGATCCACGATCAAAAAAGCACGGCCTGGCCGGGAGACTGTTTGCGTCTGGACCCGGAAAACCGGCTCTGCTCAGAGTGGGATTCGGTGACCATCCGCAAGTTCCCTCTGGCCAGCTGGAACGACATGGGCTGGCAGGTTTTGGACGACTTCTGTATGGAACACATCATGTGATCCACACTCCTGAGCCGCCCATAAGCGGCTCTACATCCTTGTGTCCCATGCCTTTTGGCCCCCGCCCGGCATTCTTGCCGGGCGGGGGCTTTTCCTTCGCCTTACCATGGAAAATTTTGTGGGTTGCAACAAGACGCCAAAAAGGTTACAATTTGGTTACAACTTTTTTGAAAGGAGCCCCCCTATGAAGAGACTTCTGACCACCCTATTTCTTTCCGCCCTCCTCCTGACCCTACCCGCCAAGGCCGCAGTTCTGACCCTGGATGGCCGCCTTCTGACGGTAGGCTCCACCCCGGTTTATGAAGGAACTACCTACGTGCCTCTCCGGGGCGTGCTGCAGGCTTTGTGCCCTCAAGCGCAAATCGGCTGGGAGAATGGACAGGCTACCGCCCGCTGGGAAGGAAATCTACTCACCGCCCGGCCGGGAGACAGCTTCCTCCTCTATAACGGCTCCAAGATCTCCATGGACTGCGCGGTGCGTCTGGAGGAGGGCCGGACTTTGGTGCCGCTGCGCCCTCTCTGTGCCCTCTTTGATACCCAGGTAGACTGGCACGCCGGGACCTCGGTGGCCGCCCTCTCCTCCCCTGCCGCCACCTATCCCTCCTACAGGGAGGACGAGCTCTACTGGCTCTCCCGCATCATCTCCGCCGAGAGCCAGGGGGAATGCTGGGAAGGCAAGATCGCCGTGGGCAACGTGGTTCTCAACCGGGTCCGAAGCACGGAATTTCCCGATACCATTTACGGCGTCATTTTTGACGACCGCTGGGGCGGACAGTTTGAGCCCGTGCGGAACGGCACTGTCTACCACACCCCCACCGAGGAGAGCGTCCGAGCAGCGGTGGCTTGTCTAAATGGTGAAAATACAGTGGGCGACAGCCTCTATTTCCTCGCCCCCGCGCTCACCGACAACCACTGGACTATGGAAAACCGGGACTATGTGACCACCATCGGTGCCCACTGGTTCTATCGGTAATCAAAATTTTACATCGAAATGTGCCGAAAAGATACCACCAGATGATTCTGGTGGTATCTTTTCTGTCTTTATACCCCTTTGTCCTTTATTTTATGTAATTCTCTTTGTATCCCTTGTGCCCCAAAGGCTTCTCCGCTTCCTCCACCCAAGTTTTTGTAACTTTTGTATCCAATAAAATGTGATGAAAAGGGTCGGTTTTAGGTCATTGTGCCGTATTTCAAAAATAAATCTTGATTTTTGGATATAAATGGGTTACAATATGGTTACAATTTTGGTGGGAGCGCTTCGCTCCCATTTTCCAAATTTGTAATTTTAGGAGGAACAAGACCGTGAATAAAAAGTTTGCTGCCCTGGCCCTGGCCTTCTGCTTGGCTCTGGCCCTGGGCGCCCCTGTAATTGCCGCGGAGCTCTCCGCCGAGGAAGAGACTTCCGCCGCATCCATGCCCGAGGTAATAGACCCCAACAGCCCCCGGATCGTCGTCAACGACCAGGTCTTAAATCTGGAGGTCCCCGCCCGTCTTATTTATGAGCAGACCTATGTGCCCTACATGTCCATCGTCAAAGCCCTCTATCCCGACGCCACGGCCCAGTGGAACGGAGAACGCACCGTTGTGACAGCCACCGGCCTCACTCTGGAGATCCCCGTCAAGCAGCCCTATTTTATTGCCAATGGGCGGTATCTCTACCTGCCCCAGGGCAACACCATCCTGGATAACCACACTCTGCTTCCTGTGCGCACCCTGTGCGCCGCTCTGGGTGCCAATGTGGCCTGGGATCCCGTGGGCTTCTCTGTGGTCATCACCGCGGGCGAAAACGGCCCTATCGCCTCTGCCAGCGAAGCTTACGGTTATGAGGATCTCTACTGGCTCTCTCATATTATCAACGCTGAGAGCGGCAACCAGCCTCTGGAAGGCAAGATCGCCGTGGGCAACGTGGTCCTCAACCGGGTGGCCAGCTCCATTTTCCCCAACAGCATCTACGACGTGATCTTCCAGAAGCACCAGTTCACTCCCACCGCCAACGGCAGCATCCGGCTGGAGCCCAACGCCGAAAGCATCATCGCCGCCAAGCTCTGTCTGGATGGCGCCAATACCGTGGGCAACGCCCTTTTCTTCCTGAATCCCCGCACCGCTCCCAACAGCTGGGCCTCCAGGAACCGGCCCTACCTTACCACCATCGGGGCCCACGCCTTCTACGGCTAAGTCAACGGAATTCAAGCAAAACAAAAAGCCGCTCTCCTGGTGGAGAGCGGCTTTTTGTTTTGCTCAGTCGATGGCGATATGGTGAATCTCGGGTTCCGCGGGCTTAGCCTTGGGCAGGGTCAGGATCAAAATACCGTTCTGGTAAGCGGCGGTGATGGCCTTCTCCTCGATGCCGGTCACATCAAAGCTGCGCCGAAAGGAACCATACCGACGCTCCCGGCGAATATAGGTGCCGTTGTCCCGGGTCTCCCCGGCGTTCTCACTGTGGACGGCGGTAATGGTGAGGATCCCATCCTTCAGGTCCAGAGTAATGTCCTCCTTGTGGAAACCCGGAAGCTCCGCCTCCAGCACATAGCTGTCCCCCGCGTCCCGAATATCGGTGCGAAAGGCCGGGAGGTCGGCGTTGGACTTGCGGAAGAAATCCCGGGCAAAGCTGTCAAATGTATCAAAGAGATTGTTGTCACTGCGTTCAAAGGGGATCATTCCAAACATAATTCATTACTCCTTTTCGTTTTATCGGTCTTTGTTAGCAGTCTGCTTTCTTGATTGCTGATCCAGTATGGGGCCCATGGAGACAAGCCTTTCTGCCCCTGGTCTCTCAAGGCTTGTCCCTCCTTACGAATATCAGTATATCCGAAGGCTGTGAACAAATATACCACAGAGTATGTCCAAACTGTAAATGTTAGCACTCCATCCGAATGAGTGCTAATTCTGAGCTTCCCGCATTTTCCCCCTTGCGGCCAAACCGACTTTATGCTATTGTAGTGTTGCGTAAAGCAGCCCACGCCTCAAACACAGAAAGGATCCTTCTCATGGACCGTCTTTACCAGACCTATCTGGACAACCTGACCCGTGCCTTTGACCTGAGCAAACCGCAGATAGCCTCTGATATGTCCGACGAACAAATCATCCGCGTGATTCGGGAAAACGCGGACGCCCTTTTTCATATCCATCAGGAAAATGACGACATTTTGAACCAGATTCTGTTCTCCCGAAAAGGCGAGACCTTGACCGCCCAGGAAGCCGAAAGCCTGAAGGAGCTGGCGGGAGCCCTCTTCAACTATAACCGTAGCCCCGATATGGGGATCGCTTACTACATTCACCGTCTCCTCTATGACTACGCCCAGTATCATCAGGATTTGGACCTGACCATTCGGGAGCTTTATTACCAGGGCATCACCCTGCTCTACATGAATCTTCACCATTCCGATTCCGGCACCGACATGTTCTCCCAGCAGGTGGGCGACTTTTTCATGGCAGGCGCTGCCTATATGGACCGTTACGAGGAACTGACCAGCCCGGAGACCCGGGCGTTCGTTCTTCGTTGTCTGGGAAACACCAAATACGCCTCCCGCTCCAGAGGAGGCGCCTCCACCATGGAGGAGCTGCGTGAGGACTGGCCCCGCTATATGTCCGGCTTCACCCGGGCCATGGAGGTTTTTTATTCTCCCCACTACCGGCGGCTGGACCCTGAGCTCCCTTGGGAGCATTACATCTACACCATGCACTACGACCGGGTAAAATACCTCTCCGCACTCCGAAGCGTTCTCGATCCTGAAGTATCCGCCGCTGTGCTGGAATCGGCCGAGTATGTCTACCGCAATCAGGCGGAGAGCGCCAAGGCCAAGGAGAAAAACGTGGGGGTCCGCACACAGTATGTTTACAGCGCGGCCCGGTACCACGCCGGTATTGCCTCCGCGGAAGAACTGATGGAAGCCCTGTTTCAGATCTGCGAGGGGGGCGATCTTCACGATTTTTCCGGGGACAATATCTGGGCCATCCTGTATTGCCCCGAATATCTGCTCTTCTACTCCAAGCACCTCCCCCCAGAGCGGCAGAAGGCGCTGCGCCCCCGGTTGGACGAGGTGCTCCGCCGCCAGCGGGAATTTCTGTTCCTGCTGCCCAAAAACGAGTATGCCACCCAGGTCTCTGAGTCGGTCCAAGCCATTGCCTCCTATGTCCCTGAGGAGGACGAGGGGTTCTCCAACCGGCTTTTGGATTATATCCTGGCCTGTCATCCCCCCACCTATGTCCACTCCAACATGGTAGCCATCCTGGCCCGCCGGGTCTGTGAGGAGCTTTTGCGAAAGGATCCCCAGCGTCTGAGGGGAGTCTTTGGTATCCAATCCGTCCAGGAGCACGAGGCCGAGCTTCTTGAGTCGGCCTACCAGTCCGGGCTGTACCACGACTTGGGTAAATGCATGATCCTCAGCTATGTGGGTCTGTACACCAGGCGGCTGCTCAACGAAGAGTTCGCCTGCATCAAGCTCCACACCGTTTTTGGCTGCACCCTGCTCAGCTCTCTGGATATGGAGGACATTTCCAGCGTCTCCCATTACCACCACTGTACCTACGACGGCACCGGGGGCTACCCCCTTCTACTTACCACCTGCCCCCAGCGGGTCCGCCCCATTGTGGACATGATTACTGTGGTGGATTCCCTGGACGCCGGAACCGACAATGTCGGGCGGAGTTACGCTGCTGCCAAGACATACGGGCAGATCGTCTCCGAGCTTCGCCAGGGCAAGGGCACCCGCTACGCCCCCTATATCGTGGAGCTTTTTGACGATCCCGCCTTTTATAGCGAGCTCCAGCGGCTGATCCAGGACAACCGCCTCCAGGTCTATCTGAACGCCTACCGGGGACGGGATAGCTCCCCTTCCCCAGCAGAAAAATAAACCTTGGTTCTCACATTTTTTCTGACAAGCCAAAGGCCGCCCTTCGGTTTTTACCGAAGGGCGGCCTTCTCTTGCCCGTTTTTCCTCTGCTTACTGGTGGATGCCCTGATTCTCATCCCCGGACTGGCTGATCCCGAACTCGTAATCATTGCCGGGCAGGATGGCGTTGAGGGCGATACCGGCAATGGCGGCGATGGCCAGGCCGGTCAGGGTCACGGCGGTTCCCGCCACATGGAAGGTCAGTCCGCCGGAAAAGCCCAGGCCGCACACCAGGATCACAGCAGCGATGATAAGGTTCCGGGAGTTGGTGAAGTCCACCTGGTTCTCCACAATGTTCCGTACGCCGATGGCCGAGATCATGCCGTACAGCATAAAGGAGACGCCGCCCACGATAGCCGAGGGCATGGTACCGATCACACTGGCCATCTTAGGGATAAAGCCCAGGACCACGGCATAAACGGCGGCCAGCCGGATGACGCGGGGGTCATAGACCCGGGAGAGGACCAAAACGCCGGTATTCTCACCGTAGGTAGTGTTGGCGGGGCCGCCGAACATGCCGGAGAGAGCGGTGGCCAGGCCGTCGCCGATCAGGGTACGGTGGAGGCCGGGAGCCTCAATGAAATTCTTGCCCACGGTGGCCGAGATGGCGGACATATCGCCGATATGCTCCATCATGGCGGCGATGGCGATAGGGGCCATGACCAGGATCCCCGAGAGGTCAAACTTCGCGATCTGGAAGGGAGGCAGTCCCACCCAGCCGGCCTGGGCGATGGTAGCCAAATTCAGGATCGCCGAACCGTCGGCATTGGTCATCCCCATGGCATTCATCACCAGAGCGGCGGCGTAGGAGATCACCACACCCAGCAGAATGGGGATGATCTTGAGCATTCCCTTGCCCCAGATGTTGAACACGATGATGACGCCCAGAGCAATGAGGGCCAGGGGCCAGTTGCTGGAGGCGTTGCTCACCGCGGTGGGAGCCAGATTCAGGCCGATGCAGACGATGATGGGGCCGGTGACCACGGGAGGCAGGAAGCGCATGACCTTCTTCACGCCTACCACCTTCACCAGCAGCGCCAGCACCAGGTAAAGAAGGCCGGCAATGACAATGCCGCCGCAGGCGTACTGGAGCTTTCCCGCAGGATCCATTCCCTCGTAGGCCGGGAGCTTGGAGATGGTCTCAAAGCCGCCCAGAAAAGCAAAGGAGGACCCCAGAAAAGCGGGGACCTGCAGCTTGGAGCACACATGGAAGAACAGAGTACCCACGCCGGCAAAAAACAGGGTAGTCTGGATGTTCAGAGGCAGGCCATACTGGCTGCTGACGATGATGGGTACCAGAATGGTAGCTCCAAACATGGCAAACATGTGCTGGAGGCCCAGCACCAGCATTTTGGGCATGCCAAGCGCCCGGGCGTCACGGATCGCATCTTGATGATTGCTCATAATTTTTCTTCTCCTCTCTTCTTTGGAAAAACTTCTTTGGGGCAAAAAAAGAGACAATCACAAATGTGATTGTCCGGCCAAAAAGGGAATAGCAACCCCGTAACCACTCAGCATGTAAAGCAAGCTCTTGCGGATCATAGGGCGTCCCTCCCTTCATTAGGCAAGATAATACCAGAATCCTCTCAAAAATGCAAGCGTCATTTTGCACATTTTTCTCCTCCGCTTTTGAAAATTTTTCTCTTTCTCCCTCTTTTTTTCTCCCCGTTGACTTTTCTCTTCATATGGGATAGTATGGGAAGAGATTTCTCAGAGAGAGGAAGTTCCCTATGGAAAAGAAGCCTTTCGTCAGCCGCGCCCAGCTTGATAAAATCGCCCGGCAATACCCCACCCCCTTCCACCTTTATGACGAGAAGGGTATTCGCCAAACTGCCCGGGCCCTAAAGGCCGCCTTTTCCTGGAATCCAGGCTATAAGGAATACTTTGCCGTGAAGGCCACTCCCACCCCGGCCATTTTGAACCTTCTCAAGGAGGAGGGCTGTGGAGTGGACTGCTCCTCCCTCACCGAGCTGATGCTCTCCGACCGATGCGGCTTTGAAGGACAGGACATCATGTTCTCCTCCAACGAGACCCCTGCCGGGGAGTACGCCCTGGCCCACAAGCTGGGTTCCATCATCAACCTGGACGACTTTACCCACATCGACTTTCTCCAGGAGACCATCGGTGAGATCCCTGAAACGATCTCCTGCCGGTTCAACCCCGGCGGTATTTTTGCCCTAGGAGAAAGCCACGAGGGCTTTCAGGTCATGGACACCCCGGAGGACTCCAAATACGGCTTTACCCGCGAGCAGCTCTTTGAGGGCTTTCGCAAGCTAAAAGCCATGGGCGCCAAGCAGTTTGGCCTCCACGCCTTCCTGGCCTCCAACACCCTCTCCAACGACTACTATCCCGCCCTGGCCGGTATTCTTTTCCGGCTGGCCGTAGAGCTGCAGCAGGAGACCGACTGCCAGGTCGCCTTTATCAACCTCTCAGGCGGCGTAGGGATCCCCTACCGTCCAGAGGAGACCGCCAACGACATCGCCGCCATTGGTGAGGGCGTCCGGCGGGAATTTGAGCGTATTCTGGTCCCCGCCGGTATGGAGAATGTGGCCATTTACACGGAGTTGGGCCGGTACATGCTGGGGCCCAACGGCTGTTTGGTCACCAAGGTCCTCCATTTCAAGCACACCTACCGGGAGTATGTGGGGGTAGACGCCTGCGCCGTTGATCTCATGCGTCCCGCCATGTACGGAGCCTACCATCACATTACGGTCTCCGGCAGGGAAGACGCCCCCCACGACCACCTGTACGACGTGGTGGGCGGACTGTGCGAAAATAACGATAAGTTTGCCATCCAACGCCCTCTTCCCAAGATCGGACTGGGCGACCTGCTGGTGATCCACGACACCGGGGCCCACGGACACTCCATGGGCTACAACTACAATGGAAAGCTCCGCTCGGCCGAGCTCCTTCTCCGGGAGGACGGCACGGTAAAGTTGATTCGCCGGGCCGAGACCCCGGAGGACTATTTTGCCACAATGGTGTTCGAATAAGCAGCGGGAGGAGCATATTATGGCAGAATTGTCCTCAATGATAAACCTGGGTAAGGAAATAACCCGAAAACTGAACAGTGTGGGCATCGGCTGTGCTGAGGAATTAATGGCAGTCGGCTCCAAAGAGGCCTTCGCCCGGCTGAAAGCGATTTATCCCAATGTGTGTCTGGTCCACCTCTACTGCCTGGAGGGAGCCATTCAACAGGTGGAATACAACAGCCTTTCCTCCGAAACACGGAAGGAATTGAAACGATTCAGTGATTCTTTGAAGCGGCAGTGAGGTGACATAGAAAATGCCCGTTAAAGGCCGGTTTGCCCCATCCCCCAGCGGGCGGATGCATCTGGGGAACCTGTTCTCCTTCCTCCTGGCCTGGCTCTCCGCCCGCCGCCAGGGCGGCTCCATAGTCCTGCGCATCGAGGACCTGGACCCGGTCCGCTGCCAGCCCGCCTTTGCTTGGCAGCTGATGGAAGACTTGGAGTGGTTGGGGCTTACCTGGGACGAGGGCGGCGAGAGCGCATTCTCCTGGCAATCTGCCCGCTCTCCCCTCTATGCCGCCGCGTTTGAGAAACTTACCGCCCAGGGACTCACCTACCCCTGCTTCTGCTCCCGGATCCAGCGGCTCAATGAGGCTCCTCATATCCATGAGATCTCCCCCTCCTGCCCCTGTGCCCTTCTTCCCCCGGAGACGGCGGAGGAAAAGTCCAGGGAGAAAACCCCCAGCCACCGGGTGCGTGTTCCCCACAAAGTCATCTCCTTTACAGACAAACTTCAGGGGAAATGTACCCAAGACCTATGGACCGGCTGCGGCGACTTCCCCATCAAGCGTGCCGACGGCGCCTGGGCCTACCAGCTGGCTGTGGTGGTGGACGATGCCGCCATGGGGGTCACAGAGGTGGTGCGGGGACGGGACCTTCTCTCCTCTACCCCCCGGCAGCTCTGGCTTTATGAGGCCTTAGGGCTAAACGCCCCGGAGTTCTATCACGTCCCCCTTCTTCTGGCACCTGACGGGCGGCGGTTGGCCAAACGGGCCGCCGACCTGGACATGGGCATCCTGCGGCAGCGGTACACCCCGGAGGCACTGGTGGGCATTTTGGCCTTTCTGGCAGGCCAGCAGCCCAGCCCGGAATCTATCTCAGCCGCCGGGCTGGCCAAAATCTTTGATTGGGACAAGGTCCCCCGGGAGGATATCCCGGTGAGCAGTTTTCTCCTCTCATAATCAATAGAGAAAAGCGGACAGGTCTTCACACCTGTCCGCTTTTTATTAAGATCCATGTTTCTTTCCTGGACGCCACCGGGCAGCCTTCTCCTCCTTCAGCAGCCCCTCAGTCCGAAGCCGGGGCAGGGTGGTCTGAAGGGTACCCACCTCCTGAATAATGAGCAGGTCTCCAATGAGCTGGTTGGAGAGCAAGAACCCCTTGGGCGTCAAGTGCCAGCGGCGCTCCTGCCGGGCGGCCCAGCCCTGGCGCTCATACTCCTCCAGCTTCTGCTCCAGCGGATCGAAGTTCATGGAGAATTCCCGGCGGTACTCCCACTCCTCGATCCCCCGGGTGGTACGAAGGCGGAGCATCAGATACTCTCCCCCCCGCTCCCGGTGAGGGACAAGCTGGTCATCCTCAATGACCTGCCCTCCCTCCAAAATGCCGGTGACATAGCGGTCCAAGTCCCGGGCGAAGGAATACCGGCGGCCGCCGAAATCGGAGTGGGCCCCGGGGCCAAAGCCCACATAAGGCCGGCTCATCCAGTATTTCAGGTTATGCCGGGACTGAAAGCCCGGCCTGGCAAAATTGGAGATCTCATATTGGGCATAGCCTGCCTGCTCCAACCGCTCCACCATCCAAAGATACATATCCGCCTGAATGTCATCATCGGGAAGGAGTTCCCCCCGCATGACCCGGCCATCCAGTGGAGTGCCGGGCTCCACCTTCAGTCCATAGCAGGAAAGATGCTGAGGTTGAAGCGCCAGGGCAGCCTCCACGCTCTTCTGCCAGGAGTCCATGCTCTGACCGGGCAGGCCGTAGATCAGGTCCAGCGACAGATTTTTGATTTTGGCCTTGCGGGCGGCCTGGACCGCCTTCTCCACCTGCGTGAAATCGTGGAGACGATGGACCGCCATCAGCTCAGCGTCACAAGCCGACTGCATCCCCAGAGAAAGTCGGTTGACACCGGCCCGGCGAACAGCCCGGAGGAAGGGCAGATCGGCGCTCTCCGGGTTGGCCTCGCAGGTGATCTCAGCGTCCCGCTGCACGTCAAAGCGGCGCTTGACCTCTCCCAGCAAGGCGGAGATCCGCTTGGCCCCAAAACAACTGGGGGTCCCGCCGCCGATATAGACCGTGTCCACCTGCCAGCCCTTGGCCAGAGGAGCTGTTTCCTTGATATGAGCCATAAGCGCTTTCTGGTAATCGTCCATAACTCCCTCCCGGTCCGGGAGAGAGTAGAAATCGCAGTAATCACATTTGGCCTTGCAGAAAGGGATATGGATATAAACACCCAGCTTATTGCCCATAGGGACACCTCGACTTTCTAAAAGCAAGGGTTCGATAGACGTATTATACTCCATTTTTCCCTGTTTGTAAATCTTCTTTCTCGCTTTCCCTCTCACCCTTTCAGCTTCCAGGGCATAGACTGAAGAAAGTCTCCGGCGGGGCGGTTCGCGCCCCAGTGGGAAAAGAGGAGGATCCTTATGAAACTGTTCCGCAGTCTGCCCGTCCAGCTCCTGCTGGCCATTCTGGCCGGCGTCCTGTTGGGACTGGTCCTACCCGAGGGAGCCATGATCCCGGTGGTCACCATCCGCTACATTCTCGGCCAGCTCATCACCTTCTGCGTGCCTCTTATCGTCATCGGCTTTATCGCTCCGTCCATCACCAAACTGGGAAAGTCCGCCACACGTATGCTCTGCGCGGCCGTGATCCTAGCCTATGCCTCCAGCATTCTGGCCGCTCTTCTCTCCATGGGGGCAGGATATGGCATCATTCCTCACCTGAACATCATCTCTGACCCGGAAGGGCTCCGTTCCCTTCCCCAGGTAGCTTTCCAGCTGGACATTCCCCAGATCATGCCGGTGATGTCCGCTCTGGTCTTCTCCATTCTTCTGGGGTTGGCAGCCGTCTGGACCCGCGCGAGGACCACCACCACCCTTTTGGAGGAATTTCAACACATCGTGCTGGCGGTGGTGAGCCGGATCGTCATTCCCCTGCTTCCCTTCTACATTGCCGCCACCTTCTGCTCCTTGGCCTGGGAGGGCTCCATCACCCGGCAGGCCCCCGTGTTCCTGACGGTCATCCTTCTGGTGATGGCGGGACATTTCCTTTGGATGGCGGTCCTTTACATCGCCGCGGGAAGCTATGCGGGAAAGAATCCCTTTGAGGTCATCCGCCACTATGGCCCAGCCTACCTTACCGCCGTTGGTACCATGTCATCGGCGGCAACCCTGGGGGTAGCCCTGGACTGCGCCAGAAAAAGCAGCGTCCTTCGCCGGGACATGGTAGACTTTGGCATCCCGCTTTTTGCCAACATCCATCTGTGCGGTTCGGTGCTTACCGAGGTATTCTTCTGTATGACGGTTTCCAAGGTGCTTTACGGTGCCCTTCCCGACCTGGGCACCATGGTGCTTTTCTGCCTGCTGCTGGGTGTCTTCGCCATCGGCGCCCCCGGAGTTCCGGGAGGCACGGTCATGGCCTCCCTGGGGCTCATCTACGGCGTATTGGGCTTTGACGACGCTGGCGGGGCCCTGATGCTGGCTATCTTCGCCCTTCAGGACAGCTTCGGTACCGCCTGCAACATCACTGGGGACGGCGCCTTGACTCTCATTCTCACGGGCTACGCTGACAAGCACGGCATTGGCAGCCAGGCAGCCAAGACCGTGGAACTGTAACCGTTCTTCCATTCCGCCCACCGGGAAGCAGTTGCTTTTCGGTGGGCAGTGCTTTATAATAAACTTTGCGCAGAAGGAGGTGAAGCCCGTGCGATATCTGGAGTTTACGGTTACTGAACAGGATGAGGGGCGGCGGGTGGATTCCCTCCTTCGCTCCCACGGTCTGTCCACCTCGGCCATCCGCCGGTCCAAGCACCGGGAGCATGGGCTCCTGGTGGACGGAGAGGACATCTATACCAGCTATCTCCTCCACGCCGGGCAGGTGGTGGCCATTCTGGCCGACGACAAGACCCCTTCGGACATTGTGCCCAATGACGGGCCGGTAAATATCCTCTACGAGGACGCCGACCTTCTGGTGGTGGACAAGCCCGCCGCGCTGGCCGTCCATCCCTGCTCCGGAAGTTGGGAGGACTCCTTGGGGGCCCGGCTGGTCCACTATTATCATCTGATCGGCCTGAAGGCCGATTTTCACCCGGTCCACCGGCTGGACAAGGGCACCTCGGGGCTCATGGTAGTGGCCAAGCACCCCGCGGCCCAGCACATTCTCACCAAACAGCTCCACAGCGGAGACTTTCTTCGGGAATATTTGGCGGTATGCGAGGGCTATCCCTCCCCTCCCGCCGGGCTGGTGGACGCCCCCTTGGGCCGAAGCGACGATTCCTACATCCGGCAGGAGGTCCGCCCCGATGGCAAGCCCGCCCGGACCCACTATGAGATCCTTGACCGGAATGGACCGTACTCCCTTCTCAGGCTGGTGCTGGAGACCGGGCGTACCCATCAGATCCGTGTCCACATGGCCTACCTGGGCCACCCTCTTGTCGGTGATTTTCTATATGGTACCGAGGTCCCGGAGCTCATCTCCCGCCCCGCCCTCCACTCGGCACGGCTGGCCTTGACCCATCCCTTCACGGGGGAAAGGCTGACCTTTGAAGCCCCTCTTCCGGCGGACATGACAAATTTGATAAAACCCATCTTATAAAAAGCCGCCTTTCTATGAAGAAAGGCGGCTTTTTACTCTATAATACTATACTTCTCATACCCCGGTAAGATCGAAGGAGGGGACATAACCCTCGCTGGCCGAGTCCGGGTCCTGGGTAAACCCGGGAAGCTCCAGGGCTGCCATATACGCCTGGGCGTTCCTGATCTCGCTTTTGCGAAGGGGCCGGTCGATCTCAGGGTATTCCGCCGCCCTCCCCAAAGGAACATACTGGCTCATGAGAGAGAACAATACCTCGCCCCGCGGAAATTCCTCCGCCACCCAGTCCATCACCGCCTTGGCCTCGGTAAGGCCGCCTGGAAGCAGCAGATGGCGGATAATGACCCCTCGTTGAAGGATCCCCTCCCCATCCAGCACACAAGGGCCGGTCTGGCGAACCATCTCCCGGATAGCGGCGGTAGCTGCCTGCGGATAATCCTTCGCCGACGAATACCGCCCGGCCTTCTCCGAAGATAAATATTTCAGATCCGGCAGGTATATTTGTACCAAGCCCTCCAGCCTTCGGAGGGTCTTCACCGTTTCATAACCGCCGCTGTTCCAGATGACCGGCACCGGGAGGGGCTTTTGCAGGACCTCCCGCAGAACATGGGAAAAATGGGTCGGGGTCACAAGGTCGATGTTGTGGGCCCCTTGAGCAATGAGCTCCTCAAAGATCTCCCGCAGGCGCGCCGGGCTCACCCGCTTTCCAACCCCCTCCTGACTGATGACACTATTCTGGCAAAACACACAGCGGAGATTACAGCCCGAGAAAAAAACCGTCCCCGCCCCCCTTGTTCCCGAAATGGGAGGCTCCTCCCAATGGTGGAGGGCGGCCCGGGCCACCAGCACGGTCTCAGGCATGGCGCACACCCCGGCAGAGCGTGTCTCTGTCCGTTCGGCAGCGCAATTCCTGGGGCATTGATCGCAGAGCACGTACCTCTCCCCTCTCTTCTTCTCCTTCCAGCTCCATTCCCCCGCCCAAGCCCACCAGCTTCAAAGCCTTTTGAGTATGGAAAAAAGCACCGCTGCTCCGCGGTGCTTTTTTGGGGGGAATTGCCGGGTTCTTATTCGTCGAAATTGCTGTTGAACAACTCCACCAGAGCGTCCACCGCTTCCTTCTCATCCAGGCCGTCAGCAATGAGATTGATGGTGGTACCCTTGACTACGCCGAGGGACAGGACGCCCAGAAGGCTCTTGGCGTTCACCCTGCGCTCGTCCTTTTCCACCCAGATGGAGCTTTTGAACTCGTTGGCCTTCTGGATGAAGAAGGTGGCTGGGCGGGCGTGAAGGCCCACCTGGTTATTGACAGTGACTTCCTTCATGTACATAGCTGTCTTTCCTCCCCAGGCACACAAAATATGCCTTTGTACTCTTGTAATAGAATATCAAATTTCTTTCCTGCCGTCAAACGGCAAAATAACCAAATAAGAGGTTATGTTTCCTCCGATTGAGGGAACTTTACCGAATTATTGCCCAACTTTGTTCTCCCGGAGCAGACTTTTTCCTTTTCCGGGAGAAAAGGATCCTTCTTTCAGATATTTCTGTCAATTTGGTCACAGATCGCTTCTATTTCAGCTCCGCAATGGTCACTCCATCTTCTCCCTCTCCAAAGCGGCCTGGACGGAAGGTACGGATATAGGCGCTCCGCTTCAGGTGGTCGCGAACGGCAGAGCGCACCACGCCGGTGCCCTTTCCGTGGATAATACGCACCTCCTGAAGCCGGCCCATAACGGCGTTATCCAGAAAACGGTCCAGTTCCAAAAGCGCCTCCGCCGCTGTCATCCCCCGCAGATCTACCTCAGGGGAGGCACCCATGGCGCGGAGCCTGTGAGTGGCGCTGGCCACCACCTTTTTTACCGATGTTTCGGTCTCGCTTTCGGTGACCCGGACCTCCTCCTGGGTGGCGGTGAGCTTCAGGATCCCCGCCTGGAGCTGGAGGGTCCCGTCCTTCTTCACCTCCAGCACGGTAGCCTTGGTGCCCGGCATTCGGGCCAGCTCCACCGTATCTCCCTTGACGGCCGGACGGGCAGGAGGAGGCAGCTCCACCTCCGGGAGGGCGCCCAGCTTGCCCTCCGCCTCGTTGAGCTTATGCCGCAGGCCGGTGCGGGCCTCGTTCACCCGCTGCCAGTCCTCCTCCTTCCGCTGGCGCTTTCGCATATCATCCAGCTCCCGGAAGGTATCGTCAGCGGCTTTTCTGGCTTCGTCCAGAATAGCCCGGGCCTCGGCCTGGGCTTTCTCCACAGCCTTCTCCCGCTGCTTCTCCAGGTCGTCACGGTACTGGGCCGCCTTGGCCCTGGCCTCCTCGGTCTCCCGGCGGAGGACCCGGGCAGCCTCCTTCTCCCGTTCCATCTCCTGGCGCTGGACATCCAACTGGGTGAGTACATCCTCAAAGCGGACATTCTCGGCGCTCACCCGGTTGGCGGCGGCGTCAATGATATGCTCAGGGAGCCCCAACCGCCGTGAGATGGCAAAGGCATTGGACTTTCCGGGGATCCCGATGAGCAACTTATAGGTGGGTCCCAGGGTCTCCACATTGAACTCACAGGAGGCGTTCTCCACCCCCGCGGTGGTCATGGCATAGACCTTCAGCTCGGCGTAGTGAGTGGTGGCCGCCACCAAAGCTCCCAGGGAACGGCTCTCCTCAATGACAGCGGCGGCCAAGGCGGCTCCCTCCACCGGGTCGGTGCCCGCCCCCAGCTCGTCAAAGAGCACCAGTGTCTTATCATCCGCCTCCCGCAGGATCCCCACGATGGTGGTCATATGGGAGGAGAAGGTGGACAGGCTCTGGGCGATGGACTGCTCGTCCCCAATGTCGGCCAGCACCCGGTCAAAAACCTGCATCTCACTCTCGTCCGAGGCAGGGATATGCAGCCCACACTGGGCCATGAGGACCAACAGCCCCATGGTTTTCAGAGTCACGGTCTTACCCCCCGTGTTAGGCCCGGTAATGACCAGAGTGTCGAAATCGCTGCCCAGCCGCAGGTCGTTCCGCACCGCTGTATCCCGGTCCAGCAGGGGGTGCCGGGCATCCAGAAAGCGCAGGCCCCGGCTGACGATCTTTGGAGCCATGCCCCGCATCCGCAGGGAAAGCCCCGCCCGGGCAAATACCATATCCAGCAGGATCAGAAGCCTGTAATCCTGGGCAATGTCCTCCCGGTGAGCGGCGCAGTCGGCAGAAAGCTCGGCCAGAATACGCTCGATCTCCTTCTTCTCCTTGGCCTCCAGCTCCCGCAGCTCGTTGTTGGCCTTCACCACCCCCATGGGCTCAATAAAGAAGGTGCCTCCCGAGGAACTGAGGTCATGGACCAGCCCCGGCACGTCGTTCTTATTCTCCGACTTTACAGGCACCACATAACGGCCGTTCCTCTGGGTAATGATGGACTCCCGGAGGTATTTGGACTGATTGGAGGTGATAAGCTTCTGCAAAATATCCCGCACCTTGGCGGCGGTAGCCCGCTTATGACGGCGAATATCAGCCAACGCAGGACTTGCCGCGTCGGCGATCTCCTCCTCGGAGAGGATAGAGCCGGTGATCTTCTCCTCCAGAAAACGGTTGGCGGTCAAGCCCAGAAACAGCGGGTCCATGGGCGTTTTTTTGTCGCTTCCGGCGGCGTATTCCATGCACCCCCGGGCGCAGCGAAGCACGGCGGCCACGTCCAGCAGTTCCCGGGTGTTGAGAGCGCCTCCCATATCCGCCCGCTGAAGGGCCGCCGATACCGGCCGCACCTCCCCAAAATAGGGCGCCCCCCGCAGGGAGACCAGGTCCACCGCCGCCGTGGTCTCGGCAAGGGCCCGCTCCACATCGTCAGGGTCGGTATGGGGCCTCAGACTCAGGCACCGTTCCTTTCCCTCCTGGGTACTGGCCTCGGCGGAGAGCATTTCCAAAACTCTGGGCAGCTCCAGAGTCTCAATGGATTTTTCACATAGGTCGATCATAAAAAGTACCTCGTTTTCTCAAATAAACGGATTTTCACACAGCGCTCAAATCGCCAGCCCCTTGTAAAAGTCCAGGGTGCGGAATCCCCGCTCCAGCTGGGTGAGCAGGAAGCTCTCACACACACCGCCCAAGCTCTCCAGGCTCTCCGGGGCAAGCTGGAAGGAAAAAAGCCGCTTGGGGTCGCCGTGGACAATGTACCGAAGGGCGGTCAGGGTGGAACAATCCAAAGGCAGGGAAATACTGTCCTCCCCCAGCTCCCGGCGGCAGGCCTTACAGTGAAGCACTCCCTCGCTGAGATTGAGCTGAGGCTCCGCCGGGGTCTCCGTCCCGCAGACGGCGCAGCCCTCCAAAAGAGGCTCATAACCAATGAGGCAGCACAGCTTCATCTCGAAGGCCGCCTTCACCAGAGTCTCCGGCTTTCCCAGCTTATCCAGAGCATAGAGGGAGTTGAGAACCAGGGACAGCAAACCGGGGGTCTCCACCCCCTCCTCGGCCACCGCCTCGCAGACCTCGGCAAAGTAAGAGCCCAAAGCCAGCTTGGTCAGGTCCTCCCGCACCCCGCGGAACTCGTTCTGGGTGTTGGCCTCCTTGAGGGCAAGCCGGCCCTGGTACTCGTAGAGGGTCATGTCAGAGTAGACCATAAGCTGGCTTCCCGCCGCCAGAGGACTGTTCTTCCGGCGGCAGCCCTGGGCTTTCAGGGTAAGCTTGCCTTCCCCCTCCGCCAGCACGGTGAGGATCTTGTCCGACTCCTTGTAGTTGACCTCCCGGAGCACCAGGCCCCGCGTTACAGTGTGCATGGCTATGTACGAGGCTCAGGCGGACTTTTCCCCCGCCTTGGCCTCCTCCTCTCTCAAAAAGCAATAAAGGCTGTACGCCTCTGGTAAGCCGGTGGCAAAAAACAACTCCCATGCCATCTCCGCCGTCATCACAAGCCCCCCTTTATGGAGTTAGCTTGGTCCGGCCGAGTTAAAATCATGTCAGGAAATTTTTACGTTTTTCATGGGCCTCAAGGGACGTCATTCGGCTTCACCGAACGTAGGAGGCCGAAGAATGAGGCCGTGCACGTCCCAGGCGTATTGTGCCGTTGGCACAAAGCGCCCCTCAATCCTCCCGGTACCCCATGGAGTGGACAAAGTTCAGGTTGTCCCGCCAATTCTCCTTCACCTTCACCCAGGTCTGGAGGAAAATTTTGGTGCCCATGAATTTTTCCATGTCCTCCCGGGCCAGAGTGGATATCTTTTTCAGCATGGCGCCCTTTTTGCCGATGATGATCCCCTTGTGGGAATCCTTCTCACAGTAGATGGTAGCGTCACACTCGATGACCTCGTCCTCCCGCTCGGTGAATTTGGTCAGTTCCACCGCCGTGCCGTGGGGAATCTCCTTATCCAGACAGAGGAGCAGCTTCTCCCGCAGGATCTCGGCACAGACCTGCCGCTCGGGCTGGTCAGTGGTCATTCCCTCGGGGAACAGCCAGGGACTCTCGGGCAGATAGCCCTCCAGCAGGTCCAGCAGGTCGGTCACCCCGTCCCCCTCCCTGGCTGAGATGGGCAGAACATGGGCGAATTGGTGGTCCTTGGTATAGGCCGCAATGACCGAGAGCAGCTTCTCTTTCTCCACCGTGTCAATCTTGTTGATGACCAGGATGGTGGGAATGTGCCGCTTCTCCAGTTCGGCCATCAGCTCGGCCTCGGGTCCTCCCACATTCGGGATGGGCTCCACCAGCAGCAGGGCGGCGTCCACGTCGGCCACGCTCTGGCGGACCACCTCCACCATATAATCTCCCAAGCGGGTCCGGGCCTTATGGAGACCGGGAGTATCCATAAAAATGAACTGGCTCTCCCCCCGGTCCACCACGGCGCAGATGCGGTTCCGGGTGGTCTGGGGCTTGTTGGACACAATGGCGATCTTCTCCCCCACCAGGGAATTGGTGAGGGTGGATTTGCCCACGTTGGGCCGGCCCACAATGGCGATCATGCCGGCCTTGGTCTTGGGTGTGTTCATTTAGGTGATCCTCCTTTTTCGTAAAGAGCAACTAAATATATTCTCTTAAAATCGCCGCCAACTCCTTCGGTGCCTCCCGGTTCAACTCATGCCCCGCCCCCCCTATTTCCCGGAAGCGGGCGTTGGGCAAAGCCTTCGCCAATGTCAATGCCGCTTTACGGTTGACCCTGTCCCGCTCCCCGCAGAGGACAAGGGCGGGACAGGTCAGACCCCCTAATCTTAGGGACAGGTCGATCTCTTTCATGGAATTGGTCAGGGCAATGACCTCTTTCTTCCCCAGCCCCATCTCCGCGAAAGCTTTGGCAGGCATCAGGCGGAACAGTAGATTTTGAGCCGTCAGCAATCCCCCAGGCATTTTATATTGTGGGGCTATCAGCAAAAGGGCTGCCACCCGTTCCGGGTGGTCCAGGGCGTAATGGAGAGCCAGCACAGCCCCCAGGGATACCCCGCAGAGGACCAGCGGCATTTTTTCTTCACCGCAGTAGTCAGAAAAACCCTGATACAGATTTTGATAGGTAGTCTCTTTTTCCCGAAAAAAACTGTACAGGTCTAAGCAGGTGGGTTTATCCTCAAGAGAGGAAATCACCTCCTCCCAACTGTCGGGCCCCTGTCCCAGTCCGTGAAGAAAAATCTGTCTCATCTCCCCATCCCCACCTTGTTCAAAATGATTTCCTCCCGCGCCCGCATCTGGGCCTTCATTGGGCCATCGTCCATGTGGTCGTAGCCCAGAAGATGTAAGATGGAGTGGACGGCCAGATAGGCGCACTCCCGCCGGGGACCGTGGCCGTACTCCTCCCCCTGGGAGCGCACCCGGTCCAGGTTCAGCACCATATCCCCCAGAGGAATCAAATGGGTCGCCGGGTCGGCGTCGGCCTTCGAGGGCTTGTCCCCCGGCTTCAGGTCGAACATGGGGAAAGAGAGCACATCGGTGGGAGCATCCACCCCCCGCTGCTCCAGGTTGATGGCGTGGATGCCCGCGTCGTCGGTCAAAAGCACATTGATCTCACAGGGAAGGTCCACCCCCTCCGCCGACAGGGCCGTGGGAATGACCTCTTGCAGCAATTCTTCCCATTTGAAGGTATCCTCCTCCAGATCGGAAGAAAAAAGAATTTCATGGTTCATTGGTCGGCCTCCTCGTAGTATTCATCCTCCGTCCACTTGGCCGGGTTGGTATCGATGTATTGCCAGATGCGCAGATAATCCGACTCATTTCGGATAATATGGTCGTAGAAACCCTTTTGCCAAATTTTTTGTCCCAACCGTTTGGTCACGGTTTCCTTCATCATACGCACAACTTGGGATAAGGTGGGTGTAGGGGCGCACAGTGTGCGCCCGCCGTCCCCCGCCCCCAGCATAAGGATCAAGTGGATGTGGTTGGGCATCACAACATACTTGTCCACTTTCACATTTGGATAATGGGCCGGTATCTCCAAAAGAGTCCGCTCCACCGTTTTTCCCATTTCAGACAGAGGGAGAAATCCAGCTTCGGGCGCACACTGTGCGCCCCTACGAAAGTGGGGTTCTCGTTCCTGTGTGCATATTGTGATGAAATAACATCCCCCGCTGCCGTAATCCCAATCTTTCAGCCTCAGGAGCTTCCTTATGGGCAGCTCCTCGGTCATCCCTTCTTCGCCTTCCTCTTCTCCTCGTCCTGCTCGTAGGCCTTGATGATACGCTGGACGATGACGTGGCGGACCACGTCGGCCCCGGTAAGCTGGCAGATGGCGATGTCCTCCACGCCTTTCAGCACCCGCATGGCCTCCTTGAGGCCGCTTATTTTCTCGGTGGGCAGGTCGATCTGGGTCACGTCGCCTGTAATAACGATTTTAGAACCAAAGCCCATACGGGTCAGGAACATCTTCATTTGCTCCCGGGAGGTATTCTGGGCCTCGTCCAGAATGATGAAGGAGTCGTCCAGGGTCCGGCCCCGCATATAGGCCAGGGGGGCCACCTCAATGTTGCCCCGCTCCAGATATTTCTGGTAGGTCTCGGCCCCCAGCATCTCAAAGAGGGCGTCATAGAGAGGCCGCAGGTATGGGTCCACCTTAGACTGCAGATCCCCGGGGAGAAAGCCCAGCCGCTCCCCCGCCTCCACAGCGGGCCGGGTAAGGATGATGCGGTTGACCTCCCCCGAGCGGAAGGCGGCCACGGCGGCGGCCACCGCCAGGTAGGTCTTGCCCGTACCGGCGGGGCCGATGCCCAGGGTCACCAGATTCTTGTGGATAGCGTCCACATACCGCTTCTGCCCCAAAGTTTTGGCCTTGATGGGCTTGCCCTTGGCCGTGACGCAGAGCACATCGGCGGAGAGCTGGCCGATCTTGTCCTCGTTCCCCGCCCGGACCAGGTTCAGGATATAGCGCACGTTCTGCTCGGTGATGTTCTCCCCCCGGCCGATAAGCTTCAAAAGCCCCTCCATAGCCTTCACGGCATAGATGACCTTCTCCCCGTCCTCGCCGGAGATCTTCAGCTTGCCCTCCCGGCTCACCACGGTGACATCCAGGTCCTTCTCAATGATCTTTACGTTTTCATCCATGGCGCCGAAAAGGTTTACCGCCTCCTCCAAGCGCTCTACGGAAATGGTTTGTTCTATCATAACGGTGTTCTCCTTTGTATCACAAAATCAGGAAGCCGGGACAAAGTACCCCAACTCTTCTTTGCATTCAGCGGTGAGGGTGACAATAAGCATTCCCTCCGTCTCCCTAGCCGTGAAGCTGTGAGCCTCCAGGGTCCCGGTCTCCCCCAGCAGGGCGTTGAGCCGGGTGAGGAGCTGCTCCTCCAGCATAGTCTGGGCGGCCTCTGTGGCAATGGGCTGCTGGGTCAGCACGTAGCTCCGGCAGGTCTCCCGGGAAAGGAAAAAGGGCAGCACCATGCCCCCAGGGAGGGTCAAATTCCATGTCTTTTCTATTTTATCATACTCAGGGTAAGAAATTCCACTGTTTTGAAAAAAATTGACCCTTTTCCCCAAAATATTTACCGACCAGCGGCTTTCCTCCTCCCCGGTATATTCTTTCACTGGCGCGGTCAAGGAAATAGCGGCCGACAGAGTCCGCCAGGTGCGGCCCTCCACCTTCCCCATGGCCCGAACGGGCATCCAGCGAGTCTCGAATTCACTGTACTCTGGCGGGTCCATCTGTACAGAGCCCCGGATAAGCACGTCTCCGGGCAGCACCGTGTCCCCCTCCTTCACCGCCGGATCACCTCCCCAGGGCTCAATACGGGTGACGATCCCCGCCGCCCGGGCCACAATATCCCCGTGGACTGTCTCATCCACCACCTCCGGGCTTTTCACCTGCTCTCGGACAATGACCTGGGCCCGAATGCCGTGGAGGTTTACGGTCACCCAGGAAAGGTCCTTCACCTCCAACAGCGTGCCGGTGGCGATATCCCGGGCGGCCAAGGAAGGGCCATAGACTCCGGGGCGAAGTCCCTGCCGCCGAAGCGCGGAGAGGATGGTTTGGGTGGGCACGCTTTCGTTACCCTCCACCTGGATGACCAACACGAACCGGGATAGGAAAAAAACGGTTAAGATGGACAGGGTCAGCCCCACCAGAAAAGCGTACCGCTTTCGGAAACGCAGCAAAAAGGGGGGCGCGCCCCGGCGTTTTCCCTCATTGATCACGCAGCCGGTCCGCCCAGCCAACTCCTCCAGACCCCGCCGGTCCGTCCAGGCCACGGTGAGCCGGAGGGTATGGCTGTCCGGCCACTCTACCGCCCAGAAGGCCACCTGCCGTTGGGCGCACAGGTTGAGAAAACGCTCGGGAAAATCCCCCGTGACCTCCAGGGCCACGCTCCCCCGGAGCAGATTAATGAGCTGTCTTGCCGCCATGGGCCTATCTCCTTTCCCCGGAACAGCAGAGTCGGTCCTCCTGCCTACATTCGGACAATAAGAACCGTTCCTCTGTCCCCTCCTACTCTATCTCCACAGAAAGTATTGTCCCGGTGATCAGAAGCTCGCTGCCTGTCATGGCCTTGAGCTCCAGCCCGGCCCCCTTCACCCGGATAAGCAGCTTGCCGCCGCTGACCAGGATCTCCTCCTGCCCATAAGCCAGAATGCCCCGGTGGTTGGACATACGCACCTCATGCTGTCCCACCAACTCCACCCGGGGCAGACCTACAGTCTCACCGGGAATGTCAAAAGTCTGGGCCGCCCGCTCCAAGAGGCCCTCCTTTTTCTTTTTTCCATCCAAACAAACACCCCCTGTCCCGCTATGTATATGCGGGGCAGGGGGTGGAAATGAGTTGGTCTATTTACAGCAGCTCTCTCAATCGTTCCTTTGTATTCCCTTCCGGGTGGAGCAGTACATAGAGGGACAGCTTTTTCTGGGCCGCGCTGATCTGGGGGCCCTGGAATCCCAGGGCCATCAGGTCGGCCGGGGTGAGGGCCAGGGTAGGAATGACCGCCAGCTCAGGGTGCTCCACCTCCCGGCGCAGCTTCCGCTCCACCGGGAGGGTCGAGATGGGAAAGCCAGTGGCCTCACAAAAGCCCCGCCAGCGCTTCTCAGTGGTGGACGGCAGCTCCTGGAGGCCGGACAGGTCAACCTCCGCCGGGAAGTCATACAGGTGGCGGAGCAGCCCCGCTGAGATCATCTCCCCCACAGCCTGAGGACTGGCAGAGAGCAGAGTCTTTTCCATCTCCACCCGGATCCGCTCCCGGGAGACCTTTTCGGTCAAAGGAGCGTTGCGCCGGAGGGCGGCGGCGGTTTCCGGCTCCACGGTAAAACCCAGTTGGGCGCAAAAACGCACCGCCCGGAGCATCCGCAGGGCATCCTCGGAAAACCGTCTGTCCGGGTCCCCCACACAGCGGATAAGCCTGTTTTTCAGATCCTCCCGGCCGCCGAAGTAGTCGATCACTTCCCCATCCGGTCCCAAAGCCATGGCATTGACTGTAAAATCCCGGCGGGAAAGGTCCTCCTTCAGGTCGGCGTCAAAGGTGACGGCGTCCGGGTGGCGGGAATCGGCATACCCCTCCTCCCGGCGGAAGGTGGTGACCTCCACATTCCCGGTGGCGGTGAGCACAGTGACCGTTCCGTGCTTCAGCCCGGTAGGAACGGCGTTTTCAAAGAGAGAGAGCACAATCTCCGGGTGGGCAGCGGTGCAGATATCCACGTCCCCCGGCTCCCGGCCCAGGAGAAGGTCCCGGACACAGCCCCCCACCGGGTAAGCGGCATAGCCCGCCTCCCACAGCCGGTCCAGGCATTCCACACTCCCGGTGTGCAGCCCCTTCCACTTCATTTTCCCCACCTCCCGGTATAAGAAGTTTATTTCCCGTATAGAATGGTCTTGCTAAAATTTTCTCTATGGGGTATAATGTGTTGCCTGAATTCACGAAAATCTCACCCAAAGGTCGTGTTTTGAATATGACAACCACTGATATCGTCTCTTATCTGGTCCCCGGCAGAAAAGCCCACCTGGTGGGCATCGGCGGGGTGTCCATGGCCCCGCTGGCCGAGGTGCTCCACGGCATGGGTATGGTCATCACCGGCTCGGATATGCGGGAGAGCGTCACGGTAGAGCATCTCCGCTCCCTGGGTATCTCCGTCACTGTGGGCCAAAACGCCGAAAATCTGGGGGACGCTGAGCTGGTGATCCGTACCGCCGCCGCCCACGACAGCAACCCGGAGATCGCGGGAGCCCACACCCGTGGTATCCCTGTCTTTGAGCGGGCACAGGCGTGGGGCGCCATCATGCGGAACTATCAGAATGCCCTGTGTATCTCGGGCACCCACGGAAAAACCACCACCACCAGTATGTGCACTCATATCTTCCTGGCCGCTCAGCGGGACCCCACCGTCATGATCGGCGGCACCCTCCCCATGTTGGGGGCCGGCCACCGGGTGGGTAAGGGAGATACCATCATTGCGGAATCCTGCGAATACTGCAATTCCTTCCTCTCCTTCTCCCCCACCGTGGCGGTGATCCTCAACGTGGAATCCGACCACCTGGACTTTTTCAAGGACCTGGAGGACATCAAGCACTCCTTCCGCCGGTTTGCCCAGTTGGTGCCTGCCGGGGGACGCGTCATCATCAACGCCGACAACCCCGGGGCCAGGAGCGTGGCCGAGGGCTTGGACGCTTTTACCTTTGGCCTTCAGGAGCCTGCCGATTGTACCGCCGCCGACCTTATCTGGGACAAGGGCCTGCCCACCTTTGACATCGTGATCCACGGAGAACGGTATGCCCATGTGTCCCTCCGGGTGGGCGGGACACACAATGTGTCCAACGCCCTGGCCGCCGCCAGCGCAGCCTGGGTCCTGGGGATCCCCGGCCAGGCGGTGGAAGAGGGTCTTGGCTCCTTCACCGGCGCGGGACGGCGGTTCGAAAAGAAAGGGGTCTATCACGGCGCTGACGTCTATGACGACTACGCCCACCACCCCGACGAATTGAAGGCTCTGATCACCATGGTCAAAACCCTGGGTTACCAGCGGATCGTCTGTGCCTTCCAGCCCCACACCTATACCCGGACCAAAGCCCTCTTTGACCAGTTTGTGGAGGTCCTGTCCCAGGCTGATGTGACCCTTCTGGCCGAGATCTTTGCCGCCCGGGAGATCAATGACCTGGGCATCTCCTCCAAAGACCTGTGTGGGCAGATCCCTGGGAGCGAATATTTCCCCACGCTGAAATCCCTTACCGCCCGGCTCCGGGAGCTCGCCCAGCCGGGGGACCTGATCCTCACGGTGGGAGCGGGAGACATCTATACCGTCGGCGAAGCGTTAGTCAAGGGGGAGTAAGGCCCCTCCTCTGCCCGGCTTCCCCTGTGGGGCGTCATTCGGCAAAGCCGAAGACCGCCCCGGCAGCCAGGGAAGCTGTCCGCCAAGGGCGTACTGCTGAGGCTATTGCGGTCAAAGGCCCCCTCATCCGGCCCTTTGGGCCACCTTCCCCGCAAGCGGGGAAGGCTATGGACTTAAATGATGTCAAAATGCCCCATCCGCATATGCGGACGGGGCATTTTGATTCCA
>CAJUEU010000008.1:0-11608 GCA_910585735.1 uncultured Oscillospiraceae bacterium | reverse complement strand
CATATCCGCTTTTTACACGTTGAGCTGCTTCCGGCGGGAAAGGTTGATGGTGCCGTCCTGCATAGAGTCCAGGCTCTCCAAGCTCTTGCCGGTACCGAAGGCCACGCAGGAAATGGCGTCATCGGCCACATGGGTCTCAATGCCGGTGCGGGACTCGATGAGCTTGTCAAAGCCCTGAATGAGGGAACCGCCGCCCGTCATGATAATACCGTTGTTGGAAATGTCGGCCACCAGCTCGGGAGGCGTACGCTCCAAAACGCCGTGAATAGCCTCCAGGATCCGGGCAGAGGGCTCCTCGAAGGCCTCGATCATCTCGCTGGAGGTGACGGTAAACACCTGGGGCAGACCGGTCATCAGGCTCCGGCCCTTGATCTCCATGCTCTTCTCCTCCTCGGGGGGGAACACGCAGCCGATCCGCATTTTCAGTTCCTCGGCGGTCCGCTCACCGATGAGCACGTTGTGCTTGCGGCGGATATACTTGATGACCGCCTCGTCAAATTTGTCTCCTGCGGTCTTGATGGAGGCGGACTCCACCACGCCGCCCAGAGAGATCACCGCGATGTCGGCGGTACCGCCGCCGATGTCCACCACCATGTGGCCGTCCGGCTTGGTGATGTCGATGCCGGCGCCAATGGCGGCGGCGACGGGCTCCTCAATAAGGTAGACCCGGCGGCAGCCAGCCTGAAGTCCGGCGTCCACCACGGCGCGCTCCTCCACCTCGGTGATACCCGAGGGAACACAGATGATCACACGGGGCTTAAACAATCGGAAGGAGGATACCTTGCGGATAAACTCACGGAGCATCCGCTCGGTCATATCGTAGTCAGAGATCACGCCCTCCCGCAGAGGACGAATCGCCACAATGTTGCCGGGAGTACGGCCCAGCATCTGCTGGGCGTCGGTGCCTACCTTCAAAAGCTTGCCGGTATTTTTGTCAATGGCTACCACAGAGGGCTCCCGAAGGACTACGCCCTTTCCTTTGACAAACGCCAGAATGGAGGCGGTACCCAAATCGATCCCGATATCTTTTCCAAACATAGACTGCACCTCATTATATCTTTCCGCTTTTCAGCTATTATTTCCATTTTATTGTTATTTAGCCCCAAAGGGGTACTTTGCTATTATAGCCGCTTTTTTCCCGCATTTCAACGCTTAAATGGAAAATTCCCCAAAATTAACAAAAAGCGTCACTTGTGCCCCGCCCGGGCCAAAGCGATGCATGACACCGCCTCCGCTCCCGCCAGGCGAAGGGTCTTCGCGCACTCAGAAAGGGTGGCTCCCGTAGTCACCACATCGTCCACCAGCAGAACAACCTTCCCCCGAAAGCTCTCCGGCTCCACTGCGGTATAGGCTCCCAGCAAGTTGGCCTTTCGTTCGTCCTTGTCCTCAATGCCGGACTGCGCCGGACGGTGGGCCTTGTCCACCGTCCTCAGAACGGGCAGGCCCAGGACCTTTTCCATCTCACAGGCCAAAAGCTCAGCTTGGTCGTACCCACGCTCCCGGCGCCGCCGTTTGGAAACGCTGGGCCAGGATATCAGGTCCGCAACAACCCCTTTTTCTTTCATCCGTTGGGCCATCAAACCTCCCAGGCTTCGGCTCAGAGCGCTCTCTCCGCCAAACTTATAGCGATGAACAGCTTCTCGAACCTTACCCTCATACCGAAGCAAGGAGATACACCCCGCGGTCAGCTCCACCTGGGTCTCCTCCGCTGTGCCGGAAAGCCAGGGAAGGGCCTTTTGACATTCCAGGCAGAGCAGCTCGCCCTTCTCCAGCAGAACTCCGCAGAAAGGACATTTGGGCGGAAAAATGAGGTCCAGAATCACCTCAGGAAAGGACATTTTTCATGTCCTCTTCCGTAATGGGGCCGTGCTCCTTCTCGAACTCACGAACGCAGGTGGTCACAAGATGCAGAATCTGCTTGCTCATAGAGCGGCCGTCATATTTGGCCACATACTGAAACTTGTCATGGAGCTCTCCGTCCAAACGGATGCTCAAATGCTTTCTGTCCTTGGGCATACCCTTTTCCTCCCTCTTTTGTGCGGATAGAAAAAGGATACGCAGTAGAACTAACTCTTAGTTTATTGTTAGTGCATTTTTACGGCTTATTATTTCCTGCCAGACGCCACCGCAAGCCGGAATACCGCTTGGATTGGCGGTTGTTGGAGGTCATGCGGGCGATAACGCTCTCCTCCCCCACAATGACCAGTAGCTCCCGGGCCCGGGTGATGGCGGTGTAGAGCACACCCCGGGTCAGAAGCCGGGGGGCTGTATCCAGGGCAGTGAGGACCACCGCCCGGTACTCGCTGCCCTGGGATTTATGTACTGTGACCGCGTAAGCCAGCTCCAGCTCGGCAAGCATATCAGGAGAATACTCCACGATATGGCCCTCAAAATCCACCGTGACCAGCTCCATGCGGTTATCCACCTGAATGATCCTGCCGATGTCTCCGTTGAACACGCCCATACCGGCTTCGGTACCTTCGGCGTTTTTCCACATCACATCGTAGTTATTTTTCACTTGCATCACCCGGTCTCCCTGGCGAAAAATATAAGGTCCGAATTTCCGCTCTCCCTTCTCCGGGCTCGGGGGATTCACCGCCGTCTGGATGGCCCGGTTCAGGCTCCCGGTGCCGCAGTCATACTTTCGGGTGGGGGAAAGAACCTGGATCTGGTCGGCTGGGATCCCCATATTTTCAGGCAGCCGCTTTCCCACCAGCTCCACGATAGTCTCCTCGGCGGCAACAGGGTCGGCCCGGCGGAGAAAAAACACATCCTGACTGCTGTCGTTGCGCAACTCAGGCGTCATCCCCTGGTTCACCTGGTGGGCCGAGCGGATGATGGCGCTCTGGGCCGCCTGGCGGAACACCTCAGTGAGCCGCACCGTGGGCACCCGGAGGCTGCGGATCAGGTCGGAGAGCAGATTCCCCGCCCCCACGCTGGGCAGCTGGTCCGGGTCTCCCACCAGCACCAGGCGGCAGTCCTCCCGAAGGGCGGAGAGGAGCGCGGACATAAGGGTGATGTCCACCATAGAGGTCTCGTCCACAATGACGGCGTCAGCGCTCAAGGGATTGCGCTCGTTATGGGCAAAGATCAACTGGCCGGTATGCTCGTCAAACCGGGTCTCCAGCAGACGGTGGATGGTGGTCCCTTCAGCATCGCACAGCTCTCCCATCCGCTTGGCCGCCCGGCCTGTGGGAGCGGCCAGAGCTGTTTTCAGCCCCAAGCTCTCAAACAGGGAGAGGACCCCCCGCAGGGAGGTGGTCTTACCTGTACCAGGGCCGCCGGTAAGAAGGAGCACCTGCCGGGAGGCAGCCAGCTCCACCGCCAGCTTTTGCTGGGGGGCATATTTCAGCCCCTGGGCCTTCTCCATCTTTTCAATAAGCTTGTCCAGATGCTCAGGAGGGTAAAGCTCATTGTCGCTCATAGCCGCGATCCGCTCCGCCACGTAGCTCTCCGCCTCCCAAAGGCTCCGCAGGTAGCATGCGTCCTCCCCCGCCACCTCTTCCCGGATCACCTTCCCCAGGGAGAGTAGCCCGTTCAGGGTATCGGCCAGAATCTCCTCATCGGTCAAGCCCAGCAGAGCTCCCGCCGCACCCAGCAACTTCCCCCGGGGCAGGAAGGTGTGCCCGTTGTCCAGATTGTGCTCCAGGGTATACAGCAGTCCTGCTTCTACCCGCCGGGGATGGTCTCCCCCAAAGCCCAGCTCTTGGGCCAGGTCATCAGCCTGAACAAAGGAGATAGAGAGCTCCCCCTCGGTCAACAGGTAGGGATTCTCCCGCAGCCTGTCCAATGCCCGGTCCCCAAAACGCTGGTAGAGGGGCATACCCAGTTGGGGCGGCAAGCCATGTTCCGTAAGAAAATCCAAAAGCCGGCGCATACTCATCTGGAGCCGAAATGCCTCCCCCATGGACTGCGCCCGCTTCTGCGTGATCCCTTTGATCCGGGTCAACTGTTCCGGGGTATTCTCCAGCACCTCCAGAGCCTGCTCTCCGAACTCGTCGATCATTTTCCGGGCAGTGGAGAGCCCCACCCCCTTTACCACCCCAGAGGCCAGATAGTCAAAAACAGCCTTTTCTCCCACCGGCATAGCCCGGCGGGCAACCTCGGCCTTAAACTGCTGTCCATAGGTTGGATGGTTGGTCCAGGTTCCCTGGGCGGTAAGGCTTTCTCCCGGAGCCACCCCAGGGACACATCCCACCAGGGTCACCAGGTCCTCTTCCCCCACATCAAGACGGAGAACGGTATAACCGTTCTCCTCGTTTTGATAAACAACGGCGTCCACCGTACCGCTGAGAATATTCCATTCTTCCGGCATGGCGGACGCCTCCTTTCAGGTTTTCTTCGGTTCTCAACGGTCTTCGGGCTCTCTCTCCAAAAGGGCCTCCAGACATTGGGGCAATGCTTCCCGGGAGCACAGATACACCCCCGGTTCCCGTTCGGCCAAAATGCGGGCCAACGCCTGTCCCTGCGCCGTCAAATCCACATCGGCCAAAATCACCTGTCCCTGGACGAACCCCGCTCCCCGAAGCCACAAAAGCCCAGACAGGGCCTGCTCCAGCTCCTCCCCCTCTCCCCGGGCGGGGATCAGCGTCACCATTTCTTTCCCGCCCATGGGCCGCAGAAGCCTGCCAAAGCACAACCAGCCCAAAGTCAAAAGGCCGGTCACAGCCAGAAGAGAAAGTAAAATTTCCAAAAGCGCCCGCATTTCCATCACCTCTGCCCATTCTATGGAAAAAGCGGGCAAAGGGTCACTCAAAACATAGCAGTCACACCATAGGTGATACAGAATACGATGGCTCCGGCGATGCAGACTCCGGCAGCCATGGAGGGAAAAGCCTTCCGCAAAGGCATATCCAAAAATGCGGCCGCCAGCGCTCCCGTCCATCCTCCCGTCCCCGGCAGTGGGATGGCTACAAAAATCATCAAGCCCAGATACTGGTATTTGGTGACCTTGGAGCCTTTTAAATGGGCTTTTCGCTCCAGAGAGTCCACCACCCCGTCCAGCCGGGGCATGTGGCGGCGCATCCACTTGAAGATCCGGCGGATATAAACCACAATAAAGGGCAGAGGGATCAGGTTGCCCAGGATGCCAGCCAGCAGAGCCTCCCAGGGCGGAAGACCCAGGGCCACGCCAAAAGGCAAGCCGCCCCGCAGCTCAATGACCGGCACCATGCTTACCAGCATGGTAAGCAGAAATTCTCCGGCGTTTGTGGTTTGCAACCAAGTCAGCAATTCCAAGGGCCGCCTCTCCTCTCAAAAATCAGTGCGTTCATTGTAACACAGAAAAGGATCGCTGTGTATAAGCTTTTGATAAGATCCCCTTATTTCTCCAGCATCTTCTTCAGATATTTGCCCGTGTAGCTGCCCTTGCAGGCCGCCACCTCCTCCGGCGTCCCCGTGCAGACGATGGTACCACCCCGGTCGCCCCCCTCGGGCCCCAGATCAATGATATGGTCGGCCGTCTTGATCACATCCAGGTTGTGCTCAATGACCACCACCGTATTCCCCTTCTCCACCAACTGGTTGAGAACGTCAATGAGCTTGTGGACGTCATAGCTGTGCAGGCCGGTAGTGGGCTCGTCCAGAATATAGATGGTTCGGCCGGTGGACATCTTGGCCAACTCGGTAGCCAGCTTCACCCGCTGGGCCTCGCCGCCGGACAACTCAGTGGAGGGCTGGCCCAGCTTAATATAGGAAAGTCCCACCTGCGAGAGGGTCAGCAGTTTATTATAGATCTTGGGCAGATTCTCAAAGAAGGGCAGAGCCTCGTCCACCGTCATCTCCAAAACCTCATAAATATTTTTGCCCTTATACCGTACCTCCAGGGTCTCCCGATTGTACCGCTTGCCGTGGCACACATCGCAGGGCACATAGATGTCGGGCAAAAAGTGCATCTCGATCTTCAAAAGGCCGTCGCCTGAGCAGGCCTCACACCGGCCGCCCCGGATATTGAAAGAGAACCGTCCGGCGCTGTAACCCCGGGCCTTCGCGTCAGGGGTGGAGGCAAACAGCTCCCGAATGTCGTTGAAGAGCCCGGTGTAGGTGGCGGGGTTGGAGCGGGGGGTCCGGCCAATGGGAGACTGGTCGATGGCAATGACCTTGTCCAGAAACTCCTCCCCCTCCATGGACTTGTGCTTCCCCGCCCGGGTCTTGGCCCGGTTCAGGTCAGCCGCAAGCTTCTTATAGAGGATCTCGTTCACCAAAGAGGATTTGCCCGAACCACTGACGCCGGTGACGCAGGTGAACGTGCCCAGAGGAATAGACACATCCACTTCCCGCAGGTTGTTTTCCGCCGCCCCCCGAACAGTGAGGAACTTTCCATTCCCCTGTCGCCGGGTCTTGGGCACCGGGATCTTCAGGGCGCCGGACAGATATGCCCCCGTCAGGGAGCTGGGATCGTTCATGATCTCCTGGGCAGTGCCCTGGGCGATGATCTGTCCGCCGTGGACCCCCGCCCCGGGGCCCACGTCCACGATATAGTCGGCGGCCCGCATGGTGTCCTCGTCGTGCTCTACCACCAAAAGGGTGTTGCCGATGTCCCGCAACCGTTTCAGGGTCTCCAGCAGCTTGTCGTTGTCCCGCTGGTGGAGGCCGATGGAGGGCTCGTCCAGAATATAGAGCACGCCCATGAGGGAGGAGCCGATCTGGGTGGCCAGCCGGATACGCTGGCTCTCGCCGCCGGACAGGGTCCCCGCGGAACGGCTGAGGGTCAGGTATTCCAGACCAACCGACTGCAGAAAGTTGAGCCGGGTCTTGATCTCTTTCACGATCTGTCCGGCGATCATGGTCTTCTGTTCCGAGAGCACCAGCTTCTCCATAAAGTCCAGGGCCTCGGTCACCGCCTTGTGGCAGTATGTGTCAATGTCCAGCCCTCCCACGGTCACCGCCAGGGACTCCCGGCGGAGCCGTTTACCACGACAGTCGGGGCAGGGGCATTCTGACATGCACTCCTCCAGCTCCCGGCGCATCCCCTCGGACTGGGTCTCACGGTAACGGCGCTCCAGATTGTTGCAGATGCCCTCAAAAGGCTGCATCAAAGTACCCTGGCCGTTGGCCCGGTCGTAGGTGAGCTTCAGCTTCTCCCCCTTGGTGCCATAGAGGATCACATCCATGACCTCCTGGGGAAGCTCCTTCACCGGCACATTGAGCTTAAAGCTATACTTTTTCGCCAGCGCGTCAAAATACATCCGGGAAATGGAATCCCCCTTGATGTTGCTCCAGCCCGAGGCCACGATGGCCCCATCCAGAATGGACATCTCCTTGTTGGGAATGATGAGGTCGGGGTCCACCTTGAGCTGGACCCCCAGGCCGGAACAGGTAGGGCAGGCACCGAAGGGATTGTTGAAGGAGAACATCCGGGGGGCCAGCTCCTCGATGGAGATACCGCAGTCCTCACAGGCGTAATTCTGGGAAAAGGTGATGTCCCGGTCCTCCCCCACAATGTTGATGGTGACCAGGCCGCCCGCCAGGCCGGAGGCCACCTCTACGCTATCGGTGAGCCGCTGGACAATATCCTCCCGGATCACCAGCCGGTCCACCACCACCTCAATGTTGTGCTTTTTGTTCTTATCCAGCTTGATCTCCTCGGAAAGGTCATAGAGAGAACCGTCCACCCTCACCCGCACATAGCCCGACTTCCGGGCGTCCTCGAAGATCTTGGCGTGCTCGCCCTTCTTGCCCCGGATGACCGGGGCCATGATTTGGATCCGGGTGGCCTCAGGCAGACGGATCACCTGGTCAATGATCTGGTCGATGGTCTGCTGCTGGATCTCCTTTCCACAGTTGGGACAGTGAGGTGTGCCCACCCGTGCCCAAAGAAGCCGAAGATAATCGTAGATCTCAGTCACCGTTCCCACAGTGGAACGGGGGTTCTTGGAGGTGGTCTTCTGATCAATGGAAATGGCGGGAGAAAGGCCGTCGATAGAGTCCACGTCGGGCTTCTCCATCTGCCCCAGGAACATACGGGCATAGGAAGAGAGGGACTCCACATACCGCCGCTGTCCCTCGGCGTAAATGGTATCAAAAGCCAGAGAGGATTTTCCTGAGCCGGAAACGCCCGTGAGCACCACCAGCTTATCCCGGGGGATCTCCACGCTGACATTTTTCAAATTGTTGGTCCGTGCGCCCTTAATGGCAATGGTATCCTGCATGGGTACGTTCTCCTTTGTGTTTCTTCCGTTTTCAGAATCGAATCAAAGCATAGTGGAATAAATTTTTAATGTCAATAGGAAATTTTACTTATTTTATCCTTGTTTTTCGTCCAAAATCTCCTTCTGTACATACTTGGGCAGCTTCTCCACGATGAGGCGGTAAGAGTCATCGCAGAGCTCTTTCACAAGGTCATCGGGAAGTGCGCCATCCAGACGCACAGCGATCCAGGTCTTTTTGTCACAGTAAAAGCCAGGAAGAATGTCCGGGAACTCGGCCCGGAGCAGCTCAGAACGGCCCGGGTCACATTTTAGGTTCATCAGAGGGTGGCCGTTATACTGCTCATCCTTCATCCCCTGAGGGGCCCCCATGGTGGCAGCAAAGAGTTTTCCTCGGACCATATAGCGGTCCCAGCCCCATTCGACCTTATAGTCGTGCTCCGCGCCGGACTTGGCAAGCAGATAGCTGTCCAACCATTCATATTTCATAATTATCCTCCTTACACAGTCAGGTCCGCCATACTTCCTCCACTCAGCTCCAGCAGAGCAGCAGGACTGACCTCCACCTGAAAGCCGATTTTCCCGGCGGAGACCAGAACGGTGTCAAAAAGCTGGGCGGTCTCGTCCAGCACAGTGGGAAACTGCTTTTTCATCCCCAGAGGGGAACAGCCCCCGTGGACGTAGCCGGTAAGGGGCAAAAGCTCCTTCTGAGGGAGCATGGCCACCGACTTCTCTCCCACCGCCTGGGCCGCCTTTTTCAGGTCCAGAGTCCCGCACACTGGAATATCAAAAACGTAATAGCCCCCGGAGGCTCCCCGGGCCACCAAAGTCTTGAACACCTGAGCCGGGTCCTTCCCTACCATGCGGGCCACCGTGGCCCCATCCACCGCTCCATCCTCATGGGGATAGGTGTGCGGGGTGTAGCTCACCCCTTTCTGCTCCAAAAGCCGCATCACGTTGGTCTTTTCGTCCTTCTGCTTTGCCATGTCAAGCCTCAAGCCCTTTCGCCAGCCGCAGGCAGCCCGCCCGGAGCAGCTCGATGTTCTCCTCCATGAAAACGGTGTCCTTGGCCGTGTGGATGCGGTCCATGTAGTAGAGCTTCCCCTTCTTTTTCAGCGCGCAGATCCCGCAGGCACGCTTGAACGAGACATTGTCCGAGGGGTAGATGCCGCCCTGTCGGCAGACCTCCACCTCCTTGCTTCGGTCCTCCTCCGGGGCAAAAGTTGTACGAAGTTGCCCTTTGGTTGCATCGGTTTTTGCCCCATTTTCAGGGATTTTGAAGGCATTTTCCAGGGTTTTGAGGGTGGTCTCCTCGGCCCGGAGTTTTTTTGTAGCGAAAAACTGGATAGAATCCCCATCAGACACGCAGTCAAAATTCAGCACCAGGGTCTCACTTTTCACCCGCTTCCGTTTCCCGGCGAAGTGGGCTGAGCCCAGCATGCCCCGCTCCTCGTTGTCAAAGAACACCAAGCAAACCTTGTCCCGGTCCTCGGCGGGTAGGGTCAGGGCCACCTCCAGCAGGGTGATGACCCCGGAGGTGTTGTCGTTGGCGGTGTGCCGGTTGGCCTTGCCAAAGAACATCCACCAAACGAAAAGAAAGCATATCACTATGGACACCAGAGGGGCCGCCACGGGCAGGAGCTCTTTTGCTCCCAGCGCACGAAACGCCGAGATGGTCAAGCCCTCCGCCAGGGCAATGAGAACAAGGAAACCCAAAACGATGGGAAGCTGATAGGCGATATAGAGTCCCACATTCCGCGGGGTGATAAAATTCGGAAAAGGTAATACCGCCTGGGTGTCGTAATGGGCCGTATAAAGTATCCTCGCTTTCTCCGGGTCCCCGGCGATGACATTGTGCCCGGCGAAAAAACCGTGCTCCTCCTCCACGGTCCACCCGGCGGCCTTCAGCTCAGCTGTGAGCCAGGCCCGGAATTCCCGCTTTTCTTTGGCGGATTTGCGGACCTGCATGTCAGAAAGAATCTTTTGGGACTGGGAAGTCACGAAAACCATCTTCTCTCTTTTCGATATTCGGACGGGTTTGGGACCCGCCTAACGGAGCCGGGCCGGCCGGTGTCCGGCCCCTACGGAGGACGTTTGCGGTGGAGGCGGGCGCACACTGTGCGCCCCTACTTGCCTCTCAATTCTATAATACGGTCTCTCAAAACGGCGGCGTACTCGAATTCCAGCCGCTTGGAGGCCTCCTTCATCTCCTTCTCCATCTTGGCGATGGCGGCCTCCAGCTCCTTCTTGGACATATTGTTCTTCAAGCGCACCGTCTTGGCGGCCTCTTCCTCCCGATCCGCCAGATTTACCACATCCCGAACACTCTTGATGATGGTCTTAGGCACGATACCTTTTTCTTTATTATAGGCGTCCTGCTTCTTCCTCCTCCGCTCGGTCTCCCCAATGGATGCCATCATGGAAGGAGTCATCTTATCGGCGTACATAATGACCAGACCGTCGGCGTTTCGGGCCGCCCGGCCAATGGTCTGGATAAGAGAAGTCTCACTGCGGAGGAAGCCCTCCTTGTCGGCGTCCAGGATGGCCACCAGGGATACCTCGGGCAAGTCCAGGCCCTCCCGCAGAAGGTTGATTCCCACCAGCACATCATAGGTTCCCAGCCGCAGGTCCCGGATGATCTCCTGCCGCTCCATGGTGTCCACATCGTGGTGCATATACTGAACCTTCACCCCGGCGTTGCGGAGATAGGCGGTAAGGTCCTCCGCCATCTTTTTGGTGAGGGTGGTGACCAGCACCCGCTCCCCCTTTTCAGCCCGCTGGTTGATCTCCCCCAGCAGGTCGTCGATCTGACCCTCCACCGGGCGGACCTCCACCCGGGGGTCCAGCAGGCCGGTGGGGCGGATGACCTGTTCCACGATCTGGCCGGAGCGGCTGCGCTCATATTCCGCCGGGGTAGCCGACACATAGATGACCTGATTGAGGCGCTGTTCAAATTCTTCAAACTTCAAGGGCCGGTTGTCAAAGGCGCAGGGCAGGCGGAAACCATAGTCCACCAGGGTATTCTTTCGTGCCCGGTCTCCGTTGTACATCGCATGGACCTGGGGCAGGGTCACGTGGCTCTCGTCAATAAACAGGAGAAAATCTTTTGGGAAGTAATCAATAAGGGTCATGGGGGCCGAGCCCTCAGGCCGGCCCGAGATCACCCGGGAATAGTTCTCAATACCCGAGCAGAAACCCAG
Source organism: uncultured Oscillospiraceae bacterium (assembly GCA_910585735.1). GTDB lineage: Bacteria > Bacillota > Clostridia > Oscillospirales > Oscillospiraceae > Vermiculatibacterium. The sequence continues at coordinate 261 of CAJUEU010000008.1, read as the reverse complement.
CTCCTGGAGCATCTCCACATCGTACATGGTCCGCTGCTTGATGCGCTGGGCTTCCACCAGCATGTTGTTCTGTTCAAAAAAAGCCACCCGCTCCTCCAGCTCCCGGTAGATCTCCTGGATGGCGGAGGCCATCTTCTCCCGGGGGGTGATATAGTGGCTGGCGGGATAGATGGGGATGTGCTCCAGCCGGCGGATCACCTCCCCGGTGACCACGTTGATCTCGCTGAGGCGGTCGATCTCGTCCCCGAAGAACTCCACCCG
>CAJUEU010000007.1 GCA_910585735.1 uncultured Oscillospiraceae bacterium | reverse complement strand
ATCAATAAGAAAACTCTGATGTGGTACGATGAAATCGGCCTTTTTCATCCATCGTTTATCCATCCCGAAAATGGATACAGATATTACAGCTACTATCAGAGTGCCATTCTGGAAACGATCCTGCTGCTGCGGGAGTTAGATGTACCCATTGAAGAGATCCAGGCATTTATGAAAAACCGTTCTGCCGCCAGTATGAAGCAGCTTTTGCGGGAGAAAATGGATGATTTAGACCGCAATATGGCACATCTGAGAGCGATTCGGAAAACGATGTCCTACCACTGCCAGAATATGCAGACATTATTGACGATGGACTTATCGGAAATCAGCATTGTGCAGAAGAAGGAGCGCAGTTTCGTTACCGTAGACATTGATCAGGACACCACGTTTGATAAGCAGGTGGAGATGATTACTGCTGAAACAAAAAAGTATCAGTTGCGCCGTCTGCATAATGCCTCCTATGGGACGATGATCGCAGTGGATAGTCTGCAAAAAGGAGATTTTGAGAATTGTTCCAAACTTTTTATTGAAATTCCATTTCCAATAAAGAAAGATGGATTACACATACAACCTGCTGGGGATTATATACGGGCATTTTATAGGGATGCATCAGAGAGCCCTGCGCTGAGTTACCAAAGAATATTTGATTATGTTGAAAAACACGGTTTTACGTTATCTGGTTTCTCTTATGAAGTCATTATCAATGAAAATGTGATTGACCGGGTGGAAGATGCGCTTGTACAGATTGAGATACCAGTAAAATCAAAATAGAGACTTTATCGAAAAATAACAACGATAGAATGAGTCCCGCTTTTCGATAAAGTTGTTCGAAAAGCGGGACTCATTCGTTCTGGTGCCGGTGGCCGGACTCGAACCGGCACGCCTTGCGGCGCTTGATTTTGAGTCAAGTACGTCTACCAATTCCATCACACCGGCGTATTCTGTTGTCGGTTTTTTATTATACAGGGTTTTCCTCCGTTTGGCAAGGGGGAATTTTTGAAAAAATCGTCTCCAGCCCTTGACATCCTCCACAAAATATAGTATCATAATTCTATTGTAAAGCGTATAAACTTTACATTTTTCTCTTTGAAGGGGGTGCCCAGGATGAAAAACCAGGCCTACCGCATGACGATGCTGTACGACTTTTACGGCGACATGCTCACCGACCGGCAGAAGGAATTTTACGACCTCTATTACAACGAGGATCTGTCCCTCTCCGAGATCGCGGAAAACTACGGGATCTCCCGCCAGGGGGTCCGGGACGTGATCGTCCGGGCTGAGGCTACCCTCACTGAGCTGGAGGACAAGACCGGCATCATCAAGCGCTTCCACAGGATGCAGGAGCAGTTTGCCGCTATGGACACAACGGTGGACGCTCTTCTGAAGCGGAACGAGGCCGAGCATCAGGATAACACCCTGGAAGAGCTGTGCCTCCAGCTGAAGAACACTCTATCGGAGCTGAGACAGGAGTAAGCCATGGCATTTGAAGGCCTGACCGAAAAACTGAATAGCGCCTTCAAGCGGCTCCGGGGCAAGGGGCGGCTCACCGAGGCCGATGTAAAGGAGGCCATGCGGGAGATCCGAATGGCCCTTTTGGAGGCTGACGTAAGCTACAAGGTAGTCAAGCAGTTTGTAGCCCAGGTCACCGAGCGGGCCATCGGCGCCGACGTGCTGGAGGCTCTTTCTCCCGCCCAGATGATCGTGAAGATCGTCGATGAGGAGCTGACCGCCCTCATGGGTGGTCAGGACGCCAAGCTGACCATCTCTTCCAAGCCGCCTACGGTCATTATGATGGTGGGTCTTCAGGGGGCGGGGAAGACCACCAACTCGGCCAAACTGGCCGGGCTCATGAAGAAGCAGGGCAAGCGGCCCTTGCTGGCGGCCTGTGACGTTTACCGTCCCGCCGCCATCCACCAGCTGGAGGTGGTGGGAGAGCAGCTGGATATCCCCGTGTTCCAGATGGGGCAGATCGGCCCGGTGGACATTGCCAAAGCCGCCGTGGAGCACGCCAAAAAGCACGGCAACGACCTGGTGTTCCTGGATACCGCGGGCCGGCTCCACGTGGACGAGGCCCTGATGGAGGAGCTCAAGAACATCAAAGCCGCTGTGGAGCCCACCGAGATCCTGCTGGTAGTGGATGCCATGATCGGCCAGGACGCGGTAAACGCCGCCACCGCCTTTGACGAGGCCCTGGACCTCACCGGCGTCATGCTCACCAAGCTGGACGGCGACGCCCGGGGCGGCGCAGCCCTCTCCATTCGGGCGGTGACCGGCAAGCCCATCAAATTTGCCGGTACCGGCGAAAAGCTGGATCAGGTGGAGGTCTTTCATCCCGACCGCATGGCCTCCCGGATCCTGGGCATGGGGGATGTGCTCACCCTCATAGAAAAGGCTCAGGAAAATTTTGACATGCAGAAGGCCCAGGAGCAGATGGAACGGCTCCGTCAGAATAAGTTCACCCTCAACGACCTCTACGACCAGCTTGCTCAGATGAAAAATATGGGCAATCTGAGCGAACTGGCCGGTATGCTTCCCGGGGTGGACGCCAAGGCCCTCCAGGGAGCAACGGTGGATGAAAAAGCTTTGGGCCGCACCGAGGCCATCATCCTCTCCATGACCCCTGCGGAGCGGGAGGAGCCATCCCTTTTGAACAACAGCCGGAAAAAGCGGGTGGCTGCCGGAGCCGGCGTTCAGGTGGTGGACGTGAACCGGCTTTTGAAGCAGTACGACGCCATGCTCCAAATGACCAAACAATTCAACAGTCCTAAGTTCCGCAAGATGGCCAAGAAGGGCCGCCTGCCCGGTATGGGCATGGGAGGCGGACAACGGCAGCGGGGCCGGTTCTTTTAATGGTTGGCAAGCGTTCAACGAGCGTTTCCAGATATGCTATGAAAATCTTATGGAGGTGAAAATAACATGGTCAAAATTCGTCTGCGCCGGATGGGCGCCAAGAAGGCTCCCTTCTACCGCATCGTGGTGGCTGACTCTCGTTATCCCCGGGATGGTCGGTTCATCGAGGAGATCGGCACCTATGATCCCACCCAGGATCCCGCCGCTCTGAAGGTGGACACCGACCGCGCCCAGGCCTGGATCAAGACCGGCGCTCAGCCCACCGAGACCGTTCGGGCTCTGCTGAAAAAAGCCGGCGCGATCTAAAGGGAGGGAGGACACAAATGAAAGAACTCCTCACCTACATTGCCCGGAGCCTGGTGGACAACCCCGAAGCAGTGGTGGTCTCCGAGCAGGTCCTGGACGGAGAGACCGTCCTGGAGCTGCAGGTGGCCCCCGAGGACATGGGCAAGGTGATCGGCCGCCAGGGCCGCATTGCCAAGTGGATCCGTGTTCTCATGCGTTCGGTTGGACAGCGTCAGGGCACCCGGGTCTCAGTAGAGATCACCGACTAAAAAGGGCGGGGCATTTGCCCCGTCCTTTTTCCATTTACAATAAGGAGGCTTCTCCTATGACGACACAATTTTTAGAAGCCGGGGTGGTCATCGGCACCCACGGAGTCCGGGGCGAGGTTCGGATCACGCCCTGGGGAGATTCCCCTGATTTCCTCTGCGGCTTTGATACCTTTTATATTGACGGCAGGCCGGTAAAGGTCCGCTCGGCCCGGCCCAACAAGACCCTGGTGCTGGCCGCGCTGGAGGGCTGTGATACGGTGGAGCAGGCCATGCGCTACAAAGGCAAGGTGGTCTCCATCGACCGCACCGGGGTCACCCTCCCCACGGGACGGCACTTTGTGGCCGACCTCATCGGCCTTTCTGTGCTGGACGCTGCCACCGGGAGCGAGTTGGGCAGGCTGGAGGAGGTTCTGGACCTTCCGGCCCAGAACGTCTATGTGGTCCGGGGGGGCGGCAGGGAATACCTGATCCCCGCCGTGCCCGCCTTCCTGGCAGAGACCTCCCCCGAAAAGGGCTATATCAGGGTCAATCTCATTGAGGGGCTGGAAACCGATGTATCGAATTGACATTTTAACGCTTTTTGATCTGACGGTAGGGGACGTGCTCTCGGAATCCATCCTGGGCCGGGCCCAGGAGCGGGGCTACCTGGCCATTGAGGCCCACCAGATTCGGGACTATACCCTCAACAAGCAAAAGCAGGTGGACGACTACCCCTACGGAGGGGGCCGGGGGGCGGTGATGCAGGCCGACCCCATCTACCAGTGCTGGAAGCATGTGGTGGATACCTACGGTCCGGGCCACACCATCTACTTTTCCCCGGCTGGGACCACCTTTTGCCAGGCCAAGGCCAAGACCCTGGCCGCCGACTACGACCACCTGATCCTGGTTTGTGGGCATTACGAGGGGGTGGACGAGCGGTTCATGGAGGAGTGTGTGGACGAGGAGATCTCCCTGGGAGACTTTGTCCTCACGGGGGGAGAGATCCCCGCCATGGCGGTGACCGACGCGGTGAGCCGCCTGATCCCCGGTGTTCTCCCCGACCCCGAGTGCTTTGAGCATGAGAGCCACTGGGACGGACTGCTGGAATACCCTCAGTACTCCCGGCCCGAGGAATGGCACGGCCGGAAGGTGCCCTCCATCCTGCTTTCGGGAAATCACGCCCTGGTCGCCAAATGGCGGCGGAAGCAGGCTATCCTCCGCACCAAGCGGCGGCGGCCTGATATGTACGAAAAATTGGACCTGAGCTCCAAAGAAGACCAAAAGCTGATACGAGAGCTTCGGGAGGAGTACCCCACGGAGTTCTGACAAAAGGCGAGGTGATTTTCACCTCGCCTTTTGTTATGCCTTTTTCGAATAGCTCTCTGCCCGGGTGCTGCCCTTGTACCAGCCATTGAAGCTGTACCCGGTACGGTAGGGGTTCCCCGGCCAACTCCCAGAACTCGTCCAGGGTGACGGCATCCTCATAGGTCAGTTTGCGGCTATATCTCTTGATGGTGATCTCCATCGTGTTGTCCTCCTGTTCAGATTTGGGGTAAACGAAATCTGAACAGGAGGGGTGGGCCGCGACACCGGGGCCGGATGGGACAGCCCACATAAAAAGTAAAAGCGCCCGAACAGCACAAGGCTATTCGGGCGCTGGGGGTGGCAGTATGTGTAGACTGGAAACGACTGTTTTCGCAAGCCTGGGTAGAGGTCGCCGTTACGAGGGTTAGGCTTTTTTTGACAAGTGCCTATCTATTCGTAGTCGCATGGCGGCATCCTCCTAATTGCCGCCAAAACAAAAAGCAGCGGCTTTGAAAAATCAAAACCGCTGTCAAAAACATCATTTGGACATGGGAAATTACTCTGCCCGGCAGCGGTTTTTTTCTTTTCTGCCGCTGGGCAGATGAAACTTATATCAGCAAAATTACCGGGTACGAATCCTCTTTAGCAGGACTCCGCATAGTATAACCGCTATGAGAAAAATACCGAGCAAGGGGCAGAGCGTTTGCAGAGAAAACGCAGAGTCAGTCATCAATTTATATCCCCATGTTGCAGGAAACAGTTTTCCAACAATGGCAAATGCCTGCGGAAGCATTTCGCTCGGAAACATAATTCCCGACAGCATAGTGGACGGGATAAAAAGCAGGATGGAAAACATGGATGTATTTGCTGTATCTTTTACAGCTAACCCGATGATACTGGCAATGCTAAGCGAAACAGCAATCAGAATAACCAGCCCGCCTAAATATGTTTCCAGGTGCTCTGGAATTTTGGCGCCAAAGAGAATTGGCGCGAGTACATAGAGAATGGCGCTCATGATGAGCAAATGCACAAACGCAGAAATATTTATCAAGATCAACCCCAGCGACAGCGGCACACCGTTTGCCTGATAAGCATTTTTAATATCGCTCCGATATATCTCCGCAAGAGAGGGCGGCAATCCAATCAGCGCCCCCATGGTAACAGCAAAGACGGTCATGGACTGAATCAACGTCTCTTTGCTCTCCGGCATGACAGAGGTGAAAATCCCGCCCATAACCGCAAAGAACAGGAGTGGAACCGCATAACAGGTAATCAACATGGTTCGGCTACGTAAGTCCAGTTTCCACTGTAATGTAAATCCATATAAAAATCCGTTCACTGCCTATTCTCCCTTCGCAATTTTCAGAAAATGCTGTTCCAGTGACCCCCGGTCAACCCGAATGTCTTGAATGACGGTGTCCTTTTCCTCATAACTTTTGAGTATTGTTATCAGGCTGGCTCTAATATCATCCGATTCATAAGTCTCTAAGCCTTGGCCCGTCCGAATTTGGATGTTATAGTGCTTTCCGATTTTCTCGGTCAATGCGATAACTGTTCCAGCAAAAGCGATCTCCCCATCCCTCAGAATCGCGATGCTGTCACATAGGCTCTCTACTTCGGCCATGTCATGGCTGGCTAAAATAATCGTTTTTCCCTGCGCTTTCAAATTGCGAATATATTCGTGGAGAGAAATTCGGCCCTCAATATCAAGTCCGGCGGTGGGTTCATCAAGGAACACAATATCCGGGTCGCAAATAAGCGCCAGTGCCAGATGAAGCCGCCGCTTCTGTCCAGTGGACATTGCCTGGTATTGCTTATTCGCAATGCTGTCTACGCCCAGCGCCGCCAGCATAGAGGTGTCTGCGGGTTTTCGGTTCCACTTTGCGAAAAGCCGCACAGCTTCCCCTCCCTTGATGTGTGCGGGCAATGCCGCCGACTGCAACTGAATCCCGATTCTGCCGTTTACGGATATTGTTCCGCCGTCATACTTTCGGAGTCCCTCAATACACTCAAGGGTCGTCGTTTTCCCAGCGCCGTTTACGCCTAACAGCGCAAAAATATCTCCCCGGCGTACATACAGGTCAATTCCTTTTAACACCACTTTTTCGCCGTAGCTTTTACGCAATCCCTTCACTTCTAACGCATTTGTCATGGTATCGCCTCCTGAAATGGATCTATCCCCTCGTTTGAAAAGTAAGCACCTAATGCTGGTTCAATAAAGGCGTTTGCTTTGGCCTGCTTCTGCGTCCACTCCTGACCGAATTCATCATTTTGTCCCATCTGTATGAGTTTAGGGAGCATATCGGTATCCCCTCCGGTGAATTCTATAATCAAGGCCCAGTAATCTTTTGCAAATTGCTGTCCTCGTTGGCTCTCTGCCGGGATGCCATCTGCTTGCAGTTGAATCGCCTCGTCTTGCAGACGCAAGAACCGCTGCATAAACACGATGCCGCTCTCTTTATCGAATCGGTTGCGGATATGATCCAACGTTTCGCTGTCAAAATGCTTAATAAGCCAGTAGAAGCTGTTTTTCATTTCCAGATTAACGATGATGTCCGCATACTTTTTGAAATCTACCGATTGCATTTCCAGCACTTCGGTTTTCAGCGCCTCAATTCTTGAGAGTGATTCTGTCAGACTTGCAATTTTCTCCCGGACAATAGCCGCCTGCTCAGACAAAACCTGCGCCACACCTGCCGGAGTATCCAGCGGAATCAATCTGTCTCTGATGTCATCCAGGGAAAAACCCAGATGCTTCAGGGATAGTATTTGGTGGAGCTTGATAATGTCTTTATCGGTATATAGCCTGCGGCCACCTTCACTCATAGCTGACGGTGAGAGCAGGCCTTCCTTGTCATAATGCTGTAAGGTTCTGACCGTTACTCCCATTTTCTTTGCAACTGCACCTGCGGTCATATATCCCTGTGGAATCGCTCGGTATCTTTCCACGTTCAAAACACCTCCTGCGGGTAGTATACTTCATTACGTTACGTCATGAGCAAGACCTTTTTTGTATTTTCATGTATTATCGGCAAATTATTTGGAAGGGGATAGGTTCTAAGATACCAAAAGCTGGAAGGGGCTTGCCTTCCAGCTTTTGGTTTATTGTCAGCAACTCCGCATTATTTTGTGGTCTTGTCCATATCAGTGAATCGTTTTCCCCAACCTTAACTTCGGGAAAAACGAGCCTTCCCAGCAGGGTCAGGAACTGAGCGACAGAGACCTTCATCTCCGGGGCGAACTGCCCACCGCCAATTCCATTCATGTACCCAGCTTCGGACACGGCCTCGATGTCCTTGTACCCCCAATAGGATTCGGGAACGTCATCGTAGGTTTGGCCGGCAGCGAAGGAAGGCACGGTGAGTCCCAGAGCCAGGGTCAAAACCAGCAGCAGGGATACGGTTTTCTTCATCATACACATCTTCCTTTCTTAGAGCGGTAAGTAATACAGGGTTTTTGTTCCTATCTACAACATACCCCTAACCTTCTCATAAGTCAAGAAAAAGTTTGAATTCTTTGCGGCAGTATTTTGATAGGATCATAAAACGCTGCACCACCGGGCCACTTCCTGCGCCCTGCTGTTTCAGACCGCGTATTATCAGGTCTGGGCTGTGCCCGCTTCGTCCGCCCGCTTGATGGATCAAGGCTTGTCCATCCCGCAAGCAAATACCTGTATGCCTCCCGGTGGTGCGCTATTCATTTTTCAAGGTGCAAATCAGAGGTCAAAATGAGTTGAAGCTCCCAGGCTCCATTCATTTCCGCTTTTCTGGAAAGCTCTACTGTGCTATGATAGAGGGGATCATTTGAGGGGAAAGGGGAAGTTGCGTATGGAGAGCCGGTCTGGGAGCAGGATCGAGGCGTTTCATGTGACCGAGGAGGAACTGAATATGCGGGGATGGACGGCAGCCGGACTTACCCGGGAGCAGACTTTGGCCCTGGTCCGGGAGTTCTGCCCGGGCCTGGTGGAGAGCGTGAGGGTGTATCACGCGGCGGACGGCGCTCTTTTGTTGGTAGAGTGGCGGGCCGTCCGCCCCATACCCCGGCAGTTCTTGCGGCGGGGCCGGGTACGGCGGCATCCTACATAATTGGCGGTTTACTTTTTTCCAATTTATGCTATAATAAGGAGTACCCTGATGGAAGGAGGTGCCCCGTGGACAAGAAAGAGATCAAGGCAATTGCCAAAAATTCCAAGGCGTTCCATGACTACTTTGTGGAGGAACGGTATGAGGCCGGGATCGTTCTGGCGGGCACCGAGGTCAAGTCCATCCGCCAGGGGGGCGTCAACCTGAAGGACAGCTTTTGCCAGGTGAAGGACGGGGAGCTGTGGCTTTACGGGGCTCACATCAGCCCCTACGAAAAGGGCAATATCTTCAATAAGGACCCCCGCCGGACCCGGAAGCTGTTGGTCCACCGCCGGGAGATCTGGAAGCTTCATATGGCCACCCAAAAGGACGGCCTCACTCTGGTGCCTCTGAGCCTATATTTCAAGGATTCCCGGGTGAAGGTGGAGCTGGGGCTCTGCAAGGGAAAAAAGCTCTATGACAAACGGGCTTCCGCCGCCGAGCGGGACGCCAAACGGGATATAGACCGGGCTATGAAGGACCGGGGCCGGTATTAATTATTACTTAAAGGAAGGGAAGTGTTTCAAATGGCGCAGAATCCTATCGTGACCATTGAAATGGAAAACGGAGGTGTGATGAAGGCTGAGCTTTATCCTGAAATCGCCCCCAACACAGTGAACAATTTTATCTCTCTGGTGAAAAAGGGCTTCTATGACGGAACCATCTTTCACCGGGTGATCCCCGGCTTCATGATCCAGGGGGGCGACCCCCAGGGCACCGGCATGGGTGGGCCCGGTTACACCATTAAGGGAGAGTTTTCCGGCAACGGGTTCAAAAATGAGCTGAAGCATACACCCGGTGTGCTCTCCATGGCCCGGACCATGGTCCCCAACTCGGCGGGCAGCCAGTTCTTCGTCATGGTAGCTCCCGCTCCTCATCTGGACGGGCAGTATGCCGCCTTTGGCAAGCTGGTCCAAGGGCAGGAGGTGGCTGACGCCATCGTCTATTCCGACCGTGATGTGCGGAATGACCGGCCCAAGAAGGAGCAGAAAATGGTGAAGGTCACTGTGGAGACCTTCGGGATAGAGTATCCCGAGCCGGAGAAATCCTGACCTTGACTTTGACCCGACGACGAGGGGGCGTACTGGTTTCGACGGGGACGTAGAGGCGGGAATAGCGGGCGGATGCGCCTAACATCCTTAAAATGGGCAAAAACAATTAAACGCCAACAATAACGTTGAGCTCGTCGCGGCTTAAGCCGTGACCGTTCCACCCGAGAGGGCCGCGGCTTGGGATGGGGCGTCGTTTCGCGGCGAACGTGAGTAGGCAAAGCTTTGAGCTTACCATGCACAATGAAGCTACTGATCTCTTGAGTGTGTCAGCCCACGCCTGAGTGAGGGAATGTAAATGACTGTCTGCGCCCGGAGAGGTTCCCGAGGAAGCGTTTTCGGACGGGGGTTCGACTCCCCCCGCCTCCACCAAATTCGACCTATACAAACACTGTCACGCTGTACTTTTTGGCGCCGGTTTTTGTACTGGTCGCAAAAATAGGAGGGACCACGCCGTGACGGCGTGGCCCCTCCTATTTCTCTTCTTTATACCTGGTTTTTTGCGATAGATTCCAGGATCTGCTTCAGCTTATCGAAGCTATACATGGCCGCATACGCTACGGCGAAGCCCAGCACGATGGCACCGGCCAGCAGATACCACCGAAACGCCAGGCCGATGATCTGGAGGACCGCAAAGAAGGCCGCCAGCGTCACCACCATGGCCACCACAAAGGCCAGGATATTGGTGGGCAGTGTTTTGGGCAGGATGCCCTTCAACACCTGGGTGATGATGTTGGTGGCGGCCACCAGGATGGCCACCGCCACCAGGATGTAGGAAATGACGGTCGGGATGTACTGAATGATGTTTTCCATGATGAAATTCTCCTTTCGTTATACGGCGCCGCCCAAAGCACGCAGCAGGTCGGCCATGTTCGGGGTGTTCTTTTCTACCAGCCCCAGCCAGTAGTCCGGGGTGTTGATGACGCCGGCGGCCACCAGGGCGGCCACTCCGGCCTTTGCGCTTGCGGCCTTGCGGCCGGTCCTTTTTGCCACCTTGGCGGCCTGGATCAGCAGAATGTCCAGATACTCGATGACCTCGGCCTGCCTGGTCCAGTATGTCATGGCAGCGATGATGCCCATGGTGGCCAGCTTCTCGGCGGCGGCCCGGGCGGTTTTCTCCAGCATGATGACCTGGTCCACATAGATCAGGTTGGGGTTCTTGATGCCGTTGATCTCGGCCAGCTCTGCCACCGTGGTCCCGCTCTTCTTTGCGATGTAGCCCAGGGTCTGCCCCTTGGTGACGATGTGGATGGCCGGCTTCTCGGTTTCCACCTCCGACATGATCGGCCGGTCAGCCTCGGCGTTGAACTTCCTGGCGTCGATCCACCAGTAATAATTAACCTGTGAGAAGAAGGTCCTGGGGTCTCCGTTCAGGCGGGCGGGCTTTGTGCTGGCCGGGTCATTGATGCAGATTTTCCCATTCTCCCACCATACCACAACGAAGTGGCCGCCGGACGTCCACAGCCCCGGACCCATCAGGGCGATGATGTAGTAGCCAGCCTTCAGCATTTCCAGCATCTTGGCGTGGTTCTGATGGTCCGGGTTCCCGTAGCTCTTCTTCCAGTTCATCATGTCGCAGTCGATCCCGAAGGCCTCAAACTGCGGGCGGAAGTATGCGTAATATGTCCCCTGCTTCAGCGCCTTGTAGCCGTGGTCAATAGACCATTTGCAAGCGTCCACCGGGGTGTAGGTTTTCCCGGTGATGGTCTCGATCAGCATGGCCGCAGCCGTGGGGCCGCAGCCGGAGCTTCCGATGGTGGAGTTTTCCCCCTTCACTCGGTAGGGCTCATTCTTCCACCGCTTATCCGTCTGAAGATATGATACCGGCTTTTTGTTCATTGACTTTTCCCCCTTTACTGGTCGTCGTGGGCGGCCTTGTTCAGGTGCTTTTCCAGCTTGTCCAGTGCCTCGGTGACCGGGCCGTCGCATCCTTGCTCTTTTAAGCCTTTCAGGCAGGCCAGCACCCCGAAGCACACCAGCGTCTGCTCTTTTTTGATCCCCCGGATTTCCTCGGCCTGCTTTTTGCTTGCGGTCACGAATTTGTAAACCGCCAGCACGCCGCCGCCGATGGTTCCCAGGGCTCCCAGGAACTTCCCCAGCGTGATGACTGCCTCCATGTCGATATACATTTCTTATACCTCCATGTCGTCCCAGGCTTCCGGGAGCGTGTCGGGATCATGGACAACGGCGTCACGGTTCGCCCTCTTGACCTTCCCGTCGGTCCACAGCGCACACTCGCCCGTGTAGTATGCGTCTTCCGCCATCGTGGGCTGGATGTACGGCCTGGCCTGCGCCGGATCCTTTGTGTGGAACGGGACCCACAGCGCCCTGGTGGCCGCCGGTGTCCATGCCGGATTTTGCGTGCTGTCATGGTCCTGTACACATTTCCAGGTCTGGCCGCCATCTGTGCGAATATCGCCACGTTTGAACTGGCCAGGCACCCAGGGCTTCACCAGGCCGTCGCAGGCGATGATCTGCGTGGGCGTCAGCTGCTCATTTTCGACGGCTTTGGCCATCAGGATGACGCCCAGGCGGACAACGCTTTCCATGGCCTTGATGATGGTCTTATCCATTACGCAAGCCCCCTTTCCACCGCTGCGACGATGTCGGCCAGCTGGGCCTCCATGCCGTCCATGCGGTCGTCGCCGGGGCCGGTGGTGTCGTCCTGGACTTCCACCACGTCCACCACCTCGTAGCCTTTCACCTTGGCCCGGCCCCGGATGATGTAGATGGTGTCGTTCACCAGGACGCCCTGCGCTTCGGGCTGGGCGGAGCGGACGAAAACGCCGTTTTCTTGCCTCTTCACCCACTGAAGCGTCGCCTGGGTGGCGATCACTTCCTCGTCTTTGATGATTTTATACATAGTTTCATTCCTTCTTTCGGTGGTACACCAAATAGATTAGTGAAGTATCGGTCCATCCTCTTCAGGACCTTGTGGCAGTTCCCACGTTCTTTATGTCCTCTCCATGAAATGTACGAAGCCCGGGCCTTTTCAAGGGTGAAGGGCTTGTTCGGGTATTTCGGATTATGCCCCAGTTCCACCCACGCCTTGAATTTCTTCAGCTTCCGCTGCTGGGTGGTAATGGACTTCCTGGACATTTTGCGAATGATCTTTCCCGTGTCGGTCAGGATGAAGCGGGTCTTCAGCCACGTGAATGACTTGACCGGCAGGATCTTCGTCTTCCGCTCGTTTATCTGGATGCCCAGCTGGTGGCACTTCTCGATGATGGCGGCCATGATGACCTTTATCCGCTCCAGGTCCGGCTCCAGGACATAGCCGTCGTCCATATAGCGCCCGTATCCTTTCACGCCCAGGTCCTGCTTTATAAAGTGATCCAGCCGGTTCGGGATTGCCACGCAACAGGTCTGTGACATCTCACATCCCAGCCCGAAGCCCACCGGCCCGTTCAGCTCCATGATCTGCGTCCCCAGTTGTATCGCCCGTGGGTCTCTGATGTACTCGTTGTAGATACGATAGACTTCATCGTGCTGGACGCTTCCAAAATAGTCCGTGAAGTCAAAAATCAGGATGTAGCCCTTGTTCCCGTGTTTCCTGAAGTAGCGGTCCAGGTGGCAGTTTAAGCGGTTCAGCGCCCGGTCCGTTCCCCGGCCTTTCAGGCTTGCGTGGTTGTCGTAGATCAGGTGGGGCCGGATCAGTGGGACGGCGATCTCCTGGTTGAAGGTCTTCCTGATCTGCCGCTCGGTGATGTGTACGGATTTTATGTGACGCAGTTTTCCCCGCTCCATGCGGTCAAAGCAAATAAAGCCCTTGCTGTTGATTTTCCCCTGCATCACGGCGTTGTGCTGCCTGGCTGTGCTTGAGATGATGCCCAGTCTGAAGGACTGCGTCGATGACTTCCAGGCCGTTCCAGAACAACAGGCCCAGCCCCATCGAAGCATCTTTCCGAAGGACATGGACTTTTCGATGTTTGCGATCTCGGCGGCCCGGGCCGCTCTTTTCCTCTCCCGGGCTCCTCTTCTGCGCCAGTAGCGCAATTCGTGTCTATCTTTACTTGACATATACAAAATAATGGGGTCGGCCCACCGTACAGACTTATTGTCGGGTGTGTGTTCTATCTGCTTGTAGCCCCGCCCATGAAACGGAGGTTTCGCACCCCCTCCGCCATGCAAGAAGCGTCCGAGCGGCTACACCGGGACCGTGGGCTGCCCCGCACCCACGTAAAGGCTGTTTTCGGCCGGTTCTCTCGGTCGGGGTACATACGCTCCTTCTGTGAAAATGCTGGTTTCGCCCGTAGGTTACTTCTCTGATTTATAGGCTCACAGAATCCGAAGGCCACGCCGTAGGTATTGCTGGCGTTGTTGTTGTTGTTGGGCGTCCCGTCGCTGTTGACATTACAGAAGTTGGTGGCGTTGGACGCATTCGGCGACCGCTCCCACCAGTACGTAGCGGAGGGGTAGGTCCCGCCTCGGCGTGACAAGTTTTGCAGCGTATGACCCGAAGATTATTACAGTTCGATCTCCGCCTCCGGCATACCAGCCGGGCCTGGCGGCAGCTTCTTGAATTGCTGGGCGTTCGCCTTCTTCACAGCGCTGATTTTTTCGCCCTCTTCTGCGATCAGTTCGCCCCATTTCTGAAGCATCGCTTCGGTCTTTTCTTTGGTCAGTTTCTCCGGCAGCTCCCGGGTCTGAAGGTCCCGGGCTTTCTTGATGTCTCTGGCCAGGTGGCCGACCAGCGTGTTCAGATCTTGCAGGACCATATTTGCCTTTATCAGGCAATCCCGGCGAAGCTGCGCTTCGTGCTGATTCGTCGGGTAGGCGCTGTTTGCCGCCACACAATAGCGTTGCAGCCTGTCGGCCAGATCCACCATGGACAGCAGCCCATAGCGGTCCCACCGCTTCGGCAGGCGGCGGCAGCTGCTTTTTGTATGGTCGTATATCTCCCACGCCAGATCCACATACCTGACCCCACTTTCCCCTCGGTGGCTGTCATAAACCGACATTCCCGTCACCTCCCATCCTGCCCCACACAGGGGGCGGGATTTTTGTTGATTCCCGATTAAACACAGAAGCCGAAGGCCACGCCGTAGGTAATGACGGCGGTGCTGCTGCTGTCGGGCGTCCCGTCGCTGCTGACAATACAGAAGTAGGCGGCGTCGGACGCACCCGGCGACCGCTCCCACCAGTACGTAGCGGAGGTTTGACCCGACAACTTCTTCTTTCTGCTCTCGGCGTCGGTGAAAATCGGGTACTGCTTCCCCTCGCCTGGGACGGCGTAGGTGGTCCCGCCGAAGATCTCTTCCTCACAGAAAAGGAAAAGTTTGTCGTTGCTGGTCTGGATAGTCTTCAGCTTGTTTCCGTGGGAAGTCAGCTTTTTCACCGGCTTGATGATGTTCTTCCAGGCGGTGGGCAGCTTGTTGTAGACCGTGGTGTTCAGGTAGGAATACATGGCAGACCCGGGCCAGCCGTTCACGTTGGTGTCGGAATTGTTCATCTTTTGGGTCGTCGCCATGCAGTCCTTCAGCCCGAATGTGATGGGGGCCAGGCCGCCGGCTTGCAGCGTGTCGTGATTGAAGTCGTAAATCTGCACCGTGATAACCTCGTTCCCGGATAGCGTGATGGCGATTTCATCGCCGATACTCCATACCCTCGGGGCCAGGCCTGCGGCGGCGATCTGGCCGATTTCCGCCGGTGTGCATTGGCTCAAGGGCGGGGCCACGGCGAAGTTATACACGCCGTAGTATTCGTCGGTCTTCATCTTCACCGTTACGCCGTTGCAGGTGGCGGTGTATTCGCAGTTCGTAGCCAGCACCGGCACCTGGATATTCCGGGACGATGGGACTGTCCCGGAGACCGTGGCGGTCAGGCCGGCGCCCGTGATGCTGTACGCCTTCCCGACCATACTGGGCGCAAAGTCGATATTAAGCACAACGTGTTTTCCCGCCGCATAGAGGGCGTCATCCAGCTTTGCGTTGGCAGAGATCCCCAGCGCCTGGCGGGTCTTGGTGCTGATTGCCATGTCGTCCTTGATGGTCGTCTGCAACGCCGTAATTGCCCCGGACAGCTCGGTGTAGTTGCTGTCTACCGTCGCCGCCAGGGTCTCGATCATCTGAAGCAGGTTTCCCGCTTCGTCCGTCCCCAGGATGCCCTTCACACTATTAAACCAGGCGCTGAAGTCGTCGTTCATCTGCGCCAGGAAGGTGGAGGTCGGGATCTCCTGGACTGTGCAGACGGTCAGGCCGCACACGTCATTATCCAGCCGGAAGTCGGTGACCATGGCCTGGGTGATGGCGGTGGTGCCTGCGGCGACGTAGATCTCGGCCAGCTTCAGGTCGTAGGTGTCGGCGTCCCGGACAATGGGCGGGGCGGTGGGGTTTGCTGCCGGCGTCCCCGTCAACAGCTGGGCGGTGATTGTCCTGGTGGTCATGTCCAGGCGCACCACCAGGGTGTCCTTGCGGTGTAGTGTCCCGTGGGCCGTTGCGACCAGGAACTCCTTGGCGCCATCCAGCTGGTACAGGTAGCCCTCCACCCATGCCCGGCCACTGGCGACCTGTACTTTCATTCCGCCGGCGGCGCTGACGGCCAGCTCGGCAGAGTAGACGCCGGTGGTGACCAGTGCCTTGATGTACTCGGCCAGCCATGCGGGATTATAGCGCCTGTCTCCGTTGTGGCTCATAAAAAAGCCGCTTTTTTCTGTCATTCTGTATCATCTCCAAATTCCAGTTTTTCGGGAAGCGGGGATCCGAACACGGGCGTGTAGGTTGCGACGCCAGCCTCGAATACCTCTTCCACCTCGGTCACCCGCTCGTCCATAGTGATGCCCAGGCGGGTGTATTCCACGGTCACGATGTCCCCCAGGTCCCAGTCCTTCATGTACTCGAAGTTTTCTACATTTTCGCCGTCGCCCTCGAAGCTCTCGACCTTCCGGCACTCCGCCAGCTTGTCAATGCCTCTTTGCTGCAACAGCGCTTTGTACTCCGCTTCTGTCATGCCTTCTTCCACCTGGATGTCTTTGGCGTCCACGAAGATCTCCCGGACATCTTCGCCGGCCTCCACATGATCCACCAGGACCATGACCCGGTCGGCGCCCTCGCCCTGGCCTCCCACATAGGCCCGGTTTTTGTAGTCCACCGATGTCTTTGTGTATCTCGGGGCGGTCAAGTTGCCAAACTCGTCGGAGAAGATGACCCTGGGGCGGTCTGTCTGCTTCACGCTGCGATCCTTTCCGGCGTAAACGTCAAAAATCATTTCCCCTGGGCCGGCGAACTCTACAAGGAAGCCCAGCCCGGAGGTGCGGGCCAGTCGTGTCTCCACTGTCAGCAGGTTCTTGTAGGTGGCCTGGAGGTTCACAGCGTCCCCTGGGAGGCCCGTCACGGCCGCCGCCGACAGTTCCGGGACCACCCGAGTCCCCTCGACAATCAGGGCCTTCATGGCCCTTTCTGGCGCCATCCGCAGGGTGTAACACTTCGACAGGATGGCGTTTGACAGGATGGCCGACAGCATCCGGCCCGTTATGGCCAGGTCATTCCCGACCACTTCCACCTGCTCGATGATGGCCGCCTCCCGGCGGTCGATCCTTCGGATGATCCTTTTTTCTTGCAGCAGGTCCATGTATTCCTTGCTTGCCGGGACGTGGATTTCCACCTCTCCCGGCTCGAAGTATTTCCGGCGCCAGCGGATGCTTGTGGCGTTGTCCACGATGTCCTGGAGGCCTTGGGCTCTGTCGAAGATGTAAAGCTCCATATCAGGCCCCCCAGTACGCCGGCGTGGAAGCGATGGTCACCTCAAGCGGCGCCACGCTACTGTCCGCTGTTACCCGGAAGACGTTGGTCCCCGGCTCCACCTGAAGCCATACACCGCCGAAGTCCCACAGGTTGTTGATGTTCGTTTCCACGCCGTCCCGGATCAGCTTCACCCGCTTTTTCCCTTGGCCTGTCGTGATGACGATGACGTCGCCGGTGTGCATCGTGGTGTTGATCTTCAGGGCCTCCTGTCGGCCCACCTCGATCATGCCGGGGTTTTCTACTTCGCCGGAGGCCACAAAGGTCAAGGTCATTCCCCTGGTGACGCTCGAATTGTTCACCACGGTGGCCATCAGGGTGTCAGTCCTGCGGCCGACCTCGAACTCCTCGGGCAGCTCCAGCGGCCACTCAATCAGCCCCATGGTCTGGGCGATGGTGTCCACGTCGTCCTCTGTGGCCTTGAACTTCGGATCCGGGCAGATCAGGGAAATGGAAAAGTCCCTGAAGATGCCATCCTGGTCGAACTCGATATTCTCCAGCCGGTAGTCGATCTTCTTGGCGGTGGCCCCTTCGTAGACGTACAGGGTCCCCGGCTGCCTCGGCACAAAGAAGGCGAAGAACTCTTCCCTGATGACGGCGTGATTTTTCCCATCCGGCAGGATGACGGTGGCGTCGATGACGATGTTCCGCTTGTTTGCGGTGCTGCCTTTGTAGACCTCGCCGTCTTGGTCTGTGGCCTTTTCGCTCTCCACATCGCAATCAATTTCCGACAGGCCGGTCACTTTGTTCAGCCAGAAGGGGAGGGAGTGGCCGATGGTGATGGCCTTTCCGTCCCGCTCGAACACTAATTTCATCATGCTTTCACCCCCGCAAGCATCCGCCGTGTGGCGTTTCTCGTCGTCCTGGCGACCTCTGCGGGCGTCATGGCGGCCGTGTAGAAGTTCAGGGTCTGGTTATACTCTGCGGCGGCTCCGGGCGCCCCAGCGCCCCCTCCGTCGTCCTCCAGCGGGGTCACACGGGCCCGTCCGTTGCTCACGGTCAGAAGCTCGGGTCCTTTTTCTCCCACGATGGCGTTCCCTGCCTCCAGGATCCCGCCTTTTGCCAGGTATGCAATTTCCGGGATGGACGGGATGGTGGGGACCTTTACGCCCACGGCCCGCAGGCCGTCCAGCAGCTTGTTTACGCCCTTAATCAGCCCATTCACAGCACCCAGGGCGCCGTTGATGATGCCGATAATCCCATTGATCGGGACCTTCACGATCCCCACCAGGGCGTCGAAAATCCCCTTGAAAATATTCTGTACGCCCTGCCACGCCTTCGTCCAGTCGCCCGTAAAGACGCCGGTTACAAAGTCAATCACGCCCTTGAACAGGGTCTTGATCCCCTCGATGACCTGGGCCACGTTGCCCTTGAAGGCCGTAAAGAAGTTCACGATGTTATTCCACGCACTCTTCCACTGGGCCAGGAAAACGGTTGTCACGAAGTCGATCCACGTCTTGAACGCTTCGGTCAGAACTCCCACGATGGTCTGGATGACCTGGCCGACGGTCTCAAAGAGTGTTTGCGCTCCCGTGAATGTATTGTCCCAGGTCACCCCGAAGGTGTCCGTCAGGAAGGACCCGAAGACCTGGAACACCTGCGTGATTGCCGCCCACGCAATTCCCAAGGTCTCCTTAAAGGCGTCGAAAGCCGTCCCCATGGCGCCCACGATAGCGTCCCATACGGGCGCAAAGGTCGCTTGCAGCCAGTCCATGAAGTTGGCGAATGCCTCTTGAATGACGGACCAGGCTGTCGTGACCACATCCCGGAAGCCCTCGCAGTTATTCCACAGCAGCACAACGGCCGCCACAATGGCGGCGATGATTGCGATGACAGCCCCGGCCGGGCCTGTAATGAATGTCAGGGCGCCGGCGAAGGCGGTGGCCGCTGCGGACCCCGTTGTCGCTGCGCCGGTGAAAATAGCAATTCCGCCGCTGATGGCTCCGATGACTGTGGTGGCCAGCCCCACCGCTGCGCTGATTCCCTGGATCATTTTGGCCATCGGTGCGATGGCGGCCACCAGGGCGATGGCGCCCAGGATGATCTGCTGCATCCCCGGGTCAAGTTCTCCGAACTTCTCGAAGAGGGATTGCACCGCCTTGGCGATGTTCAAAAGCGCCGGGCCGACGTTCTTGGCGATGGTTTCGCCCATGTCGTGGGCGGCCACTTGGATGGTCTGGAGCGCCAGGGCGCTGTCGTCTACCTCGTCCACGATCATCCCGTAGGTGCTGTCAACAGCTCCGCCGGCTTTCTTCAGGGCGTTGATGTAGTCCTGGACCTCGAAGCGCCCGCCACGGATTGCGTCGGCCAGGTCCGGGCCGGCTTTCGACCCGAAGGCCTCGATGGCCATAGTTGTGGCTGTTGCGATGTCCGGGGCCTCCTTGATGCCCTCCAGGGTCTTCTCGAACTCCACGGCGGCGTCTTTCCCGGCGGCGCCCCATGTGGAAATTGCCTTTTTCATGCCGGAGAAGGCGATCTCCGTGTTGACGCCGGCCTTCTCCCATCCGGCAAACATGGCGATGGCTTGCTCCGTATCCACTCCCAGCGCACGCAGCGGGGCGCCATATTTGGCCAGGTTCTCGGCCAGTTTATCGACGGAGATCCCGGACTTTTGCCCGGCAACGGTGAGGGCGTCCAACACGGTCCCATAGTCGTCGGCGGCGATTCCTGCGTCGCCCATGGCTCTGGTGACCAGTTGCACCGACGTGTTCACGTCTGTGTCGTTGATTGCTGCAAACTTCAAGAACTGCTCGGATGCGGTCTTCAGCTTGTCCCCTGTGAACTCCAGCCTGGTGTTGACTTCTCCGACGGCTGCGCCTATGTCGCCGAAGTCCCCCGGGATGGTGGTGGCCACGTCGTTGTAGACCTTTTGAAGCGCCTTCGCCTCCTCGCCGGTGGCGCCGGTCTTCTTCATCACCGTGTCCAGCCCCTGGTCCACGTTGTCCATCGCTTTCACGGCTGCGGCGCCGGCTGCGGCGATCCCCGCAGATACCGGCGCCATGGTGGAGGCCACCGACCCGGCGGCATCGCCGATTTTCTTGGCGGCGGTGGATACTCCTTCCAGTGTTTTGTTGCTCTTTTCCGCTGCCTGCTCCAGCTTCTTCAGCTGGGCCTCTGTGGCCACAATTTCACGTTGCAGGCCTTCGTATTGCTGCTGGGAGATTTCGCCCTTCGCAAATTGGGCTTGCGCCTGGGCCTCGGCGGTTTTCAGGATCTCCAGCTTTTCCTTCGTGCCGCCCACCGCTTCGCCCAGCAGTCGCTGCTTTTGGGCCAGCAGATTGGTGTTTGTGGGGTCCAGCTTCAGAAGCCGGTCCACGTCCTTCAGTTGGGACTGCGTGCTGTTGATCTCCTTGTTGGTGGTTTCCAGGGCCTTATTCAGCCCTGTGACATCGCCGCCGATTTCTACGGTAATGCCCTTGATGCGGTCGGCCACAGTCCCACCTCTTTCTGCTTAAAAATTATCAAAATCTTGTTGCGTCGCCTTCAGCGGATACTTCACTTCGTCGTTCATGGATTCGGCCATCATATCCTCCACCATGCCGATGGTCAGAAGGTCAAGGTCGGCCAGGGAGATCCCCAGCTGCGTGGCTCTAAGTAGCAGCAGCGGGGTGTTCATCTCCCTGGTCGATTCTCTTATTTTTTTTTAGGCGTAGACCTCGTTTCCATGTTCAGCTGCCACAGCTCCAGGATCTCGGGAAGGACTTGGTAGATGCTGAACGTGTCGAACTTGTCCAGCCACTCCTCCGGGGTGTTCGGAACGCCCTCGGGATCCGCATGACGGACCATAATGTAGGCCACGTTCTCGAACATTTCCAGGGCCTCGGGGGGGAGATCCCCGCCGTCTGTCTTTTTCTTTTTCACGACCTTTTCCAGGGCTGTGATGTCCTGGATGATGTCACGCCTAAACTTGATACGGTAAAGGCGGGGGACTGCGGCGGTGGCTTTCAGCTTTACGGCCTGGCCGCTGATGGTGATGGTTTTTTCCATGTTCTGATCCTCCTATCTATTATTCCGCCGGGACGGTGGTGGGGCAGTAGACGGCCTTGTACCAGTCGTTCACCACGGAGGCGGTGGTCTCCTCACCCGTCCGGGCCTTGACCAGTCCATTCGCCAGGGCGGCGGCGGAGATCGTCAGCGCCTCGGTGTCGGGCTCGGTCTCCTCCTCGGTAGTCTTGCCGGCCAGGGAGGGGCGGGTGGCGGTGCAGTTATACAGCACGTGGCGGGTGGCGGTGGCGTCGCCGTCGAACTCAAACAAGAGGGCGAAGCCCTTCGATTTCGCCGTCGCTTTCTCCAGATACACCTTTTCGGTGTTCAGCTCCTCGCCCAGGCAGGCCACACGGAAGTGGTCGGGGACCAGGGCCAGGGTCAGGTCGCCCTCGTAGCCGTTGTTCTTGGCGGCCTGCCAGTAGACGATGCCGTCGGCGTAAAACTTCTTGATGCTGCCCTGCTGCTCCATGGACAGCTCCACGGCGCCCGGGATGGCCACGGGGGTCCCATAGGTGGGGAAGCCGTCGCCCTCCGCCTCCGCTGTGATGGGGGCGTAGTGGACGTTCCGCAGGTTGTACTTGACCTTGTTTTTCTCCATTTGGTCACACCTCAATTTCATAAATAATTTCGTTCATGTGTTCGCTGTCGATGTAGGTCTCGTCCTTGGTCCAGAAGATCCCGGCAGCGTCCAGCCTGGCCTCCAGGGCCTGCTCCACGGCCGGGTCTTTTTCCTCGGTGTAAAGCTCGATTGTGTAGCGCTGGGCCGAAAAGTAGACCTTCCCGTCAGCGCCGAAGTTGTTGGCCTTCCCGGCGTAGAAAACGGAGTAGGGGAGGGGTGGGGCCTCTCCCTCTCTCCATGCCCGATACGCTACCGGGAGATCCGGGGCCTCGATGATTTTCTTGACTTCTTCGGGGGCCTTCATTGGTCGCAAGCCTCCTTTGCCAGTTTCGTCATCTGTTCAATGGCTTTTTCCTCTGCCAGTGCGATATGCGGGATAGCCGCTACACGGCCCCCTCCACGCTTTGCGTGGCCTTTCTCCAGCAGGTGGGTGAGTTGGTAGGCGGTCGCATTGTGTACTGTGTAGCGGGCGCTGGTGCCGCTCTCGAAGGCTTTTTTTACCTTCCATCCCTTTCTGTACTTTCCCGTGGCGGTCGGGGATGTGCTTCGCAGTTCTTTGGCGCAGTCCTCGGCGGTTTTCTTCGCTGCCTGCTTCAGATCCTCGGCCACAGCCCCGGCGTACTCCTTCAGGCCGTCCATCACGGCGCCGGCCAGCTTGTCAATGCTGATTCCCACCAGTTTCCCCTCGTTTCTCGCCCATGTGCAGCTCCACCAGGTCGGGGGTGGGGCTGAATGTCCTGTAAATAATCAGGCGGTGGCCATCCAGTTCGGCCACAGTCTGGCCGGCGTAGTCATCAGTGTGGACCACGACCGTGGCCTCGGCCACCATCCCCATCTGCCCGGCAGCGGCCGATTCTGCCCTGGTCGGGCTGACACGGTCCCCCCACACTTCCGTGGTCTCCTCCGTGAAGACTTGGTTTCCGATGGCGTCAGTAATGGGGACGCCCCGCTCGTCTTTCTTGCTGGTCCGCCGGATCAGCTTCACCCGGTCGCTGAAGTACAATACCCCACCTTCTTCCTGATCTCGTCCCGCAGCTGCATATAGTCCTCACGGTTTGCTGCGGCGTCATCATTCGACAGGCCGAACTTCCACCTGACGAAGCAGCGGACCGCCCCCAAAATGAGGGGGTCCGCTTCATCGTCGGCTTTTTCCTTCAGCACTCCCACGGTTGACAGATCCAGGCGGCACTCTTCGATGATGTCCTTCAGCTCTTCGTTGACCTCGGGATTGTCCCCACGTCGGACCGCCCGGCGCATTTTCGCCAGGTATTCATCAGATACCGCCATTCCTGCCACCTCCCGGGTTAGGCCGTAGTGCCGGCCTTCTTGATGCGGACGAAGCCGTCGTACACGGCGACATTCCCGCCGATCATCACCTCGCCCAGGACGGCGATCATCCGGCGCTTCAGGGCGGCGGACTCGTCCACGGTCACGGTGTAGTCGCTGAAGACGCCCAGCTCGAAGTTCATGGGGTTTCCGAAGGCCATGGAGTAGCCGCCGGCGGCCTGCTTGGCCAGGGGGGTCAGCTTCTTGTTCAAGCAGTAGCGGACGCTGGCGCCGCCCTCCTTGATGATGCCGGTGTTGGGGTTGTCGGTGTCGGGGATGATCTCGTACAGCGCTTTCTTCTCGCTGGTTCCCCGGACATCGCCGAAGGCGATCAGGTCGGCCTTGCTCAGATACAACACGGCGCCGCCGGCCACGGCCTCGTCGCCGCCGTAGGACAGAATGATCTTCCGCAGGGTGGTGTGGTCGATCTTGTCGATCTCCACGTCGGTGACGCAGGCGGCGGCCTTGAAGATGCTGGTAAACTTGGCGTCGTCGGCGGTGGACAGGATCTTCCCGGCCACCTTCTTCCGCAGGGCCGTAACGGCGGCCTGCTCCACCCGGGCCAGATAGTCCTTGTCGGACAGCTTCAGGACCTCCCGGGAGACCTCGCTGTATGTGGTGATGGTCCCGGGGGTGATGGTGGCGTAGTCGAAGGTGGGGTCAGTCTCGGCGACCTCGGCGCCTTCCTCGGTGTCCTCGCCCTCGCCAGAGTTGACGACGTAGGGGACCTGGTACTCACCCATACCCTCGCAGGGGTTGGCGTTCACCTGGTCCACGATGCTGGACACTTCCACCTGGCCGTCCTTGATGTTGCCGGTCTTCTTGGGCTGGACCAGCTTTCCGCCGCCGATGGTCACGCTGCGGGTCTCCCGCAGCTGCTTGGCCCGGATCTCCAGGTCGTCAGGGGTGCCGGTGCGGGCCTCGGCGCCGGTAGGGATGGGGTCGGTCAGCTTGCCGGCCAGGTCCTGCTTGCTGCGGATCTCGGCCATCTCGGCGTTCAGCTTGTCCACCTCGTCGGTCAGCTCCTTCATGCGGGCCTCGTCTGCGGTCTCGATCTCCTTCAGGATATCGGCCTTGCGGGCCTCGATTTCCTTCGTGCGCTTCTCAAACATGATGTTTTTCTCCTTTCGGTTTTTACAGCCGGCACTTCAGGGCCAGCTTCGATTTTTCCAGGCTCAAAGCCTGCTTCTTTGCCCGTTCCCGGGCGGCGATGATGTCGGCCTTGCGGGCCTCGATGCTGGTGTCGTCATAGGCGGGGATGTCCACAGCGGCCACATCGTACAGCCGCTTCACCTTTCTGACTGTCCACGTGGCGGCGTCCTTGTCGTAGCTCTCTTCCTTGATGGTGAATGCAAACGACATCCTGTCGATGTAGCCGCCCTTGATCTCCTCGTACAGGCGGCGGCCTTCCTCTGTCCCGTCCAGCCTTGCCCGGACATATAGGCCATTGTCGTCCACCTTCAGCTCCAGGGTGTTGTTCCTGATCCTGGCCACCACCTTCCCGCCGTGATTGTAGTTCATAATCACGTCGGTCATGTCGGCCTCGGCGAAGGCCTCGGGGGCGATCTGCTCCTTGTACTCCCGGCCTTCATACTCAAACAGCACCGTCGGGGAATTGAAGCGGGCGGCGTACCCCTCGACGTACAGCTCTTTCGCAGCTTCGCCGGCCTCTTCCGCTTTGCGCTCAACGATCCGGGTCTGGACCTCGAAGCGGCGTACCTGCCGGTCATTCCGCTGTTTCTCCATCTTTGTCACCTCCTTTCCCGGTGTCTCCATCGCCAGGATCGGCGGGTGGGTCACTGTCGGGGGCGGGGTCTTCGCCTGTCTGATATTTCGACATATCGGATTGCTTGATGTAGTTCAGGGACAGGACCCGCTCGTCCCCGCCCTCGACCGGGGGAAGGCCGAACAGCTCCCGCTGTTCGTTTGGTGTCATCATCCCGATTTCTCGGGTCGTGCTGACCAGTTGCACCTTCTCGGCCATGGATGCGTAGATCAGGGTGGAGGAGCTGAAGATGATCTTGTTCCCAACATCTCTTTCCCGCTGCGTAAAGCAGGCATTTGTGAACGCCTGGGCCATCTGTGTCAGCAGTGGCTCGATGACAGATTCATAAAACGCCTGCCATTGGGAGCTGGTAAAATCAGACTTCAGGATGGCCGGGTTGATGCGCCAGTAGTAGAACAGGTTTTCCCGGACCTCTTTCATCTGTGCGGCATTGGCCGACCAGGGCGTCACATTCAAGGGGGTGAAGTCTTCCATGGCGTCCACGCCCAGGATGCCGCCTTCTTTTGCGGCCTTCTGGAAACGCTCGGCGAACTCGGTCGTGCTTTTCTCCACATCCTCCGGCGCCAGCATGGACTTCTTTTGTTTCAGAAGTCCCCGGACTTTGTTGGCCACGGTCAGGGCTTCGATCAGGCCCTCGTCGCTTGCCTTTACCATGGAAAGCGTGTTTGTGATGGGGCTGTTGCTGTCGCCGGCGACGGGGTGGTGGTTATAGTGCCGGCGCAGGATCACCACGTCCTCGACGTTCAGGGTGTACTGCTTCCCGTCTGTCTCGTCGGTAAACTGGACCGCATAGCCGCCCCCCTGGATGCCGAAGAACTCAAAGAAGCTGTATTGAATGGGGATGATTGCCACCGGCGTGGACCCTTCCCACTTGATGAAGGCCATGGCGGTGTTTTTCTCCTGAAGGCTGGCCACCAGCTTATACTTCAGGTCAAAGCCCGACATAATGCCGTTTGGCTTCTGGTTCAACAGTTTGGCGTAGGGGCTGTTCCTGTGAATTTCCTTGATGCGGTCCTGCTTATCCACTGTCACGTGCATGGCCACAGCCTTCGCAGCGTTGGAGGCGACGCAGTCAATGATTGCCCTGACGGTCTCCTGTTCGTAGATCTCCCTGTTCCAGGGGGACGCCCGGCTGCCGGCGCCGTAATAGATACGGACCTTTGGCTTGAAGATCTCCATGATGTTCGCAAATACTCCCATTTTGGGATCACCTCGCATATTTCATAAACTCGTCTTCGTGGTCATAGTAGCCGGTCATGGCGTTCAGCAGGCTGACCATGCCGTCGATCCTCCGGGTGGGGCTGATTTTCTCCGGCTGGATGCTGTCAATCCCCCGCTGATTGGTGGACTTGGCGGCTGTATTGGTCAGGCACCACCGCAGCATCGGGTTGTTCTGGTAGACGACCAGGCCATCCTCGAACAATCCCTTCATCCTCTTCATCGGGTAGGTCCAGGTGACCGGCCCCTGGCGGATCTTCACCATCTCGAAGCCTGTTTCCTCCATTTGTGGCACCCAGTATCCCGACAGGGCGGCGTCGTAGCATATCCACAGCGGGCGGATGTCCCGCTCCTGGACCATTTTCACGTACCAGGCCGTCACGGCGTTGTAGTCCACCGTGGCGGTGTCGCACAGCGTCAGGTGTCCCTGTTCTGCCCATAGTTGATATGGCGCTTCCTTGCGTCCCTGGGCTGCCACACGGTCCACTCTGGCCTTCGGAAGGAAATACTGCTGCAACACATAGAAATTCGGGTCTTTTGGCTTTCGGATCAGCAGGGTGGCACACGTCAAGTCCGTGGTGGCCGACAGGTCGCACCCGCCGATTGCGTAGGAGTGGTTCAGGTATTCGTCTTCCGCCACCGCTTCGTTCTTCAGGGTTGAGAAGGAAAGCCAGGCCGAAGCGTTGGTTTCCTGGATGTTGAAGTCTTTTACCAGCAGGGTGGGGAGGTAGCTCTGGTCATTCTTCGCCCGCTCGACGTCATCCGCCAGCTGCTCCCGGCTCTTAATCGTCCCCAGGCCCGGGTTCGCCTTCTCCCATGCCTCCGGGTTTGTCCACTCTTCCCGGCTGTCCAGCTGGTACAGCAGGGGGAGGAAGCGGTCGTTTTCCACGGTCCCGTTTGCGACCGACAGGGCATACTCGTAAATACTGTCGTAGATGCCTTCCCGGGCAAAGCCGGCCGTGGTGATGATCCCATAGATTGGCTGCTTCCTGGCCTTCATGCCCTGGTGCGTGACATCGTACAGGTTCCGGTCTTCTTGTGCGTGCAGCTCGTCACAGCTGCAATAATGCAGGTTCAGACCGTCCAGTGTCTTGGACTTGGAGGCCAGGGCCTTCATGGTGCTGTTGGTCAGCTTGAACTCCATCCCCCCGACAATGGGGCGGACCAGGGCGTCCAGATCCGGGTCCTGTTCAATGATCTTTCTTGCCGTTTTGTAGACGATGGCCGCCTGTTCGTACTTGGTGGCAATACTTACGCATTGGGCGCCAGGCTCTCCATCTGCGACCAGCATATACACCATGATGCAGGCCGACAGCATGGACTTTCCATTCTTTCGGGCGACCAGCAGCATGAACTCCCGGAAGCGCCTGACCCTGGTTTTTTTATCGACCCACCCGAAAAGGGTTTGTATAAATGCCTTTTGCCACAGATCCAGCTTTATCAGCTGGCCGGCCAGCTCTCCCTCGTAGTGCCGGCAAAATGTTTCTATGAACTCGATGGCGTGAAGCCCCAGCTTCAGGTCAAAGCGATATTTACAACTTTTGTCCGCCTGCTCTTTCTCCAGGCGCTCGTACATCATCCTGACGGGCTCCGACGTCACCACGTCCCCAGCTCTAATTGCCTTTAGGTATTTTCGGGCGTAGTTGACGGTCGCCATGATTATCCCTTCCCTTTGGCCACAAAGGCGGCCAGCTTCTCACCGGCCTGTGCCTTTTGTGTGTCCTTTTTTTCGGGGAGGAGGTCGGCCAGCTTTTTCTGGAGATCTCCATATCTCTGTACCAGCGTACAATATGACTTCATGGCCGGGGATTCTCGCAGCATCGACTGGCGCCCTTGCTTGAAGTTATCGACGGGGCCATTTTTTTCGATGTCTGCCTTCAATGCGGCCAGCTGGGCCTCCATGAACAGCAGTTCGCCGATGTATTTCTTCGCTACAATCTGGCGGGCCGGGTCTACCTTCTCGAAGGTTTCGGCATAATCCCCCAGATCTTGCTTTTTCTTCGCTGCCACTTCTTACCCCCCCTCACGGGCGCACATGGTGCGTGTTTTCTTGGGAGCCCCTCTCGGTCCCCAGCGGCGGGTTTGTGTCAGCACTCCCCCCGGGGGGTTAGCTGGCCATCCTCGCCGAAGAAGAAGCCCATGTCACAGTCGGCCGTCTGCTTTGTTATAGCGGTGTGGCAGTCGTGACAAAGGCTATGGAGTAAATCAGGATTCAAAGCGATGGCTGGGTCGTTGATGTTCTGCGGGGTCAGCTCGATCTCATGGTGGACCTCCGTGGCTCTGGCCCCGCACTCTTCGCAGGTGAAGAGATCCCGGCGCAGGATGAAGCGGCGCATGGCCCGCCATTCTTTGGACTTGTAGAATGCCCTGGCCCATTCTTTCGCCACGTTCTTCACCCCCTGGATATAGCGAAAGGGCCGACGCCTGCCTATGAGCGCCGGCCCCCTCTCCCGGTATATCCCGCCGGTGCGGTCAAGGAGGAACAGAACGCACCAGGTTTCCCTGGCTCTTATAGCGTAACAGAAAAGTCAGTCGCACAGTCCCAACTTTACATAAGTCCCAAACGGGCGGCAATCCCTTGGAGGAACTGGGTTTTCCGGCGGTAGAAGTCCGACCTGCTGATTCCGTCAATCCCCAGCTGCTCGTATGGATAGCGATGGCCGCTTTCCACGTTCAGCATGATGGCCCGGCGCAGCTTCTCCCGGATCTCGTCAGCCTCAATTCCCCCCGTTGCCGCCACCAGCGCCTGCTCCACGGCTTCCAGCCGTTCCTGCTCTCTCGCCAGTCTTCGGGCAGCAGAACGACCGCCGGCACGTTGTACGGCTTGGGTCTTGGCCAGCCGGCGGTCGTACCCTCTGGCCAGCCATACACAAATTTGCTTCACGTCTTCAGGCAGTCGTCCCATGTTCAGCACCTCACACTTCCGTGATGGTCAGGCCCAGGCGCTCGGCCATCATCTTCTTTTTCATCAGGTATTCCTTCGTCCTGGTCGGCTTGCTCTTTACGTCCTCCACGATGAACTCCCAGGCGTCGCCATCTCCCGCTCGGCGGTAGTAGGTGAAGTCCGCCACGTACTTGATGGCCCTGACCCTTTGGCCCTCTGGCGTGATGTATGACCTTTGCAGGGTAAAGGCGTCTTGAAGCCGCAGGTCCCGGATGGCACCGGCGGCCGCCATGGCCATCAGTTCGTCAAACCGGGCAGCCTCTTTTTTGCTGTCAAAATGCAGGGCTGCCCGCCCGGTCTTGACGTTTCCGTACTTCGGCCGGGCGGGTGTTCCCGCCGCCTGCGTTTCCATTTTTCGCTTTGCCTGGGCCTGGAGCTGCTGGAGGGCCTGGGCCTGATATTTCGGCGGCAGGTCGGTGATGTTAATTGCCGCCATCGCTTTGTTCCAGCAAATCCTGGCTTTCCGGGATCTCTACGTATTGCCACGACATAGGCGGCTTGGTCAGCCCCACCTCCGCCAGCGGGACAGGAATGTCGAATTTCTCGGCATTCTGGATCATCCATCCGTAAAGGCTCCCGCCTTTTGCGTATGCCCGCAGATTCTCCAGTGGAACACAAGACTGATCCACCAGCATTTCCAGAAGGTTGGTCTTGATCCAGCCCGGGCAGGTGAATTTCCCCCGGATGGTCCCGGTCCCGCTCACGTAGACCAGGACGGTCAACGGCCAGGTGAATGTCCGGCCGTCTTTGCTTTGTGGGGCAGACTTGCGGATCTCCATTGTCTTTTCCCCGGCCAGCATTTTCCCCCACCATTCCCGCTTCACGCTTGCGACCACAGCTTTCATTTGACCACCTCCCGGGCGGCGTCCAGTAGGGCGTTGAAGGCGGCCTTCAGCCTGGCGGCTCCGTCGGCGTCGCCGGCGTCGGTCATCCTGGCTACGCACTCGGCCATCTTGTTCAGGTTGTCCTGGGTCTGGTCGAAGTACAGCTTGAAGATGGTGGTCTCACTGGAGGAGGCCATGGCCAGCTTCTTCTGGAGATCCTGCACCTGCTCGGCCAGGGCCTTCTTCTCCTGCTCAGCGATGGCGCCGGCCTGTTCCTGGGCCACCTTCAGGGCGGCCAGGTCGCCCTCTGCCTTTGCCTTCGCCTGTTCGGCCTTCTCTTTGGCTTTCTCCGCCTTCTCGATCTTGGCCTTCAGCTTCTCCTCGGTCTCCGCCCTGGCCTTTTCCGCTGCGGCGTCGATGGCGGCCTGGTCCACCGTCTGCTCCACGGCCACGTCGGTCGGGGCAGCTTGGACTTCGGCCAGCTCCTTCTTCAGGGCTTCGATCTCTTCCTGGGCGGCTGTGGCTTCCTGGGCGGCGGTCTCCTTGGCCCGCTTCAGCTTCTCCTCGTACCCGGCGGCCCGGTTGGTGGCTTCGTCCAGCTTGCCCTGCAAGTTGGCGATGTCCGTGTCATAGACCGCCTGCTGCTCCTCCAGCTGGTCGGCCAGGGCCTTCTCGGCGTCCTCTGCCCGGCGGCGGGCTTCGTCCCGCTCCTTGATGACGGTGGCCAGCTCGGTGTTGGACATCTCAAAGGGTGTTTTTTCCTCCCCGTGGACGGTGTGTTTTTCGGCCAGAAATTCATCCCGTTCAGATGCCGGCAAAGCCAACAGCGTCAAGGCTTTGGAGGCTCCCAAATCCGTCACCGTTGACGGATTTGTGTACTCCCTCGCAAGGCGCATAAAACGCTGGGCGGTGACCTCCGAAAACTCCACTTTTTCCTTCAGCCAGGGAAGCCACTCGCCATGGGTCAGCTGCTCCTTGGCCTCGTTCAGCCGCCGGCCGATCTCCAGGATGGCATATCCGGCCTGCTGCTTGTAGGCCCAAATCTCGGCGGTAATGACCTCGATGGGGCGGGGCTCCAGGCCCTCGGTGGTGGCGGCGGCCAGGTCGGTGTCCTCCCGCTCGTCGGGTTGGCCCTGCTGGGCCATGTTGGTGATGTCCTGTTCCATTTTCATGTTCTCCTTTCGTTTATGCGGCCTTTCTGGCCTTTGTTGACTTCTGCTTTTTGGTCTTCAGGACCATGGTGGCCATCCACTCCTTGACGAAGGCGTGGACCTGGGCGTTCTGCTCGTAGCTCTGGTTGAACTTCGTCCGGCATTGTACGACCTGCTTATTCTTCAGCTCCAGGGTATAGAACGGCTCGCCCGGCGCCGATGCCTGGCGGATCAGGAAGATGGCGGTCTCGCCCCTTGCCATTCGCTCGGCGTAGCCCCCTACACAGTGATGGAGGGCGGCGCCTTCCCCCTTCAGCTCTTTGGCCGTCTTGGCCGGTCGGATCAGCAGACCGGCCTTTTCCCAGGCCAGCGGCTCCAGCTTCTTCACCGCCTTTTTGAAGCCCTGGGCCTTTGCCCTGATCTCCTTATGTCTCAACATTTCGATGGTCCGCTGGTGGGCGGCGGTCAGATCAGGCGGGAAGAGGACGGCCCGGTCGTCCAGGTTTAGCTCCAGCCTGGCGCAGTCTTCCAGGTAGTCCCGGTATGTGCCCCCGATGTGGGCCGGGTCGTGGCGGCTGTAATATCGCTTCTTCTTTTTGGCTTCAGCGGCCAGTCGCTTTTCTTCCTGGTCCTTCAGGTCATACTGCCCGTTGATGTACTTAACGACCCGGTAGGCCGTGGAATGTTGCAGGGCCGTGTATATGTCCTTGTGGTCCACCTTGCAGTCCTCCAGGGTGGGGATCTCCCGCTCGGTAATGACCCCCTCGTTTACCAGGTCCCACAGGTCCGTCATGCGCTTCAGCTCGTCGATGCCCCAGTCGTTTGGCTTCTTCCTCCGAAGCAATCGAGCGGGGAAGCGGGTGGCCTCTTTGATGCTCCTGGCGGACCAGCGGATGATGTTTCTGGTCTCCTTGGTCATGGCCCCCACCGCCTTCGCCGCCACCAGGTTGGTGTACCCCGCTTTCCAGAACAGCTCCACGGCCGGGTATCTGGCCCAGTCCAGGATAAAGCGGATCATGTTTTGGCCATAGTAGGTTTCCTCCTTCAGCTTCTTGGCGCTCTCTCTCCTGGCCTCATAGCCGGCCAGGTCGATGTACTTTAGGCTGGTGGTGGCCACGATCTCCCGCCAGTTCTCCGGGATGAAGAAGTAGTAGCCCCCGTCGTAGACGTTGGCAGGGTTTTTCACCCTCACCCATGCCCGCAGGTCGTAGCGGTAGGCCCTCATGCAGTAGGCTTCTTTGGCCTCCTTCTGCCACTTGGCTGCATACTTCCCCCGGACCGCATACCTGGCCACCTCCTTCATGCAGCTGGCCGGGTCCTCCCGCAGGGTGTCCGGGTCGTCAGGGCGTAAGATCCGCCACTGGCGGATGAAGAGGGTGACGCCGTCGGTCCCCAGCTGGATGGTGGCCACGTTCTCCAGGTTTTCAGCGGCGAATGCCGCCCCGCCGTCCAGGAAGGTCCGCACCCTCTGGCCGCAGAATGGGCAGTCCGCTATTCCGTACTGAACGAAGCGCTGGCCCGGCTGGGCCGTGACCTTATGGCCGCACAGGTAGCAGGTCCCCCGGACGTTGCCCTTTTTGTAGATCAGGACGTCATCTTCCGGGAGTATGGCCCGCCGGATGTAGTCAAGCAGGCCGGCCGGCAGCTCCTCGGGGCACAGGTCCACGTCGTCATCCACGAAGTCGCCCTTCTCCCGGCTCTCCCGCTCCTTGGCGATCTTGATGGCCTCGGTGGTCCAGTCGTTCAGCATGTCCAGTGCGTGGTTGTAGCGGCTTTCCTTCTTCTGCATCGGCGTGACCCCCAGCCAGCGGCACAGGATGGCCTCGTCCTTCTCGCTGATCTCCGGGTAGCAGGTGGCGGGGCTGGTCTGCCATCCTCTGACGGCTTCTTCCAGGGTCTTCCGTGGCGCCCCCTTGCCCAGCTCCGTGATGTAGGCCACGTCCTCGGCCCCCTTCGTCTTGCAGCACACCAGGCGGAAGTCTTGCCCGACCGGCTCCGCCCTCCAGGGGGCGATCTGGTGGTTTTGGTTTCTGGTAACGGTCAGCAGCAGCACCCGGTGGCCATCTGTCACCGGCTGGGCCACCGTCACACGAAGATGCTGGCGGTCGTTCCTGCCCATCCATGGCTCCGGCCACGGTATGGCCTTGATCCTTTTGTCGATTTTCAACTCCAGGACCTCCTTACCAGAATCTGGCCAGGTCCAGGCCCAGCTTCTTCGCCGGCTCCCGCTCGTCTGCGACTTGAACGGGGGCGCCCAGGCCCGCCAGGGCCTTCTGTTGGGCCTTCAGGTCCGTGGTCATGGAGAAATAGCGGTCCACCTCACCGAACACCTGGGCCGGCGTCAGGACGGCCACATTCCCATGCTTGACCTTGCTGGCGGCCCCCATGACGGCCTTCATGGCCCCCTCCAGGGTTTTCCCGTCCTTCAGGATCAGGGCTGCGGTGACGTCGTCGCCGCAGCGGTCGATGACGTAGTGGCCGATGATCTCGGTGTATTGGTCGGTGGGCTTCTTCTGCATTTCGGCGTTGATCTTCTGGATGGCTTCGATGGTCATGGCGTTCTCCTCCTTCGTTTTCTTGCCCTCGGGTTGGGCTTTTTCGGCGGGTCTGCTCCGACCCACAGCTCTGTGTATTCCTGCCAGGGCCAGCCGTTCCACTCGTGGATGCCGGACCTGGCCGTGTTTCCGTCGTCATCCTTCAGCAGGATGTAGTTCTTGCTTGGCTTGGGCTCCTTGGCCCACGTGGCCGCCTCGACCACGGTGTACTGCGGTTCCGGGGTCACCATTCCCTGCGCCCGGGAAAACCGCTTGTACCTCTTTCCGGCCTCTCTGTACCTGTCGGCCGTAGATTTCGATTCTTTCATCAGGTAGTGCGCCAGCTTTGCGTGATTCCCCCGGCGATCCAGGGGCTTGTTTGAGACATTCCCACCGCCTACGCCCACGACCTTCTCCCACAGCTCGAACAGGTCCTTGATGGGGATGTCCGGCAGGATGATGTGGTGGTGGACGTTGGTCATCCGCTTGGTTTCTGTGGCGGCCAGGTACTTCCAGGGGATACTGTGCTTCTTGCAGTAGGGCCGCAGCAGGTCCAGGAAGTCCTTTTTGTCCTGCTCTGCCTGCTCCAGGGTGACCAGCTTGTCGTAGTAGTGGAGGACCAGGTGGAGATCTCCGAATACGAAGTTGCCGTTCAGTATCCAGCGGATGATCTCTTCCAGCTTCCGCTCGTTGACCTTCTCCTGGGCCTTGCTGGTCTTGCCGGTGTGCTTCTCTCTGGTGGCTCCCTTGGTATGTACCCGTCCTGTGTACATCTTCCGGGTCTCTTTCACGCCGCCGGCCACTACCACCCTTTCGACATAGGGCATGGTGGTGACCTCCCGCTTTACTAATACTCTTACCGGGGCCGGAAAACCGCCCCAGCGGTTGATTTTTGGGGGTTGCAGCGGGCGCCATATCGTGATATAATAAAAAGGTAAAAGGCGCTTGTCGCCGCTTTGCTTTGCCCCCTGTGCGAATGTGTAGCAGCACCGCACAGGGGGCGCTTTTTTACTCTGTTGGCCTCCGAAGGTCGATTCCCTCCAGGGCCGTCCACACGTCCCGAATAAAGCCGGCTTCGTAGTTCTCCGACGGTCTGACCGATAGGACCACCACTTTCTCGTCCTCGGCGGTCCATTTCAGGCGGTAGTCCTTCATCACCGTGGTGGCGTCCTTCTCGATCACATCGGGCTCCACGATCCCCAGGGACGTCGGCGTTATACCGTAGCAGGCCCTGGCCGGCGTCTGGAATACCGTGGCCCCCATGAAGGTCATGGGAGTGATCCCGGCCGTGGCCACCGCTGCGGCGTCGCTCTCCCAAAAGGCCACATCTTCCCCGACCTTCTCGGCCATGATGTGCTGCGGCTCGGCGCCGTCGATGATCTCCAGGCCGCCCTCCTCGGTGGGAAGGCTCCCCATGTGTTCCACGATGGTGGCCAGCGCCTTCACCGGGAATTTCGGCCAGCTGGCCCGTATGTACTAGTCCCTGGTGTAGATGATGACCTGGTCGGGGCCGTTCACCAGGACGTAGCCGGCGGCCTTGTATGCCTTCTTCAGGGCCCTGGTCAGTCCCTTCTCGCTGATAATCATTTCCTTTCATACCTCCATATTTCGGCGTCCATGATCTTGGTCCAGTCGCATTTCCACACATCGGCAGCGCATAGGATGGCGGCGTACTTCGACGCATGAGGGACCACCACCGTCCCATACTTCGGGTGGGTCACGGTAGCCAGCCCATGGTTTCCCCACCTCGCCCGCCGGGCCCTTTCGTCAGCAGCCCGGCGTTCCGCCGGCGTCTGATATGGCCCTTTCCCAGGCCCCGGCCCGCTCCATGACCGTCCGGCTGTATTGGGTTTCATAGATTCCTTCCTCCCATAACTCGGCCGCCCGTTTTGGCCCCATGTTGTAGGCCATCAGGGCCTTGTCGGGGTCTCCGTAGTCCTCCAGCAGCTCCCCCAGGAAGTCGCAGCCCACCCGGAAATTTCCGTATGGGTCCCACAGGTCCGTCACCCCCAGGCGCTCCATGCGGTCACTGTGCCACCGTTGGGCCACCTGCATATACCCGACGCTGTCGCCGTCATCCCCGGCCACGTTGTTGAAGTTCGTTTCCGTTTCGATGACGGCCAGGGCCATGGTGTAGGGGACCCCGCCTTCTTCGCTTGCCGTCCGCAGGAGGTCCTGGTCCTCATAGGAGAGGGGGACCAGGTCGGACAGATAGCCCTGGGCCAGCAGGGCGTCGGTGATCTTCTCGGCCTCCATCGGGTCCTCTTCCTGCTCCACCAGCAGGCCGTCCATCCACATGACCGTCATGGTGGCCAGCTCGGCGCCCCTGCTGTCCGCTGGGGCCGGCTGCTCTGCCTCCGTCCCCGGGCGGGTGATGGCGACCACGGACAGGATCAGCGAAACGACGGCCAGGATCATGGCAAGGTAGGCCATACCCCGGCCTGCGGCCCGGTCCCGGCGCCGACGCTGGCGCCTCACCTCGTCCCGCAGTTGCTGGGTGTCCCTGATACTGGCCGCCAGCCGGCGGTCGGTGCCGATCAGGTGGCGCTCCAGCCTTTGCCCCATGGCGGCCAGCTCCACGGCCGCCCCTTCCAGCCGGTTGGCCTCATTCAGCGCCCGGCGCAGATACTTTTCCTTCCTTTGGCTCATTTGCTTATTCCTCCTATGTTGTGGCCACCGCTGTGGCCGCTTTTCTTTCCTTGTACTCCTTCAGCCATGCCTGGAAGTCCTCTTCTACGCCCGGCTGCTCGAAGTACACCACCACCCGCTCCAGAAGGGAGCGGGCCAGGTCGTCACGGACGGCCCTGGGGATCTCGGTCACGTTTATGGCCACTTCTTTCATGTCGTCCTCCACCCGCCCCACACAGGGGGCGGGATTTTTGTTGATTTCTGATTAAACGCAGAAGCCGAAGGCCACGCCGTAGGTAACGCTGGCGCCGCTGGTGTTGTAGGGCGTCCCGTCGCTGCTGACATAACAGAAGCGGGTGGCGTTGGACGCATTCGGCGACCGAAGCCAGGGCCAGGCATTCTCACCGACGGGGTCCTTCATGGCCCAGCTGACCCCCTCGGCAGCGTAGAGGGCATACTGGTGGCCCTCCCCGGGGACGGAGTAGAAACAGCGCCCGGTCAGCTCCCGCTCGGACTTGATGAAGAGCCGGTCCACGGTCTCCTTGATCTCCTGGGACTTCCCGCCGGCGCTGGTCTGCTTCACCACCGGCTTGATGACTGCCTTCATGTCATCGGGCAGCAGGTCCCACAGCTCACCGTTCAGCCATGCCCGCAGGTCCGACCCCTCCCAGCTGGTGGCGTTGGTGTTGCTGCTGTTCATGGCCCGCTCGTCGGCCAGGGTGGTCACCAGCTCCCAGGTGATGGGGGCCACGCCCTGCTCGTCGGCCAGCTTGTCATGGTTGAAGCCGATGACCCTGGCCTTCAAGGTCTGGCCGTCCTTCAGGGTGAAGTGCTTGAAGGCACCCAGCCCCAGGACCTGGGGCGCTTTCCCGCTGGCGGCTATCTCTTCGATGGCCTCCCACGTCCAGCTGTCCAGGTCCTTGTCCGTAATAAGGGGCCGGCGCTCGGACTGCTGGGCCATGAAGTCCAAAAAGGGCTTGATGTTCGGCTCCATGAAGGCCCCGGCCAGGCCCTCGCCGGCGGGGGTGATGTGCAGCTCCCCGTACTCCATGGCCATGTCGGCGATGCGGTCGTCCTCGGTCAGCCCCCGGAGGACGCCGTCGGGGGCAGTCCTGACGATGATGGCCGGGGCGAAGTCCCCGGTGTCCTCGGTCTCGGCGGTCAGCTGGATCTCCACGGGGCCATGCTGAAGGGACAGATCCATCAGGTCGGTGATGATGCCCTTCTCCAGGGCTGTGTACTGCTGTTTCATGTCTGCATTTCTCCTTTGTTTTGATTGAATATTGGGCATTTCTCGGGGTCTTTCCCACAAAATTGATACCAGGCGGCGCCGGTCATGTGTCCGTTTATCTCGCATTCGTCCCAGGCCCTTGTGCCGCCGTCAAGCCAGTGGCCCCGGTAGAATGGGCACGTGCTTCTGTAATTGCTGGCCACCCTCCCGGTCGCCAGCAGCGGCGGGTGTCTCTCTTTCATGGCGTCGGCGAAGCCTTCTTCGTCCCGTTCCAGTGCGTCCAGGCCCTTCCGTTCCCACCATTTTGCCGGCCAGAGGAAGAAGAACACGGGGATCATGGCTTCTTGCCTTTCCCGTTACCACGGGCGGCCAGCAGGGTCAGGGCTTCCTCTCCGATGTCGTCGGTCCGCTGCTTTTCCTGTCGGCGGCGGCAGCGCTCCAGTGTGGCCTCCCGGTCATACCCCAGGGCGGCGGCCAGCTTGGCGGCGATGGTGCGGTAGCGGCCGGCGTAATATTCCCGGGTTGCGGCCTCGAAGGCTCCCATCTCCGGGTGGGCCGCCCGGTGGCGATCCATCAGGTCGGCGTAGTCCACCATGGCGTTGACGGCCAGGATCAGGTCGCCCTCGCAGCTCTGGATGGTGGCGTGGGTGAATGTCACCCCCGGGCGGTCCTCGTTGTGGGTCCGCTTGTAGTAGTCGATGGCCACCTCTTTGATGTCCAGGGCCTCGATGTCCAGCCATTCCTGGCTCACGGTAGGCCCACCCCCTCCATGGTCAACAGGCGCCGGTGGACCATATCGGGGAGGCTCTGCTGCTTGTCCACCAGATCCAGCAGTTCGGTGTACTTCAGCCCCCAGTGGTCCAGGGCCTCCCGGAACTCCTTGGCGGCGGCGTCCGCCCGGCGGTTTGCCGCCTCCTCGGCTGCCATGTCCTCGGCCTCATACCGCCGGCGCATTTCCTCGATGTCGATGTCGCCGGCGTCCACAGCCTCGCAGAACTCCATGGCGGCCTCCATCGTTCTGAAGCGGTCCGGCTCCCTGGTGTTGAAGATCGGCCCTTCCCCGGAGAAGTAGATGTCCACCGTGTACCTTCCGGCCGGCGGCGTGGCCGCAGAAATGGGTTGTATGCCCGTTCTCACGCCCCGGATGATGTAGGTCCGCTTCCCGGCCTTGGCTCTGAAGCTGTCCTTCGACCCTCTGATTTTCTTGAAGGTCATTTTTCCACCTCCCCGGCGTCTTCCGGCTCCCGCTTCAGCTTCATCATCTTGTCCAGCCGTCCGATTAGGACCCTGGCACAGTCAGGATGTAGGTGGTATTCGACGCCATGCGGGCCACCGCTCACCCCGAAGCTGTTAAAGCCCAGGTGCGTCCCCCGGTTGCAGCCGCCTATGATCTCGCCACCGCACAGGTCGCAAAAGTATTTCACCATTTCAGCTTCCCACCTCGCCGTCTTTTCCCGGGAAGTGGCCCCCGCTCGAATAGTCCCAGTCGATGGTCTCGTCCGGGTATATCCCGCAGCCGTGGGCGTTCAGCACCCACCCGCTGGCCGTGTTCTGCATGACGGCGTGGTGTAGGGGTCCCAGGCATTTCAAGCATCTGAACTCCCCGCCGCCCCTGTTGTGGTATATCTTCCCGGGCATTGGCGTGAACGGGACCCGCTGGGCGGCCTCCAACTCCTTCAGGTTTCTGACGGCCATCCAGTCGTCGGCCACCAGGTCGTCCTGCTGGGGCTGCCATCTGGGGGCCTTGTCCTTCAGCCCGTCAGCGGTCAGGTGGGCCATCTGGCAGCATTCCGGGCCGTAGCCCGGGATAATCACCACAGGATCACCGGTACACTGGCCCCAGCTGCGTCGGTAGATAACCCCGCCGATCTCGGCGGCCTTCTTCGTCGCACTCTGGATGTTCACGCCACCGCCCCCTTCGTGGCCCCTCTCGGGGTCCATCCATCGGACAGGCGGCCCATGGCGATCCGGGCTCCCCGCTCGGTCTTGTAGGTCTTGGCGTAGATCAGCTTTGCCCCGGCGCCCCGGATGGTCAGCCTGGCGCCGCCGCTCTTGGCCACCCGGATGGTGGCGTGGTTTCCGTAGAAGTCGTTGTAGGTTTTTATCATGGTATTTCCTCCTTGTTGTTGTGTCTTTTAGGACACTTTCTCTGCAAAAAAAATCCCCATTGGGGACGCCAGCCCCAGGTAGTCCACGATCTTCTGGATTTCCCCCTGCGTGAACTCCGACTTCCCGCTGATTTTCCTGTAATATGCGGATCTGCTGATTTCAACAGCGGCGCAAAGCTCGTCCACGCTCACGCCTCGGTCCTTCATTTCGTACTCCTGCCGGTTTTTGTTCATTTGACTGCTTCCTTTCCTGGGTTTTTCTGCTGTGTCTTTTAGGACACACAAAGAATATCACATCCCCCATACACC
The DNA here is from genome assembly GCA_910585735.1 of uncultured Oscillospiraceae bacterium. GTDB lineage: Bacteria > Bacillota > Clostridia > Oscillospirales > Oscillospiraceae > Vermiculatibacterium. The sequence continues at coordinate 23,268 of CAJUEU010000007.1, read as the reverse complement.
TGTCAAGCCTTTTTTCTCTTTTACGACACTTTTTTCTAAAATGTGAAAATAGTTGTTGCAAATACGACACCATCACTATATAATGACCTTACCAAACGAATGGAGGTTTTCACCATGGTGGACTTGGGAAAGCGGCTTTTTGACCTTCGCAAAGAAAAAGGTCTTACCCTCGAAGATGTTGGCCAGGCGGTCGGCGTAGGCCGTAGCACCGTTAGAAAGTGGGAGACCGGGCAAATTGCAAGTATGAAGAGGGACAAAATTAAGAAGCTCGCCGATTGTCTCGGCGTTTCCCCTGCATATATTTGCGGGTGGACCGACCACCCGCTCGGCGAAGATCCAGAGGTTTCGCAGCTCGAAGAGGATTTGAAGTTTCTCCGTGGCTCCCTGGAGCAGCTGAACGACGAAGGCCGGGAGAAGCTGCTGGACTACGCCGCCGACCTGGTGGCCTCCGGGCGATATATAAAAACTGATTCGGCTGGACTGGTACATAAAAATGCACAATAGGAGGGTTTGATGGTGGAAAAGAAAAAGATGTCCTCGAAAACCTTGGCGATCCTGGGCGTGGTGTTCCTCGTCCTGTTCTTCCCGGTCGGCTTTGTCCTCCTCTTCCTCGCCCTTCGTCGCAAGGGGGAGGAGGGGGCCGCCCTGCGGGAGCAGAAGGAACAGGAAGCGACCGCTGCGGCGCTGGCCAGGGTCCACGCAAAAATGGAGGAAGCCGGGACTTCCGGCGCCGGCCGCTCTGGCGAATACCAGTACAGCGGCGTGGACGTCTGCATCCTCCGGGACATGGACCCGGACCTCTCCCTGGTGGATGTCGGCGATGACGCCGATCTGAAGCTGGAGGAGGACAACGAAGCCGACCCCCAGGCCGTGGCCGTTTATGTTGGCGGCCAGCATATCGGCTATTTATACCGGGGTCGGCTGAAGAAGATGGTCTATGATTTTCTGAAGCGTGACGACAGCGTCAGCGCTGAAGTCTCCGCCGTCGATGGCGTCGGTGTCCGGCTCAACATTTCGCTGGCCCGGTGAATTGGACCATCTTGGTGGCGTCAACAAAATGGTGGAGGAGGTGACGACGTGGCAAAGAAAAGGCCGAAGGCGGCGCTGACCATGGGGGCGGATGACGGCCCCGATTTCGACATATCCATGAACATGATAGACCGGGCGACGGCGTCGGCCCTCGGGGTCATTTACGCCAGGTACAGCTCCCACTCCCAGCGGGAGGTCAGCATCCGGCAGCAGGTGGATGATTGCCTGCGATATGCCGCCCGGCAAAATATCTATATTGTGGCCTGCTACGCCGACCGGCACCTCACCGGCCGGACCGACCGCCGGCCAGATTTCCACCGTATGCTGCGGGATGCCGAAAACCTTGGGTGGGCCTTCGTTGTGACCTGGAAGAATGACCGCTTCGCCCGGAACAGGTATGACGCCGCCATCTACAAGGCAAAACTGAAGAAGTGCGGGGTCCGTTGTCTGTACTCCCAGGAGGATATACCGGCCGGCCCGGAAGGGATCTTGCTGGAGGCCATGCTGGAGGGTGACGCCGAATACAGAAGCGTGGCCATGGCCGAAGACATAAAGCGGGGCCTGGCGTACAATGCGGCGAATTGCATGGTGACCGGCTCCATCCCCTTCGGCTACCGCCGGGGGGAGGACTACCGCCTGGAGCTGGACCCCGACCGGGCGCCCATCGTGAAAGAGATCTTCGACCGCTTCCTGGCCGGGTGGCAATTCTCGGCCATCGCCGAAGATCTCAACCGGCGGGGCATTGTCACGGCCACCGGCGGACAATGGAACAAGGGCAGCTTCCACCGGCTCCTAAAGAATGAAAGATACACCGGCGTCTACATTTACGGCGATGTCAGGGTAGAAGGGGGTGTTCCCATGATAATCAGCAGGGAAGAATGGCTTGTCGCCCAGCGGCAGCTCCAGACGAAAAAGCACCCCCAGGGCCGTCCCGCTCGGCGGGCCGATTATCTGCTCACCGGGAAGCTATTTTGCGGCCGCTGCGGGTCTCCTATGGTGGGAATCAGCGGCACAGGCAAGAGTGGAGAAAGGCACCATTATTATGCCTGTCAAGGGCGGCGGGTGGACCATAAGTGCCAAAAGAAGAATGTCCGGCGGGACTGGATAGAAGATCAGGTTTGCCGGCTGGCCATGGGGGTCATCCTGAAGGACAGCGTCATCGAATGGATGGCTGACAGCGTGGTGGACTACCAGCGGCGCCACCGGGACGACGGGACCATCGCCGCCCTGAAGGCGCAACTGAAGCAGGCGACCACCGCCCGGGACAACATGATGGCCGCCATAGAGGCCGGGATCATCACCGAAGGGACGAAGGCCCGCCTGGTGGAGCTGGAGGGCCAGGTGAAGAAGCTGACCGACGCCATAGATACAGAAAAGGCGCTGCGGCCCACCTACGCCCGGGAGCGGATCATATACTGGCTCGAAGGTTTCCGGCATGGGGATCTGAACGACCCGGCCTTCCGTGAGAAGCTGGTCAACACGTTTGTGAACTCGGTCTATCTCTACGACGACCATGTAAAGCTGGCCCTGAACTTCAGCGGCCGGGACAACACGGTGGATCTGGCCTTCATAGAAGGCGTCGGCGACAGCGGCCCGGTGAATGGGTCCCGCTTTTCGAACCATTTTATCGAAAAGCGGGACTTGTCATATCCGGAAAACATTGCAATATAAGGCTTTCCAATTTTTCATATCAGAACACTACTTTCGCAAAACGTTCCAAACGCAAAACTAATATTTCTACGCAAAACGGCTATTTAGACACCACTTTCCGATAAAACAGACTTGTACGTATCCTCAAATGCCTGCGGTGTCTTGTAGTTTAGTGTCTGGTGAGGACGCACCTCATTATAGAACCGAACATACTCCTCCACGCTCCTACGGAAGTGCTGTTCAGAAGTATAATCTTTACGGTAAGCCTCCTCCCGTTTGAAGGAAGAAAAGAAAGTCTCAGCTACGGCATTATCCAATGGTCTGGCTGTAGCTGAAAAGGACTGCTTCACACCGCACTGTTGAAATAACCCAGTCAGTGTCTTTGAAACATACTGACTACCACGGTCACTATGAAAGGTCAGGTTCTGCGGTCGACCCCGTTCTTGATAAGTGGCCTTGAAGGTTGCTGTGACCAAATGTGTGCTCATGTGTTTGGATACCCGCCAGCCAATGATTTTACGCGAGTATAGATCCAAGATGATGCAGAAGTAGACCCAATAGCTTTTGACTTTGAAGTATGTAATATCACTGACCCATATCTGATTTGGATGGTCTGCTGAAAACTCCCGTTTCAGCAGATTTTGTTTTGCATATTGCTGTTTCCGCTTGAACTGCTTTTTGGCGTCTGTTCGGACGCTGTATAGTCCCAACTCCTGCATGATGGTGGAAATTCGTTTTGTGCTGACATGGATGCCACTATCAGCCAGAACGATGTGAATCTTTTTCGCGCCAAAGCGCTGTTCGCTGTCATCAAACACCTGCTTGATTTTCAACATCAGTTGGGCTTGTTCCTCTTGATACTTGCTTCGGTTTGCTCGACGGAAGATGTGGTTATAGAAGGTTCCCCTTGCCACATTAAGGGCATCACACAGTTCATGGACACTGTAGGGATTACCCGCCCGATTGTAGAGTTCCTCAAGGGTGGCAAGCTTTTTCTGCAATGGCACGCTGGACAGATACCCGGTCTGGCGGATGATCTCCATGTGATGCTCCAGCTTTTGAAGGCGACGGGAGATGGCATCAAATTCGGCGGGGGTGTAGGTGCGGTTGGGTGCCTTGATCGAGCAATACTCTTTGCGCCAGTGGTAGAGAGTGCTTTGAGAGATATGTAATTCTTCGCTGAGGGCCTTGATGGATTCGCCTTTTTCATAGCGACGGATTACCTTTACTTTGAATGTGGCGGGGTATGCGGTAGGCATAAACTCAACTCCTTTTTAGCACTATAACCATTATAGCAGAGTCAAATTGTAGCCAATAGAATTAAGTTGCGGAATATTATGCATTGGGGTATAATTTATATGTCTTTCAGAATAAATGGTCCCTTATTGTGTCGGCCATATAAAGGAAGGAGATCTCATGAATTTGCCCATACCGATTTCAATAATCCCAAAGCGAAAATTGAATGTTTTTGTAAGTTCGGCCTGCGGAGATGGAAAAGAACACTATAATGAGGTTAGGCAGCAAATTAAAAACTGCATTGAATCTACCGGTATTGCCGATGTATATCTTTTTGAGGATGCACCAGCATCAACATTGACCGCAGGCCAAGCCTATCTAAGCGAGCTAAAAGACAGTGATGTTTGCATCTTTTTAATTGATAACGCCGATGGAGTCCCTTCTGGTGTACAGGCTGAAGTAGATTGCGCAAAAAAATACAGGATAAAATCTCTTTACTATTTTTGCGATGAACGGTCTGCAGAAAAGACACCACTCCAAAAAAGTCTGACTGGAGCAACCTTTGCAAAAAGCAAAACGATACACTCCTTTTCTGACTTTATTTCGAATAGTACTCAAGGGCTTATTGATGACATAATCACCATTTACCGTCAATATTGTAAAAACCGTATGGAAATGCAAAACGAAACCAATACGGCGGAAGCATCTTTAATAGATGTCAAAACATCTTTAGCCGCACCGAAGTCGGTTATAGAAAATATAGATAAATGCAAACTGTATTTTCTGAAATTAGTTACTGCTCGTGGTGACGATGTAGTGAATAGAACGTGCGACTTCGATGGTTGGTGTGAGCGATTCCTTGGAGTGCTTTTTGAGCATGAATCAATACATAATTTCAACGCAAATCTTTTTTTGAAGGAACTTGAAAAAAATATACCGGGCAACTATTATAAAGTAGTTGCTTTGAGATGGGATGCAATTCAAGCGTATTATCTCGGCAACCTTGAATCCTGCATCTCCTCCATAGAGTCCGCTCTCTCCTTAGCAAAAGAATTGAATATGCCAGATTGGATAATAAAAGACATATTAATTGATTTGCGCAACCAGCGGATGGAATTGGGACAGAGCCTCAACAAATTTATTCTTGACGAGGCGGCCCAAAAAGAAATCCAAGAGAGTGACCAAGAGCTTTACTACCCATTAATAGATCGGGTACATGCGACTCTCTACGAAAGATATATTAATCAGTTCATAAAGCACAAGACGGAATCTCCGTACACTATCTATTTTGGCCATAATATCGAGCAATACATTAACATGATTGCACAGTCCTATTCTATTGCCATGTACAATGGTTCGTTGACACACCTGATATTGACGCATAAGCAGGTCAAGGTATTATCTTTTTTCTTAAGCAGTCAATTCGATAACTGGGAATACAAGCTTTTCCTGCTGAAAGAAACTATAATTAGTCGTTCTGAAAAAGAAATTGCAGGCTTAAATCGTGCATTCCCCGATATTTCTGTTAAGCTCAGTTCTGATGAGGCGGTCGATGTTTTAGACTATTGCGACAATATACCTATTTCTTATCAGAGATTATCAGCAAAGTTGTACGCCATTGAATCTGTAGGATATCTTTTGAATGACCAAACATTTTCTACAACATTGGATGAGATAATACAGGAGATAGATGAATGGATATCTTCTGAGTCACGTACAAATATTATTGGCGCGACAATTCTAAAAAGTCTGGGGGCCATTTCTCATAGAATTGGCCACAACACATTAGCCGATGTCTGTTGCAAGTATTTTGACAATAATTTTAAACGCTGGTATGATGACATTTTCAAATTAATTTCTTCTCAGCATATAGATATTCAGCGAATGGACACTTCTATAGCCGAAGAATTTATTAAGAGAATAGAGAATTGTGTTTCTGATGATACAACTCGCCATAATACAGCTTATCTAAATAGTGCTATAATAATTCTGCGAAAGCAGAGCCAGGAACTGACAAAAAAATTGGATTTAATAATAGCAGAAAAAATGCCAGAATTTTATGAAGGAGACTATAAACTCGAAACAACTACCAATGTGGAGGAGGACATTCCCAAATTCATTTCAAAATACATTCAAGAAACAAGGACTCGAAATATCGAACAAGGTAAGAATGGAACTTTTCATGGTTATGCTGATAATCCTCACGAAATTATTAGAGCAATTATTATTAATCACCCAGAATTCCAATTTTCCATAGACACACTTGATGAGGCATTTAAAGTTGCCATGGATACCATTTTTTTGGATACTCAAGAATTAGAAACAAAATGTTCTTCAATAGATCTGCTGCTCTGCCTTTCAACTTTGTACCCTAAAATAGTTAAAGGAAATCAAAATCTCATAGCTAAAGCTAAGTTGCAAATAAATGAAATCCAAAGCGGCGCCAGTATTTTCTCTATGTCAAACTTGTCTGAGATTGCTGTAAAATTTTCTTCACTTCTACTAATGAGCACTTGGGGGGAGAATAACTGGGCTCAGATATTAGAGATACTTCCATACACAAAGGACGACAGCGTTTCTGCCATAAGAATCTGTAAAACTATATATTATTACTTGTCTAACACTCCCAGCGCTGTATTACCGTTAAAGTTAGAACCTATCATTTTACAATATGTTGTTAGTCAAATATCATCTGAAGTGAATGATCTTCGCTGGTACGCCATCCGTGCATTAATTTTGCTTTCCAAAAATCCTGACAATAGAGGCATCGTTGAAAGTCAATTACTACACGCTTTTGATAACGGCAATATTTTTGTGAAAAACATAATTCTTAGAGATACCTATCAGAATGACTATATTAGCAAAGCAACAAAAGAATATATTATCTGCCAGTGTAGAAAAGATAGAAATTTTGTTATTCGCAAGTTATGTAACGAGTTGATTCCGCTTTAATAGCAGCTGATGCTTTCAAATGGTTTTTAGCTATAGGTGTGATGTTCAGTATGAAATTAGCATTTTCACTTTCTGACAAACATTGTATATTTTAGACAGATATCTATAGTGTCTACCCTTGACACGTCGGAGCAAGCGTCACATCGCTTGCTCCGACTTTTTTCAAAAGTCGGAGCGTGCTCATTTTGCTGCTCCTCCTTTCCAAACCGCAACCGTTTCGCTGGGTTGCGATTTGGCTTAGCCACAAATTTGGAGCCTGCATCTTTTTTGCCAACGAAAGAAAAACAACCAAAATCCGAACCCACAGGGTTCGGGTTTTGTGTTTTCCGTCCTTGACAAAACTTCACTATCTATGGTAAAAATAAGTGAAATAGAAAAGGGAGCACAGCCCATTTTTGCAGCAAAAATGCCGTCCATTTCGTAAAATGGACGATCTCACATCGAAAGGAGGGGGCGGGATGAATAATCGTCAGCGGGGTATTCTTCTCAGGCTGGTGGGAGCGGATAAGCCGCTTACCTCGGAACAGCTGGCCGGGGAGTTCAAGGTGAGCAGCCGGACCATCAAAACCGATATGGCGGCTCTCTCCCGGGAGCTGGAGCAAAACGGCGCAAAGCTGGTGGCCCAGCGGAACCGGGGCTACAGCTTGGAGATTTTGGACCCGCCTCTTCTGCGGAAAATGTATACCATGGCCCGTTTCCGGGTGAATATGATCGATGCCGCCGATGAGGAGGGCCGGACCATCCATATTGCCCGTAAGCTGGTGGCCTCGGAGGGCGGCGTTTTGGTGGATGAGCTGGCCGAGCAGATGTATCTGAGCCGGGGGGCGCTGCGGGGTTCCCTTCAGGAAGCCATGCGCTTTTGCCAAAGCTATCGCCTCAATACAGCCTCAGCCCCGGGAAAGGGGCTTCGGGTGGCGGGGGAGGAGTATCAACTCCGCATGGCCATGACCGAGCTCTTCGGCGTTCATTTTCACCAGGCGGAGCCCGATCCGGGAGATGAGGAGTATGGCCGCTGGATCGCCTGCGATGTTCAGGAGCGGCAGGATATTCGCCATGTGTTTCTTAAAATACTTCGGGAGAGTCCCTACGCCGTACGGGACAGCGTTTCACAGCGGCTTTCCATGTACCTGATCCTGGCCCGGAACCGCCGCCGCGCGGGGTTTTATCTGGAGCTTCCCGCCCAGTGGATCCGGGAGGTGCGGGAGCTGCCTATCTTTGACCTGGCCGGCAAGGTTTATGAGGAGCTGGCGCGGCAATTCCGGGATTACCATATGGACACGGTGGAGACCGCTTTTTTGGCTCTTATGCTTTTGACCAACCTGGACGCTGATCTGACCCGTGATCCGGCGGTCACAGTACCCTTTTTGGTGCCTGCGGCTACTGAGGTTTCTGAAGCTATGCTGAACTGCCTCCGGGCTGACTGGGGGGTGGACTTGTCCTCGCTGCCCAACGCCCGGCCGCTTCTCATCCAGACCATTCTGCCTATGCTGGCCCGGACCCGTTACCAGATGGATGGCACCGAGCTCTTTAACTGGGGGGTGGAGAACCAGTATTTGGACTTGCCCCTGGAGACCTGCTGTGCCCGCGCCATGGCCCAGGAGCTGCTCCGCCGGGGCTGCCGCATCAGCCATCTGGATATTTCTACCCTGTCCTGCTACATGGCTGCTCTGCTTCGCCATGTGGAGTATCCAGTGAAACCCCTTCGCCTGGTAGTGACCAACGCCATCGGCGGCGAATTTGCCAGACTGTCTGCCATTCGGCTCCAGACCCGGTGGCCTGAGCTGGTGGAAAGCGTGACCCCGGTAGAGCTCTATGCCGTCCGGGCGCTGAAGTGGCCGAAGGACTATGACGCTGTCCTGTTGGGGCACACAGGAGATGAACCCGGCACCAATTTTGCCTATACCTATGACGCCCCATCCTGCCCAATCAGCCTGGTAAAGCAGGGCGGCGATTATGGGCGGATCTATAACCAGATCCTGGTGAATGCCTTTCGCTTTGAGGAGCTGCTGCCCCCGGAACGGTATTTTCATGTGTGGGAGGGCTTTCGCTATTATGACCGGGAGCAGGCGATCCAGTTTTTGGCCGCGCAATACGGCAGGGACACCGCCTGCGCCCAAAGGCTGCAAGGCCGGCTGGAACGCCGGGAGAAGCAGCTTACCATGGCCCGGGACCAGGTAGCCGTCATTTTTGCTGAGCCTGCGTTTTGCCGGGAGCCCTGTATGGATCTTTACCATTTGACCAAGCCGGGGAAGTGGGGGGAGGCCACGATCCGCTGGATCCTTTTTGTCAGTTTTACGTGGAAGGAGCTTCCCAGACTCAGGGCTATGGCGGCGGCATTGACAAATCTCACAAAAAAATCTTCCCAATTTGAACAATTTGCCCAAGCACCCCGGAAAACATTGTTAGAAACTTTGAGAAAAAGCGTTCAATTTTTACAAATAGAGTAGAATAAACTTGTGCTGAATGACGGAAATAACAAATAGTTTCACTTATTAAATGATGAACCAAATAAGTTTCACTTATTAATTGAAGATTCGTGACTGGAAGAAGTGCCGCATCTGCCCTAAAATTTATGAGAGAAGCGGCGTTTCTTTTGCGTCGAAATTAAGAGAGGAATGAGGCAAATGCTGAAAATTTTCCTGGCCTCACATGGCCGCTTTGCCAGCGGCATTGAGAGTTCCTGCGGGATCCTTTTGGGCGGGAGCGACAACATGACCGTGTTTGACGCTTACATTGACCAGTCCACGGTGCAGGAGCACCTGGACGCCTTCTTTTCCACAGTGGCGCCCGAAGATGAGGTCCTGTTGTGCAGCGACTTGTACGGCGGAAGCGTGAACCAGGTGATGTATACCTACCTGGACCGGCCCAATACCCGCCTGGTGGCCGGGGTCAACATGACCTTTATGATGAACCTGCTCAGTGAGGAGGCCCCTCTCAGCGACGGGCGGCTGGACGAGATCATTGAGGAGAGCCGCGAATATCTTCGCCGGGTGCTTCCTGAGGTGAGGAACGAGTCCCAGGAGGAGGACTTTTTTTAAGCCGTGATTTTTGGCCCACGGGCCCGAAAAATCAATATTTTAGAAAGGAAGATGATCCCTATGATCAAAATGGTTCGACTGGACGAGCGTATGATCCACGGGCAGATCGCCATCAAATGGAGCCGGCACCTGGACGTGAACCGTATCATCGTGGCCGATGACGACGCCGCAAACAACCCGGTGATCCAGCAGTCCCTGATGATGGCAGCTCCCGCCACCTGCAAGACAGCTATTGTTACCGTGGACAAGGCCATCGGCCTTTGCAATGATCCCCGGGCCGAGAGTCTGAGTATTTTGCTTATCGTGGCTACCCCTGAAAACCTGCTCCGGGTGGCTAAGGAGGTCCAGAACATTCCCGTCATCAATGTGGGCAACTATGGCCGCATTGCCGCCAAGCAGGGCACCGAGACCCGCAAGACCTATGACCAGAACCTCTATCTCTATGAGAATGAGAAGGAGATTCTGAAGCAGGTGGCCGCCACCGGCATCCGCTGCATTATGCAGACCACCCCTGAGATGGTGGCCCAGGATCTGGGCAAAATGCTCAGTTGAAAACGTGCTCCACCCGGGGAGACCCGGTAAATATATAAGAGGAGGAATTCTGTATGTCCATCGCATCCGCAGCGCTTGCCTGTGCAATTGTATACTTTCTGGTTACCAGAGTAGATATGCTGTTGTCCTGGCAGTGCCTCACCCGTCCCATCGTCGTGGCCCCTCTGATCGGCCTGGCTCTGGGTGATTTTACCACCGGCGTCATCATGGGGGCCTCTCTTGAGGCCACCTTCATGGGGATCTCCGCCATCGGCGGCGCCGTTGCCGCTGACGCCACCACCGGCTCTATCATTGCTGTGGCCTACGCCATCGTTGCCGGCGGCGGAGCCACTACCGAGAGCATCACCACCGGTCTGGCTCTGGCCATGACCATTGGTACTCTGATGGCCCCCATCAACAGCCTGCTCCAGCCCGTCTGGCTGCTGCTGGTCCCCTACTGGGAGAAGCTGGCCGGTCAGGCAGAGCCCAAGAAGTTCTTCTGGCAGAACATGGTCGTTTACTTTATTACGGGCCTGCCCAGCGCCGTGATCCTCTACATCGCTGTGGCTGCCGGCGTGACCGGCCTGGAGGCTTTCATTGCCGCCTGTCCCGCCTGGGTCATGACTGGCTTCGGTGCCGCCGGCGGCATGATGACCGCCGTGGGATTCGGCATTCTGCTGTCCATGATCTGGGACACCAAGATCTGTGTTTTCTACTTTGTGGGCTTCATCTGCGCCAAGAGCCTTGGCCTGAGCTCTCTGGGTATCGCCGTCATCGGCGCCGCCATCGCCCTGACTATCTTCTTCCTGAAGAAGGACATTGTGGATGCCAAAAATAGCGTTAGCACGGCTGCTTCCACTTCTGGCCCTGCCAACAGTGAGGAGGACTTTTTCTAATGGCTAAGAAGAATACTTTGACCGCTGCTGAAAACAGCATGCTGAAGAAAATGTTCTGGCTCTCCCACCTGGTTTTCGTGAACTTCACCATGGCCAAGATGGAGGCCAATGCGTTTACCATGTCCATGTCTCCCGCCATTGAGGCTATTTATGGCGACGACAAGGAGGCCAAGGGCGCCGCCTATGTCCGCCACAACGCCTTCTTCAACACCCACGCCGTGGCGCTCAGCTTTATTGTTGGTATCGCCGCCGCTATGGAGAAGGACGTGGCCGCCGGTAAGATCCCCGGCTCCACCGTGGACGCCATCAAGGCCTCCCTCATGGGCCCCACCGCCGGTATGTTTGACTCTATCTTCTTCAACTGCCTCCGGGTCATTGCCGCCGGTATCGCCATCGGCCTGTGCCAGACCGGCAACCCCCTGGGCATTCTGGTGTTCATCCTGCTCTACGGTGTGACCCAGTCCATCATGAAGTGGATCCTCATCAAGTTGGGCTACTCCATGGGCCTGAGCTTTATCGACACGGTATTTAGCAGCGGCCTGATCGCCCACGCCACCCAGTGCGCTTCTATCCTGGGCCTGATGATGGTGGGCGCCATGACCGCCACCACCGTGAACGTGCCCCTGAACTGGACCATTACCATCAACGGCGCTGTCACCGAGATCCTGCCCCTCTTTGACGCCATCTATCCTGGGATCCTGAGCCTGGGCATCGTGTTGCTGATGATGTTCCTCATCAAGAAGAAGGGCGCCAAGCCTCTCACCCTGATCCTGGGCCTGCTGATCTTCGGTATTGTGGGCGCTTTCTTCGGCATTTTCTAATGGATTCTTTTCCGGCGGGCCCACCGCCTGGATCAGAATACATAGTCTTTGACCTTGAGGCCCCCACCGCAAAGGTCATAGACTGACTCCGATTCTCTTTCTCTGCATCGTGGCTCCGGCCACGGCAGTGACCCGGCGAGGCAGCGGCCCCGCCGGGTTGCTGTATATGAGGCAGCTTCCGATTTTTGACTGTTACCATACCCTCAAAGGAGGACGGCCCAATGAACCTTCAGGATCTGATGATGCTCTACGGCGTGACCCTGGGTGCGCGCTATACCAGAAAGCAGCGCTATTTCTTTGCCACCCAAATGAAGGAAGCCTTGAACGGTACGGGCTGGGACTACCAGATCCAGACCAACCCCAAGGGAAAGACCGCCCAAAGGGTGGAGAATATCGTGGTTGGCGATCCCTCCCGGGCCAGGACCATTTTTGTGGCTCCTTATGACACCCCGGCAAAATCTCTTCGGCCCTTCCGCTATTATCCCTTTGCGCCGGAAAAGACCATGGGGGAGGAGCGGCGGGATACGGTGCTTCGGGCGGGGCTTGGGATGGTGGTGGCCATTCTGTCGGTGCCCCTTATCACCCTGGCGGTCAGCCGGGGAGGGATCTGGCTGCTGCTTCTTTTGGGCGCTGCCCTGTTTCTCTTTCTTGGATACCGTGTCATGAAGGGGAGCGCCAACGAGGTGAACTTTAACCGGGCTTCCGCCTCGGTGGCAGTGTGCATGAAGCTGGTGGAGGAGCTGAGGGACAAGAAGAACAGCGTGGCCTTCGTGTTCTGCGACAAGTCGGTTTCCGCCTATGAGGGCTATAAGGTTTTGGGTATGTCCCTTTCCCAGAATGCCAACGTGGTGGTGCTGGACTGCCTGGCTTACGGGGAGACCCTGGTCCTGGCCCACGGCACCTTGGCCAACCTCCGGGTACGGAAGCTGATGGAAAAGCTGCCGCAGGCAAAGGAAAAGAATTATGCCGATGAGGCCCTGGAGAAGAATCTCCTCTCCTTTTTTCCCGGCGGCATGGTGCTCACCTCCGGCAGGGTGGAGGGGAAGGACCTGGTGGTGGAGGGGACCCGCTCCGCCCAGGACCACAAGCTGGACCTGCCCCGGCTGGAAAAGATCGTTCAGGCCTTGGAGGCCTTTGCGAGAGACTAAAAAGCGTGGTCTGCGTCAAACCAATTTATAAGGAGTGTTTGCTATGAAGATCCATTCGACCCGTATTTATATGGCCGACGGCTGCAAGTCGGGTACCCTCACCATTGAGGGGAAGAAGATCGTGGCCTTTGCCCCGGGGCGGGACCCGGAGGCTGTGGATTACGGTGATCTGCGGATCATTCCCGGCCCCTTTGACACCCACAATCATGGTACCTGCGGCTTTGACCCCGGCCACGGTGAGACCGAGGCGGAGCGCAAGGCTTCGGTGAAGGGGTACCTGAAGGGCTTGGCCTCCCAGGGCACCGTCAATATTTTCCCCACCGTGACGCCTCCCGAGGCCATTGCCGCCGTGGCCGCCGTCCATGACGAGGGGCCCCAGGACGGTGCCACCATCCTGGGCATCCACAGCGAGGGCCCCTGGCTCAACCGGGTGGGGGAGAAAGGCATCAAGACCGGCTGGCCCGAGGTGAGTCTGGAGACCGCCAAGGCCATGGTGGAGGCGGGTCACGGCCTTCTCCGTTTGGTGGCTCTGGCTCCTGAGATCCCCGGGATCGAGGCTGTGATGGAATACCTTCTTTCCCAGGGAGTCACCCTGGCCTACGCCCACAGCGACGACACTTACGACGAGGCCATGGAGTCCTTTGGAAAGGGTATTTCGGTGGCCACCCACACGGGCAATGTGATGAGCGGCCTCCACCATCGGAATATGGGCGGCCTGGGAGCTTGCTTGCTCAACGAGAACGTGGAGTGTGAGGTGATCTGCGACGGGCTCCACATTGGCGGCGAGATGCTGCGGATCTTCTTCCGGGTGAAGAGCCCCGACCGGTTCATGATGATCTCGGACTGCACCCATCTGTCCGGCGCTCCCGTGGGACATTATGATACTCCTTACGGTATGCCTGTCAACATCACTCCCGAGGGTTTTGTGCTTTCCGATACAGGTCGGCTCATGGGCTCCAGCCAGCCTGTCCTGTACGGCATCGGCAACCTGGTGGAGAAGCTGGGTGTTCCTATGGAGACCGTGCTGAAGATGGCCTGTCTCAATCCCGCCAAAAAATACGGCTTCGAGCATGACAAGGGCTGCCTGGCCCTGGGCAAGGACGCCGACCTGGTGGTCATTACCGATGATTACAAGGCGCAGGCTACCTATGCTGAGGGCCGCCTGGTCTACGACCGGGCCAAGGAGGGCACCATATTCAATGAGGAATGTATGAAGGCTTTTGTGAAGGCCTGATCTCTCCTTACAGAACAACAGAGCGGCCAAGCGGCCGCTCTGTTGTTCTTTTTCGGAAAAATAAAATTTGAGAGGCTCAGACGAAATACTCCACGGGCTTCTTGACGGAAAGCTTTCCCTCAATAAACTCCCGCTTGGCGGAGGTGTCATAGCTGCGGCCATTGAACTGGCAGACAAAGGAGCAGCGCTGACAATGGATGCAGATCTCCTCATTGACCGCCAGGGTCTGAGGGTCAATGGCGCCTACGGGGCAGTTCTTGGCGCACTCGCCGCACTGGGTACAATTTTCGGGGGTAAACTGCTTGGGCGCCACCGAGATCTCCTTGGCCCAGTCCACGTCGGGAGAGCCCTCCAGGGAAATGGCCTCGATCTTTCCGGCGTCCAGCTTTTCTTTCACTTTGGCGGCAAACTCGATCATCTTCAGGTTGTCCTCCACATTGGGACGGCTGTGGCCGGCCTTGGCGTTGCTGCTGAATACGTGGGGAGTGACAAGTCCCATAGCGCCGATGACCACAAAGCCCTGGCTGGAGGCGATCTTGGCCAGCTGGGCGTAGACGTTCTCGGCGGCCCGGTTTCCAAAGGCGCAGACCACCACGCAGGGGGTGTTGTTGCCCTTCAGGTTGGTAAACAGCCCCTCGACCATGGGGAGCTGTCCGCCGTAAGAGGGGGCGGCGAAGATAGCCAGGTCGTCGGCGGCGAAGGTGACCTCCTGGGTGCGGGAGTCCAGGGTGGTGATGTCCACAAACTCCAGGTCATCGGAGAACTTGGCGGCCAGCATGGCGGCGGCGTTCTTGGTGCCTTCGGTAGGGGAGAAGGTGGCTACCTTCACGTGACGCTGAGGCTTCTCCTGGGTCTTTTCCCCAGCTTTGGTACAGCCGGCCAGACCGGCCAGGGCGGTTCCGGCGGCCAGGGCGGCGGCGCCCTTTATAAAACCGCGGCGAGTGATCTCTTTGCTCATGGTTCTTTCCTCCAAAATGTGTATTTTTCTTTGGGGTGAAGAGGGAAACCTGTCCTGAAATTCGACGGGATTGTCCCCTTTTCGACGTCCCGTTACAATTATAACAAAAATTAGAAATAAGTCAATCGGTGAATCAAAGCTTGAGGTTTTTTATTCCCTTTTTCAGCTCGTCAAGAGCCTCGGGGGTCAGGACGGAGATGGCCAGCAGATTGGGCAGGGCCATAAGGCCGTTGCAAATGTCTGAGAGAGCCCAGACCTGGGTGATCTCTCCCACGCTTCCCAAAACCACCGCCAGAAGGAAGACCAGCCGGAAGGGCTTGCGAAGGCGGTTTTCCCCGGTGAGGTGGGAAAGGCCCCGTTCCCCGTAGTAGCTCCACCCCAGCAGGGAGGTAAAGGCAAAGAGAAACAGGCAGAACGAGACTATGTAATGACCGCCCTGGCCAAAGCAGGTGGCAAAAGCGGTTCCCGCCAGAGGAGCCCCGGTCATCTCTGGAGTGACTGTGCCGCTTTCGATGGCGGAGAGGGCGGCGGCAGGGGAATAGACCCCTGAGGTGAGCAGAGCCAGAGCGGTGATTGTACACACCACCAAAGTGGCGAAAAAGACTTCGAACATGCCCCAGAACCCTTCCTGGGCGGGAGAGGGAGCGTCGGCGGCGGCGTGGGCCATGGCCGAGGAGCCTACCCCGGCCTCATTGGTGAACACACCCCGGGCCACTCCATAGCGGAGGGAAGAGGCAAAGCCGTAGCCAGCAGCCCCGCCCAAAGCGGCGTGGGGCGTCAGGGCGCAGGTGATGATCTGGTGAAGGGCGGGGAGGACGTTTTCCCTGTGGGCAAGGACCACCGCCAGCCCGGTGGAAAGAAAGAGAAGGGCCATGGCGGGGACCAGCTTCTCGCTGACCCTGCCCACCCGGCCGATGCCGCCCAGGATCACGATCCCGACGCCCAGGGCGGTGACGCCCCCGATCGCAAAACGGCTCCAGCCAAAGGCGGCGTGGAGAGAGGCTGAGATGGAGTTGGATTGGACCATTGCGCCCCCGGTGAGAGCGGCCAGGACGCACCAAAAGGAAAACCACTTGGCCCCCAGCCTCCAGCTTAGCCGCCGCTCCAAATAAACCATAGGACCGCCCTCCCAGCCTCCGCCGGGAGCTGGACGGCGGTATTTGACCGCCAGGGTCTTTTCCACAAAGCTGGTCATAAGCCCCAACAAAGCGGAGATCCACATCCAGAACACCGCGCCGGGGCCGCCGAAGAAGAGGGCGGTGGCCACTCCGGCGATGGAGCCGGTGCCGATGGTGGAGGCCAGGGCGGTGGCCAGGGCCTGAAGTTGGGTAAGAGAGCCCTTTTGGGATCTCTTTTTTTGCCCAAACAGGCTGCCTGCCGAGCCCTTGAGCCAGGCCCCCAGGCCAAACAGCTGAAAAAAGCCGCTCCGCAGGGAGCACCAGAGTCCCACCAGAAGGAAAAGCCCCAGAAGCCAGGGCCGCCACAACATATCCGCAAGCTGTTCCAAAAAGGTCATCCTATCCCCTCCCTTGTTGTTAGAGGTATGCGGAGGGAAGAGAAAAAATGTGGACAATTCCTCTTGACCCCAAAAAGGAATAGTGGTATGATTAGTTATACAAATCATACTTAACGCGCGAGGAGGAACAAACCATGAACGGATCCAAAGGGAAGTATGCATGGACAGCTACCGTAGGGGAGAAGGGACAGATCGTGATCCCCAAGCAGGCCCGGGAGATCTTTGGCATCAAGCCGGGAGATACCCTGCTCATCCTGGGAGATGAGAAGCGAGGGATGGCCATTCCGCCTCAGGAGCAGTTTGACAAGCTCCGGGGCATGATCTTCGGAGCGGACGGCGGGCTGAAATGAGAAGGCTCTGGATGGACAATCTCCGGGCTGGAACAGTGGTGCTGGTCTTTGTATATCATGTGCTATATCTCTTTAATGCCTCTGGGGTATTGGGCGGCGTGGGCAGTTTTGACGAGGTCCAGTATCAGGACGCCATTCTTTATTTTGTCTACCCCTGGTTTATGCTCCTTCTCTTTGCTCTGGCGGGGATGGCGGCCCGGTACTCCCTGGAAAAGCGGAGCCACTGGCAGTTTCTTTCCTCACGGACCCAAAAGCTGTTGGTGCCCTCCACCTTGGGGCTTTTTGTGTTCCAGTGGATGGTGGGATATCTGAACATGAAAAACGGCGGTGGGCTGGAACAGCTCTCGGCCGCGCTTCCCCAGGGGATCAGGGGATTTGTCCTCTATCTTGTTGCCGTGTTGTCGGGCACCGGGCCCCTGTGGTTTGCCCAGCTGCTGTGGATCTATTGTCTGCTGTTGGTACTGCTGCGGAAAGTGGATAAAGGAGATAAACTTTACAGTATTTGCGGTAGTCTTGGGATGGCCGCCACTCTGGCTGCCGGGCTGCTGGTATGGGGTGGAGCGCGGCTCCTCAACGCGCCCCTGATCACAGTTTATCGCTTTGGTATCTATTTTGTGGCCTTCCTGCTGGGCTACTACCTGCTTTCCCAGGAAAAGATCCGGGCTGAACTGAAAAAGCTCTGCTGGCCCCTGCTTCTGGCGGCCCTGGCCATGGGGGTGGGCTTCGCTGCTCTTTACTGGGGGCAGAATTATACCGATTACGCCATTCTGGGGAGCTTTTACACCAACGCCTACGCCTGGGTGGGGACTTTGGCGGCTATCGGCTGCGGTCAGGTTTGGCTTGACCGGGAGACCGGCGTTTCCAAATGGCTGGTGCGCAAAAGCTGGGGGATCTATGTATGCCACTACTTGCCCCTGCTGGTGGCCGCTGTCTGGCTGAATGGGAGCGGACTTCCCGCCCCGGCGGTCTACCTGCTTTCCGCCCTGCTGGGCGGGGCCGGGACCCTGATTTTGTATGAGATATTGAGGCGCATCCCGGTGGTGAAGCTGCTGGTATTGGGAGAATAAGAAAACGGCGCCGCTGCAGAAGGAAAAACTGCAGCGGCGCCATATTTTTTGTACCGGTGAAACAAACCCGGTGATAAAATTGTGTTATAAGCAGAGAACACAAAAGGAGGTGAACTCCGTGAAGGGAGTCTATACGAAAGAGGAATTGGCCACCCTCTACCGTCGGCGGGTCGGCATGGTATACCAGATCTGCCTGATGCTGCTGAAGAATGTTCCCGATGCGGAGGACGCCGCCCAAACGGTCTTCCGAAAGGTCCTGGAGCGTGGAGAACCTTTCCAAGATTTAGAACATGAGAAGGCGTGGCTCATTGTTACCGCCCGAAATGAATGCAAAAACCAGCTTAAACACTGGTGGCGCACCCGGCGGGCGGGAGAGGAGGAGATGGAGTCCTTTCCGTGGGAACAGCCCGGAGACGGAGAGATCTGGCAGGAGCTCCTTGCCCTGCCGGAGAGGGAGCGTACGGCCCTCTATCTCTACTATTATCAGGGGTATACCACGGAGGAGACTGCGGAGCTGATGGGGACCAAACCCGCCACGCTCCGTACCTGGCTCTTTCGGGCCAGAGGAAAACTCAAACAAAGACTGGAGGCCGAAGGATATGGTATATGAGGATCTGAGCCGGGTCATAGACCAGGTAAAGCCTACGCGGGAACAGGAGAACGCCATGCTTGCGGGTCTCCTGAAGGAAGAAAGGAAGGAACCGAATATGGGAACAGGAAGAAAACTGCCCCGGCTGGCTGCGGTGGGACTTGCTGCGGCGATCGTGGTTACTGCCTGCGCCGCTACGGTGGTAATGAAATTGGACCAACGGCTTCTCAGATACTTTGGCGGAACACCGAAGACTGAGGGACTTCTCACACCTGCTGCCATGGTGGTGGATAAGAAAAAGACCAGTGAAGGTACTGCTCTCCATCTGCAGCAGGTCGTTGCGGACCGCTATTCCGTTGTGGCGCTGATGGAACTGACTGCCCCCGAAGGGACAGTGCTGGATGGGGAGTATTATGTTCTGGACTACGACGTTGAGGCCACTGCCCCTGACGGATCCTGTCTGGACAGTTTTGGCTTCGGCTGGAGATGCCTGGAAGATGAGGACCCTTTGGACAACCGTATTTCTCTGATGTTCAAAATTCACTGCATCAACAATGATTTTAATTTTCTGGGTTCCAAGCTGTCTCTGGCTTTTGAGGGCCTGTACAGCGACAATTTGCGGAAGGAGCCGATCCTCTCCGGCAAGTGGAAGTATGCTGTGACTCTCCCCAATGAAGATCCGGGGATCTATGTGACGGCAGAGGCTTCCATTACGGTAGACGGGACGCCGATGGGGACTCTGCGGTCTTTGTATGTATCTCCTATCTCTCTGGTCTGGGGAGTGGAAGGGGGAGAGGGAGGGACGGAGCCCATTCCGCTTGAACCACTCCATGAACGGGAGGATTGGCCGGAGCAGGTTTACCTTATCACGGCGGCAGGGGAGACGGTGCCGGTGAGGGATTTCAACTGTCTCCACACACAGCACAAAACCGATATTCAGGATAAAGAGCGAGGCTACTACTCGTTCTCCCTGGCGGAGATCGTGGACCCGGCGGAGATCGTTTCGGTATCCATTTTCGGGCAGGTTTTTGAGATGGCGGGATAACAAAGGAACGGCCCTGCCGCAAAGCGGGAGCTCTGAAAATCAATCTGTGATGAAAGAGGGAGCGTCCCACGGGACGCTCCCTCTTTCACATGATAACTCAGCCTCCAAGGGTGGCCTGGAAGCCGCCGCAGTTGCCGCCCATACAGCCGCCCTGCTGAGGAATGGCGCCGATATCCCCTTGAGAAAACAGGGGATTGTTTACCTGCCAGGGGCGATGGCCGGGGAGGTAGAAGGTAACGAACTTCACCGAGAACAGGTCGCAGGTGATAAAGGTCTGGCTCAGCTCCTGGTAAAGGGTCATGACGCTGGTGCCTACGGCATAGAGGATGCCGGCCTTCTGGACCAGGGTCTGGGTGCCGATGAGGAACTCCACCACCACGTATTCACCCAAATTGTCCGCCAAAAACTGCTGGAGAGACCCCTCCATGGCGGGGGTGTTGAAGTCGGGGGGGGTAGGTGTGTTGATGCCGGATTCCTGGGCGGCGGTGTTGGCGTTGTTGAGGGCGATATTCTGCATTGCTTCAGGATAAAGTCTTGCCATAATGATCAAAGCCTCCAAAAAGAAATGTGGATGAACGAAACTGGATACAGGGAGCTATGTATCCGCATAGGCGGCGGTGGGATTGTAGAAGCAGTGATCACCGATACGGATCACAAAGGACCCCACCTTGGACGGGAAATTAGGTTTACAGTTGGGACTGTATGGATTGAAGAACCAAAGAGCGGTACCCAGGTTGGTCAGCCGGTGGCCGGCCATGGCCCACTCAGCGATGTCCCAGTGGACCTGTTCCAAGGACATGTTGTAAATGTTCTGGGCGTTATACGATCCGCCCACAGTCTCCATGGCACAGACGAATTGCCGGGGCTGGAACACCACCTGATGGACGGTCTTGTACCGGGAATATTCCCCGTAGGTCACATGGACCCGGTTCATGACCACGCTGGCTACCGCCTTCATGCCGTTTTCTCCTTCACCTCCCGCCTCGCATTTGATGATACGGGCCAGAAGCTCCAGTTCGGAATATGCCATTGTTTCACTCCTTTCCTTGCCTCCGGGACAGTCGCTGGAGGCAAAGTGCCGCAAAGGCCTTGCTATACGGGCGGCTGGTCATCGGTCTCCAGCAGGGCGGGCTGGCGGCTGGACTCTACGAAAAGCAGATCCTCCAGCCGAAGCAGGGAGGCTGCCAGGACCAGAACCGAGGCCACGGTGTTGAGCCAGGAGGACCGCTTTTCCACAGGATCGTCTCCCTGACAGGCTTCTTCCCGCCGGTGGAGTCCCAGACGGAAAAAATAAAGCAGAGCGGCGATGACCAGGGCCGAGGCGCCCAGCCGGAGGGGAAAGATGGGGGCGTTTTCAGCGCACCGGGTCCCCTCTATCTGGTCCCGGAGCTGCTGACGTTGATACAGTAGGGCCAACCAGGACAGGAGAATGGAGCCTATGATGACCACAATGAAAAAGATAGAATCGTTCAGAGTGCCCAGGGCCTCTCCCAGTTCCTCACGGTCCATGCCTTCGCCTCCTCCACCCGCTTCAGGACATTCTACGCAAAAAGAGAAAAAAGGGTGAACAGAATGCATCCTTGAAAGCTTCTTAGGGTATTTTCCCTTGAAAGAAAGGGGAAAAAGTGGTATAATATTTCGACTACTTTTCGAGAAAGAGAGAAGGGAACGGTATGTCATCCATTCACGATGGACACAGAAAGCGCTTCAAGGGGGAGTTCCTTGCCAGGCCGGATTCCTTCCCTGACCACAAGCTGCTGGAGCTGCTGCTCTTTTATGCCAATCCCCGGGGAGACACCAACCCGGTGGCGCATGGGCTCATGGACCGATTCGGTTCCCTGGCCGGCGTGATGGACGCCCTTCCTGAGGAGTTGATGAAGGTGCCCGGCGTAGGAGAGCACGCCGTTGTGCTGCTCAAGGCCGTCAAGGAGACTGGGGGCCGTTACCTTTCCTCCCGGAGCAGAATGGATGAGATCGTCCGTGGCACTGGGGACATTTATGAATATCTCAAGGACTATTTTTACGGGGCCCGGAATGAGCGGATCTTCCTTCTTTGCCTGGACGGCAAGGGGAAGGTTCTGGGGACCCGGAAGATCGGAGAGGGGAACGTGAACGCGGCGGAGATCACTACCCGGGGCGTGGTGGAAGCGGCATTGTCTCTCAACGCCTCCCAGGTAGTCCTGGCCCATAACCATCCCTCGGGCTTGGCTCTGCCCTCAGATGAGGATAAATTTACCACTCAGCGTTTGGCCAAAGTTTTGGAAGCGGTGAATGTGGAGCTTGTCGACCACGTGGTATTTTCTGACGATGATATGGTTTCTCTGCGGGCGAGCGGCTTCCAATTCTGAGAGACGGAGAAAAATAGAAAATTTGTTTGATTCCTCTTGCAATAGAACAAATGTTTTGATATAATTCTCCTAAATAGCCCCGGGGACTGCGCCCATACAAGCGAGTGTTTTGTTTGCCGGTATGGTTCCTGCCGGAATAGAACAATGAGAATGTTTGAAGGAAGGTGTGCCGATGCCGGAGTTCAAAGTAGTAAGTCCTTTTATTCCAAGCGGAGACCAACCCAAGGCCATAGAGATGCTGGCGGCGGGGGTGGAGAACGGTCTTTCCGAACAGACCCTATTGGGTGTTACCGGCTCAGGCAAGACCTTCACAATGGCCAAGGTCATTGAGAAGGTCCAGCGGCCTACCCTGGTGCTGGCCCATAACAAGACCCTGGCCGCCCAGCTCTGTGCCGAGTTCAAGGAGTTTTTCCCCAACAACGCGGTGGAGTATTTTGTCTCCTACTATGACTACTACCAGCCCGAGGCGTACATCCCCCATACCGATACCTTCATTGAGAAGGATTCCTCGGTGAACGATGAGATCGACCGCCTCCGGCTCAGCGCCACAGCCTCCCTCATTGAGCGGCGGGACGTGATCGTGGTGTCCTCGGTGTCCTGCATCTACGGCCTGGGGGAGCCTGACGACTATGCCCACATGATGATCCCCCTTCGGGTGGGGGAGGAGCTCAAGCGGGAGGAGCTCATGCGCCGGCTGGTGGAGGACCGCTATGAGCGTAACGACATTGCCTGGGAACGGAACATGTTCCGGGTTCGGGGGGATACCGTGGAGGTCTGGCCGGCCTACTGGCGGGACACGGCCATTCGGGTGGAGTTCTTCGGGGACGAGATCGACCGCCTCAGCGAGATCAACGTGGTCA